>NZ_JARWGH010000007.1:0-341894 GCF_036528765.1 Rhizobium sp. BR 362 | reverse complement strand
TCACACGGCCAGAGCGCAGCGTCTTGCCAGCCGAATCCTGCACCACTAGATGGCTGTAGGATTTGTGGTAGTCGACCCCGATATGGTATTCATAAGAGGCAGTCATGCTTCCAACTCCCTTGTTGAGATCTTGCGAACCCCAATAAGGTACGCCGAAAGGCTGGAAGTGTGACTGTCCCTCGATCATCACCTGCATCTCAATGATCCGTTCTCTCAACGGGCGCGGCATCTTTCATGCCACCTCCTTGGATTTTGGCGGTGCATTGGGCGAGGATGCCGAGGTAACCTTCAGCGCTCCAAGCCGAACGACCGATGAACAGCCCGTCGATGTTCGGGCACGATATGAGTTCTTCGCAGTTCCCCGGATTGACCGATCCCCCGTAAAGGCAGGGGATTCGGCGGCCGAGCACATCTTGCGCGACCGAAATAATCTCGGCATGGCTTGCATCGGCATAGTGTGGCGAGGCGGGAATTCCCCTTTCGCCGATCGCCCAGACAGGTTCGTAGGCAAGAAGGATCTCTGCGGTCTTCTGCTCCTCGGACAGCTTCGAAAGAGCGCCGAGAACCTGAGTTTTCAGAATATCCGTGGCCCGGCCGCTTTCCCGGTCGGCCAAGGTTTCGCCGATGCAGATGAGCGGGATCAGGCCATGGCGGACGGCGGCTTCGGTCTTCAGGCCGACCGTCTCGTCGGTCTCGCCGAAATGCTCACGGCGTTCGGAGTGGCCAAGCTCGACGATATCGAGATTGCAATCCCGCAGCATGAGGGGAGAGATCTCGCCGGTCCAGGCACCCTCGTCAGCCCAGTGCATGTTCTGCGCGCCCACCTTGACGGAGGTGCCGGCAAGCACGGCCTTGACCTGCCGCACAGCGGTAAACGGCGGAATGATGAAACGCTGGATCGCTGGGTCGCGCCCGGCATCGGCGGCGCGCAGCGTCTCGGCATAGCTGCTGGCGTCCGCCAGCGTCTTGTTCATCTTCCAACTGGTTCCAATCCAGAATCGAGGTGCGGCGCTCATGTCGTCTCCTATTCCGAGGCGATGATCAGGTTGATGTTGGCGCGTTCGAGCGGCTCGGCGGCGGTGGGCTCGGGGGCGCTGTCGGTGATAATGGCGTCGAAATCGGAAAGATCGGCCATGACATGCAAAGCGGTGTGTCCGATGCGCTGGTGGTTGACCAGGAGGCAGGTCTTGCTCGCAGATGCGATCATCGCCCGCTTGGCACGTACGACATTGTCGTCCATGTGATAGGCGAGGGTGCCGGAAACGGCCGGCGTCGAGATGAACGCGATGTCCGCCCTAAGGCGAAACAGCGCTTCCTCCGTCACCACCCCCAAAAACGCGTTGAATTTCGGCGAGTATATGCCGCCCAGCGCAATCAGGGTGATGCCGCTTTCGTTCTTCAGCCTATCGATGATCGCGGCATTGTTGGTGATCAGCGTCAACGGCCGTCTCTGCAACAACATCTCACCGAGGACGGCGGCCATAGAGCCGTCGTTGACCATGACCGTCATCCCCGGCTCGACAAGTTCCAGCGCGCGACGCGCCATGCTGAGCTTGGCCTCGTTGCCCTGGCGTTCGCGGATGCGAAAGTCGCTTTCGAACTGCATACCCGCGTCGATCGTCGCGCCGCCGCGGATCTTACGGATGACGCCGGCCTGTTCGAGATCGTCGAGATCGCGATGGATGGTCATCTTCGACACGGCAAAGCGATCGGCCAGGTCGTCGAGGTCGACACTCTTATGCTCAACAAGCAAGTTGATGATCGATTGTTGCCGCTCTTCTCGTTTCACCTTGATACTCCGGTTCTCTCCGGATCGGATGGCTCGGAATGTAACACGTTTATCACATGATTCCACACGAATTTTGTTAGTTTGTTATAAGTTTATGTGGCGCGGGAGGGCTCCAGAAGTGCCTGCGCAGTTCGTTCATCGGTAATCAGGCCATAGAGGCACCGGCTTTTGAGGACCGCGCGGATGGCCTCGGCCTTCCCAGCGCCTCCGGCCAAGGCGACCAGTCTTTCCGTTTTCGACTTCGGCAAGGAAGCCGAGAGGGTTCGCGCCGTCAGCGTCGTCTCGAGAATGTGTCCGTCAGCATCGAAGAAATGCCCAAGTATTTCGCCGACGCCGCCCGAGGCCGCGATCTCCGCAATCTCGCGCGGTTCCACCATGCCGGAGAGGACAAGCTGCGCATGGGTATCGACCGTGCCGAGGCCGACAAGCTTCAGGTCGGCATTGTTGGCGAGGTCGAACACTTCTCTGACGCCCCGTTGGGCAAGCATGACTTCGCGGTCCTCGCCGGTATTGGCGAAAAAGGGCACGGGCATCATATAGGCGTGCGCGCCGGTCTTTTCGGCGATGCGGTGCATCACGTCATAGGGATTGGCCACATAGTTTCTCGACAGACCGCCGAGCATCGAGACGAACCGGAGACCCTTCGCATTCAGCCGCGGCATGTGGTGCACAGCCGATGACAATGTCCGGCCGTGGCCGAGACCGATGACCCTGTTGTCGCCGCGCTCGATTTCCCGCTTCAGGAACCCGGCACCGGCTTGGCCGAGGGCGCGAAATTCGAAGTCCTCCTCGCCGAGATCCGGCGCTACCTCGCAATATTGCAGGCCGAAACGTTCTGCCAGCTTCGTCTCAAGCTGCACGCATTCGACGATATCGCCGTCGATCGTCACCTTGACGACGCCATCGGCGACTGCGCGTGCGATCAGGCGATGGGCCTTGACGGACGGCACGCCGAGGCGCTTGGCGACCTCCGACTGTGTCAGTCCGCCGGCATAGTGCAGCCAGGCGGCGCGCACGGCGAGCGACTCATCCGCATCGGCCATCGATTGTCCCCTTCCATTCGATCTTGCGTTCACCCAAGGTCGCCCTTTCTCCGGCGGCACTGCTCGATGCAGGCCGCGGCATTGCTTCGTTGCTGTTTCGCATCGAGGCTTGAGCGAGAATCAAATGCGACGCCGCAACGTTTGATGTCCTAAAGCCTTGCCGGCTTCATGCAACTAGATGCGAAGGTCTCCGGCGCCCGTGTCGATATGAGGCGCCCAGAAGGCGATGCTTTCGGCGATTTGCGAGATAACCTCACGATCATTGGGTTCGCGCTCCTTGAACGACAGCTCAAGGCAGACCTCATTGTCCTCGGCACCGCCCTCGGTGAGGGCCTGCAGCAACGGCGCGGGTTGGATACGGCCCTTGGCGTTGAATTCTGCCGTGAACGGCCGATGCCCGCCCTTGTCCATCAGGCTTTGCTTGATGTGAATGATCGGGGAAACCTTGGGAACGGCGCGCGCCCAGGCATAGGGATCGTAATCATCGGGATTTGCCGATGTGACATCGCCGTGATCGATATCGGCCATCATCCACATCGGCACCGGGAGATTGGCGGCGGTCAGGCGATCCTGCAGCGCAATGCATTCGCTGATTGTCTCGCCGAATTCGCGGCCGATACTCATCGGCTCCCAGAACACATAGGAAAGGCCAGCCGAACGGGCGTGCTCGGCAACCTCAGCCCAGCAATCGATTGCGATCTGGGTAAGGTCCTCCCGCCGTGCCGGATCGTCGAAATCCTTGTAGGTAAAGATGGCGAATTGGGTACCGATCGACTGGCCGCCGAGATCGGCGATGATGTCGGCGAAGGTCTTGAACCAGTCGACATAGTAACGCCGGACGTCGGCGTCAGGGTGGCCGAAATGATTGAGGCGCCCATAAGGACCGGTCATGCCTGAGGTCACACGAACGCCGGTGCGCTCCAATGCGGCCCGCATCGTGCGGGTCAGCTTCCGGATCACCGGCGCCTGCCAGCTCGGATTGATGAATTCATGCGTTAATTGCAGATCGCGGATCCTGAGGTCGCGCGCAACCGTCTCGATCAGATCGTCAGGCTCGGCGAAACGGTTGACCAGCGGATTGGTGTTGAGTGAAAGCGTCAATGGCATGGGGTGGCTCCTCGGATATCTCAGGCAACCAAAGCCAGTTCGCTCTCGAACCAGACCGAGAAATCCGCTTTCTCCTTGGCGGTCATATGCAGGCCTTCCTTGGTGCGCCGCAGGAGAACATCGTCGACTGTCTGTGCCCATTCGTGGGCAACGAGGTGGCGGACTTCCGCCTCATAAAGATTGCCGCCGAAATGGCGTCCGAGGGCGGCGAGCGATGCTGCGTTGCCTATTATGTTCCTGGTCCGCGCCCCATACAGATGTCCGTAGTGGTTCACGAGCGTGCGTGGCATCCAGGGATAGGCCGCGCGAAGCGAATCGGTGAAGCTGGTGTAATCGGCATTCGGAATCTCGCCGCCCGGCAATGTCGCCCCGCGGGTCCAATCGCCGCCCATCTTGGGAAAGAATTTGGCAAGCCGCTGCAGCGCATGTTCGGACAACTTGCGGAACGTCGTGATCTTGCCGCCAAAAACGTTGAGCATCGGCGCGCCGCCGGTCTCGTCGAGATCGAAGACATAGTCGCGCGTCACGGCGGAAGGATTGCCCTGACCGTCGTCGAACAGCGGGCGAACGCCGGAGAAGCTTGAGATCACATCGGAACGGCGCAGTTTCTCCTTGAAATAACGGTTCACGGCGGCGATCAGATAATCCATCTCCTGCTCGTCGGCCGTCACATGCTCCGGCTTACCCTCGTAGGGAATATCGGTGGTGCCGATCAGGGCCATGTCGCCCTCATAGGGGTTGATAAAGATCACGCGCCGGTCATGGTTCTGAACCAGATAGGCATGCTGACCGCTCCAGAATTTCGGGACGATGATATGGCTGCCCTTGACCAGCCGGACCTTGCGGTGGCTGTTGGAGCCGGCAACGCGGCCGATGATATCGTTGACCCACGGGCCGGCCGCGTTCACAAGAACGCGTGCCCGCACCGTGCGCGTGTCGCCGGAACGCTGATCGCGCATCTGAACGACCCAATTGCCATTGTCGCGCCGTGCGCTGACGCAGGCGGTGCGCGTCAGGATTTGTGCGCCCTTCTCGGCGGCATCGAGGGCATTCAGCAATACGAGCCGCGCGTCGTCGACCCAGCAGTCGGAGTATTCGAACCCCTTGGTATATTGATCGACGATTGGCGTGCCTTCCGGATCCCGGCTGAGATCGAGGGAACGGGTGCCGGGCAAGCGCTTGCGGCCACCCAGATGGTCATAGAGAAAGAGGCCGAGGCGGACCAGCCAAGCGGGGCGATCCGTCGGGCTGTGCGGCAGCACGAAACGCATCGGCCAGATGATGTGACTTGCGGAATTCAGCAGGACTTCGCGCTCGATCAGGGCTTCGCGTACCAGGCGAAACTCATAATATTCCAGATAGCGAAGACCGCCGTGAACGAGTTTTCCGGATCGTGACGACGTGCCTTCGGCAAGATCGTCTTTCTCGCAGAGCATGACGGAGAGACCTCGACCGGCAGCGTCCCGCGCGATGCCGGCGCCGTTGATGCCGCCTCCAATCACGAAGAGATCGAGGATTTCGGGTTCAGTCATATCATGCTCCTTCGGATGCCTTCTGCATCAAAATCATCTGTCTCGACCGCGCGGAGGGACTGCCTATGGCTGGGCCGCAAGCTTGTCCCATGCGGGTGCGATCGCCTGCCGCACGTCCAGATAGGCTGCGAACAATCGCTCATAGCGGCGCGCCTGCTCCGCATCGGGTGCTTCGGCTTGGCCAAGCAGCGGCGTGACCCATTCGGCAATACAGTCATCCATGTTCGCATAGGCGCCGATTGCGACTGCGGCCATCATCGCAACACCTGCGGCTCCCGCTTCCTGACGTTCCGAGATTCTGACCGGCGCGTTGACGGCGGCGGACAGCGATTGCCGCAGAGCGCGGCTTCGCGCCGCTCCGCCGCTCATCCGCAGTTCGAGCGGCATATCGCCCATTGCCGCGTAACAATCGCGCGTTGCCATGCCGAGCCCTTCGATGACGGCGCGAACAAGGTCCGGAAAGCCATGGCGGATGGAGAGCCCGGTAAAGCCGGCGCGGGCATTCGCGTTGACGAATGGTCCGCGCTCTCCCGCCTCGGAAACATAAGGATGGTAGAGAACAGAGCCAGGGCGGCTTTCAGCGAACCACGTATCGATCCGGGAAATAAGGTCCGAGGCGGCGACCTTCTTACCCGCCTCTGACATCAAATCGGCGGCAATCTGCAGAATCCAGTCGATATTGATCGTCGCCCCCATATTGGTCTGAACCTGGGTGACGATGCCGGAGATCGGCAGGGTAATTACATAGCCGGTGCCCTCGGCATTGAGCTGAAGGTCGGAGACCGCCTTGGCGCGCATATGCACCCCCGTCGAACCGATCGTCGAACAAGCCGCATTCTGGCCGGCGGTTCGCACTCCGGCGCCAAGTGCCGTCATAACCATATCGACATAACCAAGGCAGACGGGCGTGCCGGCCAAGAGACCGGTCGCGCCTGCCGCCTCCACCGACAGAGGATGCGTGATCTCCGTTCCCTCGATGATATCGGGCAGCAGGGATTCCCTATGGTTGAGACCGAGCGTGTCGAGGACGACGGAATCATATCGACGCGTGCGGAAATTGCCGAAGGTGAAGCTTGCTTCGGACGGATCGGTTGCGCGGACGCCGGTGAGATTGAGATAGAGCCAATCCTTGCAATGCAGGGCCGTCTCGGCACGATCGAGAAGCTCCGGCATATAATGATCCATATGCGCGAGCTGCGGTCCCTGTTGGCAAGTGTTGAGCCCCGTGCCGGTTGCCTCGAAGCGCGCGCGATTGTTCGGATGGCCGTTCAGGCGGTTGACGGTCGGGGCCGCCCGTGCGTCCAGCCAAAGCCACGCATCGCCGACGGGGACATTGCCGGCGCCGACAAGCCACGTGCCGTCGCCCTGGCCGGTGACGCCGATGGCGGCGGTGCGCGCGGCAAGTCCGTCCACATTGTCGGCGAGCCCGCGCAGAGCGCTCACGCAGTCCGACCAAGTGCGCCCGAGCGGCTGCGTGGCGGAACCATCGTCCCCCATCGTGTATTGATTGCGCGCCGAGGCCGATGCGATCTGCCGGCCCGAGAGCTCGAAGGCGACGGCCTTGATGACGGAAGTTCCCGCGTCAATTCCGATAATGATCGCGTCCTTGCTAGGCATTGCACGATAGCTCTCGCGCGCCGAGATCCGCCTCAGCCGTCACCCTTCGCGTCAACCCCATTCCTCGCTCCTTCGGTCACCTGATCTGCGATCTTCGCAGCCCACGCCGGAAACTTCTTCCCTCTCGTGCTGCAAGCCAAGATCAGTTTATAACATAGAAATATCACTTTGGCCGTAATATTTTTCTAGCAATGTAAATTTTTTCAGATAAAATAGATCCTGTCAATCGGCTGCACCCGCCAGAAGGTGCATGGCTTCAGGCCTGTGGACGCTACGTGCCTTGGTCTGCAACGGTCGCGGCCAAAAAGGCAGCCGATCGGGCAGTTCGGCGTCAATGATCTGGATCTCGTTGATATTCAATGAGATGGGCACGCTTGCTTATTTGAAAAATTTTGGCGGTTGTGTCGAATGCCACGACGCTCGCGATTGCTGCAAGTGGAATGACTGTTGCTGCTCGCCGTAACGGAGAAGATGTAAGGAAGCTGCGAAGGCAGTTAGAGAGGCGGTTGACACGCCTTCGAAATTATAACATGGTTTGTGACGTTAATAACACATATCTATCGCGACCGGGATGCTGTTGTGTTCGAGGCCAGGTGATCGGGAGAGACGAGCACAGGCAAACTGAGGAGGAACTTCGATGAGCTATTTCGTTTCGGAACGCGGTCCGGCTTCACGCCGATGCCATACGGTCGATGGGCGAGGGATGCCCCGTTCCATCCGAGCAAGCCGACAGCGGCTTTGATGATCATGATCTGCCGGCAAATGGGGTTCGCCGTTTCCGTTTTCCTGCCAATAGGGCAATCCGGCCGATAGCGCCGAAGGTCTTTCGAATATGAGTGCACAAGTTCAAAAAGCGGCGTCCAAGCCGAAATTCACATTGTGGGCGAGCGTGGCGGCGGCGGTGATCGTCATAGCGGCGATTGGCTTTGATACGACCGTGGTCAAGATTGGCTCCGAACACGATGTGCGAGAGCAAGCGTTCTCGCCGGAAGCCTACGGTGCCCAAGAATTCCCGAAGGTGCAGGCGAATGTCGAGCAACGCGCCGTCGCTGCCGTCGATCTCGCCAATGCAATCGCGGCCGACAAGAAAGCGGCGGGCGAGAAATACGGCGTTGCGACGAGCACTGGTCCGGTTATGCCGGTTTCGCTGACCGGCGTGTTCGGCGCCCGAAAGGCCAATTACAACGAGATCAAGGTGGACGGATTGCCGGCGGACATCGTCGTGCGCGTCCAGACGGGACCGGCCGTCAACGGCACGGACCTGCGCGATGCCACGGGTAAGATCGAGTTCGGCCAGTTCACCAACCAGATCGAGTATCAGGATGCCGGTTCGGCGATCAACAATGAGATGAAGAAGGCCGTTCTCGCCGGTCTCGATGTGGAAAATCTTTCGGGCAAGACAGCATCGGTCGTCGGCGTCTTCAAGCTCATCAATCCGAAAAACTGGCTCGTCACGCCGGTCAAGGTCGAAGTCAAATGAGTGCAGCGCCGCAACAAGAGGGCGCACGCGGCGAGGTCGTTCTTGCCGCTCGCCACGTCACCAAATCCTATGGCAGTGTCCATGCCCTGAAGGGTGTCAATTTCGACATTCATCGCGGCCAGGTCACCACACTGTTCGGCGAGAACGGCGCGGGCAAATCGACGCTGATGAAGATCCTCTCCGGCGTCGTCCAGCCGAGCTCCGGCGAAATCGTCCTCGATGGCGAGCCGGTCACCTTTTCTTCCTCCACCCATGCCCGCGAATGCGGCATCTCAATCATCCATCAGGAATTGAGCCTCGCTCCGAACCTCAATGTTCGCGACAATATTTTTATGGGTCGCGAGATCATCAGGAATGGCGGCGTGGACTTTGCCGAAGAGGAACGCCAAACGCGCGCCCTGATGGCCGAGCTCGAGGAGGAGATCGATCCGCTCACCCCCGTCGAGGATCTGCGCCTCGGCCAGCAGCAGATCGTCGAAATTGCCCGCGCCCTGTCGGTCAATTCGCGCATTCTCATCATGGATGAGCCCACCTCGGCGCTCAGCGCCAGCGAGGTGGAGGTTCTCTTCAAGGTCATTCGCGACCTGACGAGCCGAGGCGTCTCCATCGTCTATATCTCGCACCATCTCGAAGAGGCGCTTCAGATCACCCACCATGCCGTCGTGCTTCGCGATGGGAACATGACGGCTTATGCCGAGCGCAAGGACATCGATCTCGAATGGATCGTCCGCAATATGGTCGGCGAAAACTTCGATCTCGGTAGTCCGCCGACCGGCCACGAGATCGGGGAGGTCGCGCTTGCGCTGGAGGATTTGACAGTCCCCGGACCGTCCGGCGCAGCTTATAACGCGGTGGATCGTCTTTCGCTAAAGGTGCGCGCCGGCGAGATCGTCTGCATATACGGTTTGATGGGGGCAGGGCGCACCGAACTGCTCGAATGCGTCGCGGGACGTCTTCGATCAAGTGGCGGCAGAGTGCTGCTCGAAGGCCGTGACGTCGGCAATCTCAACATCGCCGGACGTATCGCCAGTGGCCTGGTGCTGGTGCCCGAAGACCGCCAGCGCGATGGCCTCGTCCAGACGATGACGGTCGGCTCCAACCTTTCGCTCGCCAGCATCGCCGCGTTCACCAAAGGATTGCTGACATCCGGCGGGCGCGAGCGGGAGCTGGTGAACAACTCGATCCGCAAGGTTCATATCAAGACGGACGGCGGCGAGGCGGCGATCGGCTCGCTTTCGGGCGGCAACCAGCAAAAGGTCGTCATCGGCAAGATGCTGGCGACCGAGCCCAAGGTCATGCTGCTCGACGAACCGAGCCGCGGCATCGATGTCGGCGCGAAGGCAGAGGTCTTCAAGCTTTTGGCCGAACGGGCCAAGCAGGGTCTGGCAGTGATCTATTCGACCTCGGAGGTCGGCGAATGCCTCAGCATCGCCCACCGCATCATCGTCATGCATCGCGGCAGGATATCCGCCGAATTCGGTCCCGACGTCACCAAAGAAAAAATTATGGCCGCTTCGGGCGAAGCAGTGGTCGCGCACTAGCCGGCAATTATGGAGCACTGATTATGTCAGTCACGAATGTCACTGAAAAGAAAACGGTTGCGAACGGGCAGAAGCGGAACACCAATGTTATCCGGTTGATCCTCGAAGGCCGCGCGTTCTTCGCGCTGATCGTCATCATCGCAGTCTTTTCCTTTCTGTCGCCCTATTACTTCACGCTCAACAACTTCCTGATCATGGCCTCGCATGTCGCGATCTTCGGCATTCTGGCGATCGGCATGCTTCTGGTGATCCTGAACGGCGGTATCGACCTTTCCGTCGGCTCCACACTCGGCCTTGCCGGCTGCATCGCCGGCTTCCTGATGCAAGGCGTGACGCTGTCGAACCTCGGCGTCATCCTCTATCCGCCGGTCTGGGCCGTCGTCGTGATCACATGCGCGCTCGGCGCGGTGGTGGGCGCAGTGAACGGCGTGCTGATCGCTTATTTGCGCGTACCGGCCTTCGTCGCATCGCTCGGCGTCCTCTACGTAGCGCGCGGCATCGCGCTGCTGATGACCAACGGGCTGACCTACAACAATCTCGGCGGCCGTCCGGAACTCGGCAATACCGGCTTTGATTGGCTCGGCTTCAACCGGCTGGCCGGCATTCCGATCGGTGTGATCGTATTGGCGGCACTGGCCATCATCTGCGGTATCGTGCTGAGCCGCACCGCTTTCGGTCGCTGGCTCTATGCCGCCGGCGGCAATGAACGCGCGGCGGATCTGTCCGGCGTGCCGGTCAAGCGGGTGAAGATCATCGTCTACGTTCTTTCCGGTGTCTGCGCCGCAATCGCCGGCCTGGTTTTGTCGTCGCAGCTCACCTCGGCCGGTCCGACCGCGGGCACGACCTACGAATTGACCGCAATCGCAGCCGTGGTGATCGGCGGCGCGGCCCTGACCGGCGGCCGCGGCACCGTTCGCGGCACGATGCTCGGCGCCTTCGTCATCGGCTTCCTGTCGGACGGTCTCGTTATCATCGGGGTGTCCGCCTACTGGCAGACGGTCTTTACCGGCGCAGTCATCGTACTCGCAGTCCTGATGAACAGCATCCAATACGGCCGTCGGACCAAGTCGGGCTGACGATCGCGACTGAACTTGTCCACGACGGCGGAGCTGCTTCGAACAGCCCACCGATTGCGGAAAGCACCGCCGGTTCGCCGGCACAATCCGAGCTCATCAAATGGGAGAGAGACTAATGTTTAAAAAAGGCTTGCGCATTGTTATGACGGCAGTCGCGGTGGCGCCGCTTTTGACCGGAGCAGCATGGGCCGCGGGTCAGATGACGATCATCGTCAACGATCCGGCCAACCCGTACTGGCTGACGGAAGGCAATATCGCAAAGGCAACGGCCGAGAAGCTGGGCTATACGGCGACTGTCAGCGCTCATAAGGGCGATACCAATGCTGAAAGCAATTTGATCGACACAGCTATCACCAACAAGTCCGTCGCCATCATCCTCGACCCGGCCAACGCCGATGGCTCCGTCGGTGCGGTGAAGAAGGCTGTGGCCGCCGGTATTCCGGTCGTTCTCGTCAACGCTGAAATCAACCAGGAAGGTCTCGCCAAGGCTCAGCTCGTCTCCAACAATGCGCAGGGGGCAGCACTTGGGGCCCAGCAATGGGTCGAAAGCGTCGGCGACAAGGGCAAGTATGCCGAGCTGCTCGGTGCTCCGTCCGACAACAATGCCGCAACCCGCTCCAACGGTTACGAAACTGTGCTGTCGCAGTATCCGGACCTGCAGAAAGTCGCGAAGGAAGTCGCCAACTGGGATCGCACCCAGGGGCATGACAAGATGCAGTCCATGCTGCAGGCCAATCCGGACATTGTCGGCGTCATTTCCGGTAACGACGAAATGGCGCTCGGCGCCATCGCCGCGCTGAAGGAAGCCGGCAAACTTGCCAAGATCAAGGTCGGCGGCTTCGATGGTTCGCCGGATGCGGTCGCCGCGATCAAGGCCGGTGAATTGCAGTACACGGTATTGCAGCCAGTCGCGACATTCTCAGCGGAAGCTGTCAAGCAGGCTGACAGCGTCATCAAGACGGGTAAGACCGGCGCCAAGAGCGAAAAGCAGCTTTTCGATTGCATCCTGATCACCAAGGACAACGTCGACAAGTACACGGCTCCGTTCGTGCTGTCGCAGTGATGGCAACAGGGGGACGCCGGCAGTGGCGTCTCCCTCATTCCAGCCGCCGGCAGTTCGCCGAAAGCGGCCAGACATGCGCAATGCAAAGGGTTGTTCCATCTCCTCTTTTTGCCTTCGCACTGCATTCGCTGTACGAAACCGACATCGACGAGATTCAGCGGCAGGGGCCAAAGTGACACAGAAGACAAGCGTAGGAGCATCCCTCTTGGACGAATTGCCAAGCGACAGCCGGCACACGCGCCAGCTCGTTCGCCGGCAGATGATTGCCGAGGCCGTGATGACGGAAGGTTCCATGCGTATCGAGGATCTGACCGAGAGATTCGGCATCAGCCTGATGACCGCTCATCGCGATGTCGACGAACTCGTAAGCCGCGGTCTTTTCCGCAAGACACGGGGTATCGTCACAGCCGCCGCAACCAGCCTCATCGAATCGAGCGACGTTTATCGTTCAAACCGGCAAGCGGCTGAAAAGAAAGCGATTGCCGCTGCAGCAATGCAGTTTGTGGAGCCGGGTCAGGCGATCTTCTTCGATGACTCAACGACCGTGCTGCAAATGGCCGCCCATCTCTCCGCCAAGGTCCCGCTGACGGCGATCACCAACTCGCTCACCCTGATGAATACGCTGAAGGGCATGCATGATGTGACGCTTCTGGCGCTTGGTGGCCAGTACTACAGTTGGTGCAATGCATTCATGGGCCGCATGACGATCAACGAAATCACCCGGCTGCGGGCCGATATCGCCTTCATTTCGATGTCGGCGATCACCGACGATATCGTTTTCCATCAGTCGCCGGAAATAGTCGACGTAAAGCGGGCGATGTTCGACAGCGCCGTCAAGCGGATCCTGCTTGCCGATCACACGAAATTCGAGCGCCGGGCGCTGCATAGTTTCGCGGCACTTGGCGAATTTGATGCCGTCGTCGTCGATGACAAGACGCCTGCCGTGCACATCGACCGCATGCGATCCAAAGATATCAATGTCGTCATCGCCAAGGGCGGTGGGGACCGGTCATGAGGGTGGCGATGACAGGCAACCGCAAAGGCGGTCGGTCTGATCGCAGACCGGATCATGCCTGCTACCCTTCCACTATCCGGAGCAATGAGAATGCCGAGTCTGCTCGGAATTGACAGCGGTCTGACGGTCACAAAGGCCGTCATCTTCGATATCGACGGAACGCCGATCGCCGTGGCGCGCCGGCGCGTCACGCAGTTCATACCCAAGGCACGACATATAGAACGCGATATGGATGAGCTCTGGTCGGCGACGGCCGATGCAATCGCGGAGGCTATCAGCCTCAGCAAGCGTCCTGCCTCCGATATCCAGGCGATCGCAGCAACCGCACACGGCGACGGCATCTATATGCTTGATCGCGCTTGCGGGCCGCTTGGACGTGCGATCCTGTCGCTCGATAGCCGCGCGGGAGCGGTCGTCGATGGGTGGCTGGAAAGTCAGATCGCAGCGGACGCCCTGGCGCTCACCGGCCAGTTGCCACACGTCTCGGCGCCGTCGGCGCTGCTTGCCTGGATCCAGGAGAAGGAGCCCGCCCGTTTCGCGGAAATCGGCCATATCATGAGCTGTAAGGACTGGCTGCGCTTCTGCCTGACCGAGGTGATCGGTACGGACCGGACGGAAGCAAGCACCTCCTTCACGGATGTCAGGAGCCAGGAGTATTCGCAGGATGCACTCGGGCTTTTCGGACTGGAAGCTCTGGCGAATGCCTTGCCGCCGGCCTCACGCTCGGACGAGATCGTCGGTCATGTGACGCGGGCCGCAGCGATGCGCACCGGGCTTGCCGAGGGTACGCCTGTCGTGGCGGGCCTGCACGATGTCACCGCATCGGCGCTCGGCGCGGGCGGTTACGCCCCCGGCGTGGTTGCGGTGATCGCCGGCACATACTCGATCAACGAAACCCTCTCCTCCGAGCCACGTGTCGACAGGCGCTGGTTCTGCCGCAATGCCATTGCGCCCGGTCAATGGAACAACATGTCGATCTCGCCGGCTTCAACGGCGAATTACGACTGGTTCCTCGATCGGCTTTGCGCCAGCGAACGCACGAATTGCGAAGCGTCTGGTGGGTCGATCCATGCGTTGCTGGCACCCGAGATCGACGCCGCGTTTGCACGTCCTTCGACGGCGCTTTTCCACCCTTATCTGTTTGGCTCGCCCTATGGTGCTTCGGCAAGCGCCGGCTTCTTCGGTCTGGGCGGCTGGCATGACCGCGGCGACATGCTGCGCGCCGTGCTGGAGGGAATTGCCTTCAACCATAAGATTCACGTCGATGCGCTGCGTGACGGTTTCGCCTTTAGCGAGGCAAGGCTGGCTGGCGGCGTTTCCCGCAATCCGAGGGTCGTCCAGATGTTCGCCGACGTGCTGGGCATTCCGGTGACGGTGACGGACACAGACGAGGCCGCGGCCTGGGGCGCGGCTCTTTGTGCAGGCGCAGGCATCGGCCTCTATGCCGATCCGCAGAGCGACCCGCGTGATGTCGGCAAGATCGCCACAACCTTCCATCCGGATGCGTCCCGCAGCCTCGATTATCGGGAAAGATACGGTCTGTTCCGCGAGATCGCCGAGGCGATGACGCCGATCTGGCCGAAAATCGGCCGCCTCGCCGCCGCTGAAGCGCAAGATTAGGACAAAAAGCCGTTGCGCGGACAAGCACTCGCTGACGGCGGCTCACTAGGAAACAATGGTATGACCGATATTGCTGCCGATCTGAAACATCGCTTTGCGACGTTGCCGGACAAGGACATAGACGTCGTCATTCTCGGTGCCGGTGTCAACGGTGCGGGGCTGTTTCGCGATCTTGCCGCCCAGGGCATCAATTGCCTCATCGTCGACAAGGCCGATTTCGGGTCGGGAACAAGTGCCGCGCCGTCGCGGCTCATTCATGGCGGCCTGAAATATCTGGAAACGGGTGAGTTCGGCCTGGTTGCCCAATCGACGCAGGAACGCAATCTCCTGCTTCAGAACGCGCCGCACTGCGTCGAGGCACTCCCGACCTTCATCCCGATTTTCTCATGGACGCGAGGCATATGGGCAGCTTTGCGCACGCTGACGGGCTCGACGACGGCGCCGCGCAGCCGTGGCGCCGTTCTCATCAAGATCGGCCTTGCGCTCTATGATTTCTTCGGGTCGCGCAACCGCGTCATGCCCCGTCACCGGTTCCTATTGAAGAAGCGCGCGCTCAAGGAAATGCCGTATGTCACCCCGGATATCGTCGCGGGTGGCATCTACTACGATGCCAAGATCAGCCGGCCGGAGCGGCTCGTCTACGAACTAGTCATGGATGGGCTTCAGGCCAACGAAAACGCGCTGGCGGCAAACTTCACCACATTGACGTCTTCGGCGGGTGGAACGCTCCGTTTCGAGCGAGCCGATGGCACGACATTTTCCATTTCCCCGAAGCTTGTCGTCAACGCTGCCGGTCCCTGGATCGACCGCGTCAACCATGCGCTTGGCGCGCCTTCGCGCCTGATCGGCGGCACGAAAGGCTCGCATATCCTGCTCGATCACCCCGAGCTCGTGCGCGGCCTGAACGGCCATATGATTTACTTCGAGGCGGATGATGGCCGCATTTGCCTCGTCTATAGCTATCTCGGTCTCGCTTTGGTCGGCTCCACGGACATTCCCTGCGACGATCCCGACAATGTGCGGTGCGAAGAGCCCGAGATCGACTATTTCCTCGAGAGCGTCCAAGCACTGCTGCCAGGACTTAGCTTCGGGCGGGAGCAGGTGGTCTATAGCTATAGCGGCATTCGTCCCTTGCCGGCTTCGGATGCATCGTCGCCGGGCCTGATCAGCCGCGACCATTCCGCTCCGGTGATCGAGCCCCAGGCGGATCGTCCCTTTGCCATTATCTCGCTGGTGGGCGGCAAGTGGACAACCTTTCGCGGCTTTGCCGAGGAAGTTGCGGATCTGGTGCTGCAGCGCTTGAACCGCACTCGCGGTCAATCGACAAAACATCTTCCGATCGGCGGAGGCCGCGACTTTCCGGGGAATGCGACTGCACGTGGCGAATGGGTGCGTGCCGTCGCGAAACGAACCGGTGCGGCACCGGGGCGGATCGACCAGCTCTTGAGCCGATACGGCACCACTGCCGCAGCGATCCTCGACTATCCATCGGCACATACCGACGCCGCGCGTATCTCCGGGGCCACGCATTACAGCGCGCTCGAAATCGATTGGATCGTACGGCAAGAGCTCGTCGTCCATCTTTCCGACGTGGTGTTCCGGCGTACGACGCTTGCGATCGAGGGCGCTTTGACCATGCAAGGCTTGCGCGACATCGGCGCAATTGCCGCCGAAGCGCTTGAGTGGACGGAACAAAGGCTTGCGGCCGAGATCGAAGACGTGGTGAATTCACTGGCGAAGTTCCACGACGGCCGGCTGCCCGATGCGTCCGGCCAGCAGCCGGTGGAAGCGCGGATATGAACCGGCCTAGCTTCTGTCTCCGCTTACCCTATTCTTTGTAGGACGCGTCGCTGCGGTCGAGCGTCGATTTGAGGTAATCGAAATGTGCGATCGCCATGCCTTTGTAGGCATGCCAGCCTTCCGCGGTCCTGCGGGCGACGCCATCGGACAGGATGTTCAATGCCTGGCCGCTGGCATAGGCTAACATCAGGGTTTTCGCAGCCTTCTCGAAGAAATAGAGATCTTCGAATGCCTCTGCCACGGTATCGCCGGTGCAGGTCACGCCGTGGTTCCCCATCATCAGCGTCTTGTTGCTGCCGAGAGATCGAGCCAGCCTTTCGCCTTCCTCGGCATCATCGGCGATCCCTCCGAAACCGAGATCGATGCCGAGCCTGCCGAAGAAGCGCGCCGTATTGTTATCGATCGGCTTCATTGACGGATCCTTGAGGGTGGAAAGTGCCGTCGCATAGGGCGGATGGCAGTGGAGCAGTACGCGGACCGCGGGGCATTCGCGATGAATTGTACCATGAACAGTCCAGGCAGATGGATCTGGTGCATTTTCGCGATTCATAACCGTCCGATCATCCGCATCGAGCAACAAGAGATCGCTTGCCCGGATCGCCCCGAAATGTTTCCACTTCGGGTTCATCAGGAACTGTTTGCCATCAGCCGACACGGCGGCGCTGAAGTGATTGCCGACGGATTCGCTCCAGCCGAATTCGACGCAGAGGCGAAAGGCGGCCGCCAGATCGATCCGCAATTGCGCGAGATCATCGTCGGCAATATCGGTAAAGAAAGTCTGTCCGTTCATTTGAACCGTCCTTCGGATGTCAGCGCGCGATAGGTGCTACGCATCTCGCCGCGATCGGCGTAGCAGCCGCGAAGATAGCGTTCACCGCTGGTTGCTGAATAGGCTGCCCGCCCGTGCACGATGCGGTGATTGTCGAAGACGATGCATTCCGTCGCCTTCAACGTGAAGCGCATGAGGTACTTGTCGGATTGCAACATGCGGCCGAAGCGGCAGAAGGCCGGATAATACCGATCCAGAAAAGTCTGCGGCAGGTCGAATATATCGGCCATGTGCTGGCTGATGGTGACGCCGGACACCTCGCCGTGCTCGTCCAGTTCGATCACCCTTTGACGGGAGCGCACATCATAGGTGTCGTGCTCACAGTAGTAGGGGATTTCCGTCTCCGTCAGGAGCTTGAAGTCTATTGGAAACTCCTTCTTCAGATCGTTCGCGACCGCGGCGCCATCGAGAAAGAGATTCCTGCCTCCCTCGACGCTGTTGGCCCGGCAATGCAGGAACTGCATGCCCGGCGCCATTTCTTCGGCAGGAGTGTCGGTATGCAGTTCCAGGGCCTTTGCCGTATAGGCAAGGTTTGTCGGCTTGATATGCGTGCGCACGTCAAAATAATCGCCGAAGAATGTCGGGCGTACATGCCCCATCAGGCGCACCAGCTCTGTCAGTCCCTCGTTGCTGTCGGGCATGTCCGTCACGATCGCGACGCCTTCGACAATGAGTGCCTCCAGCCATTTGGCGACGATGGATTTGTCGGCCAGAAGCTCCGGCTGTGAGAACCTGGCAATGGCCGAATAATGATCGGAATACCATGGCCGTCGCGGAAGGTCTGCGGGATCATGCCGGCGCTTGCCGCTGCTATACTGCGCCAGCAGGCTCAGCGGATAACGGCTCTTGTGCCCGTCTCCCGTCCAGATGATTTCCAGAGCATCTTCGACCACGGCGGCCTGCTCCGGTGCGGGTGCATCATCAAGATGGAAGATGTCGAACACGCGCTCGCGCGTCTGGCTGTCGAACGATGTCGGGCAATTGTCCCGCAGCCAATAGTAATTGAAATAGCTCGCCGTCCCATCCGACAGGTGAAGATGAAGACCTTGGTCGGCCAATCTTACCGGGGGTTCGTTCAAAAGTCTCGTACCCATCCTACCCTCTCCCAGCTTATGTTAACAACCGGCTTTCATCTCGAAAGGTCCTTATTCGTGGACAATAGAGCGGGTAATCGCTAATCTGAAGATCGAAAAAAATACACCTGGTATAACACAGGGATTATATTGGACGCTCGTCTGCCACCCCTTCGATTGCTGACTGTCTTCGAGACCGTGCTGCGGACCGGCAGCGTCCAGAAGGCTGCGTCGGATCTGAATGTTACGCAACCGGCCGTGAGCCAGGCGCTCAAGGCGCTTGAAGACTACGTCGGCACGCGCCTGCTTGACCGCAGTAAGCGCCCGGCAGCGCTTACGGAGGCGGGCAGAATTCTACAGGCCGGCGTTTCGGAAGGACTCGGGCGCATTGCGGAGGCCTTCCTGCAGATACGCTCGCTCCAGAGTGCCGCCGAACACTCCGTCACCGTCGCCTGCAGCGTCGGCACGGCGACCTACTGGCTCATGCCGCGGCTGGCGGATTTTTACAGTGCGCACCAGAACGTCGCAGTGAACGTGCTGACGACGGCCGGCGCGCCGGAGTTCCAGCCCGGCGTTGATCTTGTGATCCGCTACGGCACGGGCAGGTGGACAGACGGCCGAAGCATTAAGCTCTTTGACGAAAGGGTCGTTCCCGTCTGCAGTCCGGCTGTCGCTGAGCGGATCGAAGCCGACGGGGGCCTGTCCACCGCGACCTTGCTGCATGTCAGAAGCGACGACAATAGCTGGCTGACCTGGAAGGATTATCTCAGCCTCAATGGATTGCCCGAAAATCGGGCGCTAGGCCGCTATTTCACCAACTATGTTCAGGCGACGCAGGCTGCGTTGTCAGGGCAGGGCGTCCTGCTCGGATGGGAGTCGAATGCGGGAGATCTCGTTCGTGAGGGGAGGCTCGTGGTGTTTGGCGCGACTGCCTATTATCCCAAGGAAGCCTTCTTCCTCGTTTCTCCCATAGTGCCGGAGTGCGGGGCAGCGGTGCGGCTTCTGACGGAGTGGATCGTCGGTCTTGGAAACGGCGCGGGCGCTTCGGCCTGACAGGCGGCCATCCGCATACACGAAAGAGATTGTCCACAAAGCCTGCCACCTGCGGCAGGCTTTGTGGACCGACATTCGCTTTTACGAAAAGACCGGGTCGAGCGCGCCGGACTTATAGCGCTTGGCCATTTCCGCGACAGAAAGCGGTCGAATGCGGGCCGCGTGCCCTGCCGTTCCGAACTGCTCGAACCGCTCCTTGCAAAGCTTCGTCAGCGCCGCCATGGCCGGCTTCATATATTTACGCGGGTCGAATTCGCTCGGGTCTTCCTGCAACACGCGCCGAATCTGGCCGGTCATCGCCATGCGGCCATCCGTGTCGATGTTGATCTTGCGAACGCCGTTCTTGATGCCGCGCTGAATTTCTTCGACCGGCACGCCCCAGGTTGGCTTCATCTGGCCGCCGTATTTGTTGATGATCTCCTGAAGCTCCTCCGGAACGGAAGAGGAGCCGTGCATCACCAGATGCGTATTCGGCAATTTGCGATGGATCTCTTCGATCACATTCATCGCAAGCACCTTGCCGTCGGGCTTGCGCGAGAACTTGTAGGCGCCATGCGAGGTGCCCATAGCGATCGCCAGGGCATCGACCTTCGTCTCCCGCACGAATTTGACCGCCTCGTCGGGGTTGGTGAGAAGCTGGTCATGCGAGAGCTTGCCTTCGGCGCCGTGGCCGTCCTCGGCCTCGCCCATGCCGGTCTCCAGCGAGCCGAGCACCCCGAGCTCCCCTTCCACCGAGATGCCGCCGAGATGCGCCATATCGGCGACCATTTTCGTCACGTCGACATTATATTCCCAATCTGCCGGCGTTTTGGCGTCGGCTTTCAGAGAACCGTCCATCATCACCGAAGTGAAGCCGGCTTGAATGGCTGTCATGCAACTGGACGGATCGTTGCCGTGATCCAGATGCACGCACAGTGGGATGTGAGGATAGATCTCGGCGACGGCATCCATCATGTGCTTCAGCATGATGTCGTTGGCATAGGCTCTGGCACCGCGCGATGCCTGCATGATCACGGGCGCGTTGACAGCATCGGCCGCCTCCATGATGGCGAGCGCCTGTTCCATGTTGTTGATATTGAATGCGGGTACGCCATAGCCATGTTCTGCTGCGTCATCGAGCAACTGCCTCAACGTGATGCGTGCCATTCAAGCTCTCTCCCTTTGCCATTGTGAGCGACTGCGATCATTTCGATATTTGTCGGGATGTCATTTGCGATTGCACCGGAGGGGTGGCTTTAGGTCTGGCCGGATGCGTCGATGTCAGAAACCTCCCGGAAAATTATAGAAGGGCATAACATCCCATCAAAATTCATAACAGCCTTAACTAACAAGATCACATAATTTGTGACGCTTTGCTCGGTATCGTGAGGAATGGCGGAGAATTCGGGCGCTTTTTCGCAGGCCCTGGACCAGGTGGCGGCGGCTCAACGTTCAGAGCTGCTAAAAGCAATCTTCGGGTTATCGGAATAGGAGGAGGCTCCGAGCGCCGGTTGAAAGTCGCTCGGCCGGGGTGCCGGGCAGCAGGCCTCGTTCAATCGGCCCAGCGGCGACAACGTTTCTATCGGAAAAAAGAAGGGACTGGATCGATCGTCTCGGGGGATAGAGCTCGATAGACCCGAATCCAAAATAGCGCTTCGCTGGTCCGTTGGCTTCGTTCGGCGATCAGAGCTCGTATCAACGCTTCCGAGCCGGCCATATCGTGCCAGCTCGTTTTCAATCCGATCGCAGCTTGGCTCACCGCCTCCTCGGCTTCGTCCACTTGGCCCATTTTTTTGGCCCATCTCCCTCACCTTACGTGAGGATACACGATTGGCTTCGTTAACGTCATTCCCCTCATATGTGGGGATGCTCTTGTTTGTGGAACCAATCTCGCGGTAAGATAGTAACGAAGCTGGGGTGACGCATGATGCGGGGAACGTCCGACAACCCAAGGTTTGAGCACGCTTTCAATGAGATCAAAGCGGCGCCTAATGTTGACACCGCCATTCGGTCTCTGCAGGCGGCATATCACGTCGATTACGTGACTTACCATCTTGCCCAGACCATCATGGATACGATCGACGCGCCATTTGTTCGTACCACCTATCCCGATTCCTGGGTCTCCCGATATCTTCTCAACGGTTACGTCAAGATTGATCCCGTCGTGAGGGAAGGTTTTCTGCGTCAACTTCCGTTCGACTGGAGCGAGGTGGAGCCGACGCCGGAGGCTTACGCGCTCTTGGTCGACGCACAGAAGCATGGTCTTGGCGGCAATGGTTACTCCATTCCCGTGGCCGACAAGGCCAGACGCCGGTCGTTGCTTTCGATCAATTCCGGTTTGCCGCCCGATAGGTGGCAAGAATTAGTTGCCAGTTGCCGAGAGGAATGGACGGAACTGGCGCATCTCATCCATGGCAAAGCAGTGCAGGAACTCTACGGCGAACATGACCCCGTGCCATCCTTGAGCCCAAGGGAAATCGAATGCCTGCATTGGACAGCGCTTGGCAAGGACTACAAAGACATCGCGCTGATCCTCGACATTTCCGAACATACCACGCGCGATTATCTAAAGACGGCACGGTTCAAGCTGGGCTGCGCCACTCTCTCGGCAGCCACGACCAAAGCAGTCCAGCTTCGCATCATCACTCCCCTGACAAATCCCCTCAAATGAGGGGCTCCATTTGCGGGATTTCCCACTATGGTTTTCCGGCCCATTCTTGCCTTACGACAGCAACTGTTGGAGGCGAAAATGTTCATAGTTATTCAGGCACATGAATATCATAAATATGCGAACATCCTCGATCAGATGTTCCGCCTTCGTAAGAAAATCTTTGCGGACACGCTCGGCTGGGACGTAACCGTCGTCGGCCCTTACGAACGCGATAGCTATGATGCTCTCGGCCCCGCCTATCTCGTCTGGTGCGACGAACGGCGTATCCGGTTCTACGGCGGGATACGGCTCATGCCAACAACAGGGCCAACGCTTCTCTATGACGTCTTCAGAGACACGTTTCCGGCTGCAACCGATCTCGTTGCACCGGGGATTTGGGAAGGAACGCGCATGTGTATCGACGAAGCTGCCATCGCGAATGATTTTCCCGACATCGATGCCGGCCGGGCATTCAGTCTGTTGTTGCTCGCACTTTGCGAATGCGCCCTCGATCACGGTATCCACACGATGATTTCCAACTACGAACCCTATCTCAAGAGGGTGTACAAGCGGGCAGGCGCCGAAGTCGACGAACTTGGCCGCAGCGACGGATACGGGAGATATCCCGTTTGCTGTGGCGCTTTCGAGGTCTCGCCGCGTGTCCTTGCGAATATGCGGCGCATGCTCAAAGTCTCGGCTCCGCTCTATGTCCGTCCCCAGCCAAAGCGATCCGTTACGACCCGACTGTTGGACATCGCGGCGTGAGAAACGTGACCTTCGTGTTTCGAATTAGGAGGCGCTCATGTCCGAAGACGATAGTCTGAGAGTACGTGAATTTGTCAGAATGTTCAGGCTGATCTCCTCGGCGAAGGAGGCAGCCGAAGCGCTACAGCTTCGCAACCTTGTCCATCTGACGAATATGGCGTTGCTGCAGGTGGCACTCGACTGGGATGGTCTGGACCCCGAACGTGATCCGGATATCGATCTCGGAGGGCTCGTTCGAGAGAAGGCGCGGATCGCGATGAGGAGCGGCAGGGAGAACCTGCTCGTTCTACCCCATCCCTGACGACCGGGGCTAGAGAGCCTCGCTTGCAGGTGGAATGACCTGCATGCGGATAAGATGCTCTACCGCCGAAAGACTGGAGCGCCGTTTGTGCGTTCGAATAACATACGGTGCACGAGGAGCGAGTATTCAATAAGTTTCAGTCTGCGCGTCGGCGCCGATCCCTGCGCAAACAGCCTACGGGGCAGGGAAGGGGTTGGCATCGAATATAGCGAACGAGTGAAAAGGAAAGCCCCGCCGAAGCAGGGCAGTACTTCCATATGAGAGCTATCAGTGCCAGGTCTGGCGATTGTACCAGGCGTCGATATCGCGCCGGGCTCGGTCTCTTTCTAACCCGTAGCGTTCCTGAATTTTGCCCTCGAGCTGATCTAAGCGACCGTCGATTTGATCAAGGTCGTCATCCGTGAGTTTGCCCCACTGCTCCTTGACCTTGCCTTTGAACTGTTTCCAGTTTCCTTCGACTCTGTGCCAATCCATGATTTTGTCCTCGCTATCTCGTTTGCTGACGAAGGGATAACGCAGGTTCGTTGTCTTTGTTCGGGAAAAAGGCTCGCTGCAAGCGGGGAAAATGCCAGGCCGAGTTTGCTTAGGAGCATCGGCGGAGGTGTGCCGCAAGCCTCTTAAAATTGACCCAGGAAGAAGTTGTTGTCGATCGAGCGCCCGGCGTGCTCGCCCTGGCTATTGAATTATCATTTAGCTCACCACGATCGGATGGGGCTTTTTCGTTCTGTGGAATCGAGCCTGTCGCACGAAGTCTTTAGGCCCGCCGCGATGCTGGGCAAGCACGCGACGGGCCAGGGCATCGCTGCTTGGTTCATGCGACACCCGGTGGCGCCCCCCTGCCACCCGCGTCCAAACCAATAGGATATGGGAAAGTTCCAGCGAGTTTTTAGAAAACTCGGCTAAAGAACTGCACCCTATACGAAAGGCGTAGTTCCCTAGCCGAGCCATTGTTTCTTGGTGTTATGGTCGCCGGACGACTTGCATAACCAGCGAGACGACGAACAAAACCAAGAAGATGAAGAATAGAAATTGCGCGATAGAAGCAGAAGCGCCTGCGATACCCCCGAATCCGAGAACACCGGCAATCACCGCCACAACCAAAAACACGAGAGCATAGTAGAGCATCGTGGTCTCCTTTCGATTGATGTAGAAGATAACGGAGCGCCACGATATTGGTTCCGAACCATCATGCCATAGCCAATCTAACCCTCGAAGTTTGGCTATGGCACCGATCGTTCAAACTACGCATATGAATGCCGGCGATGAACTGGCGAGAGGACAACTATACGCTGGCTATCCAAATTCCACGGCATTCTGGAATGATCTGTCGCCCTCATGGGGTTCTGGGGGTTCGGCCGCCTGAAGGTAGAATTTGACAGGCGCCGTCAGAACGAACCAAATACTTGCTCCGAACAAAAAATACGCGCCGACGGCGTCGGCCGAGCCGGCGAAAAACGGAAGGCAGGCGGACATGAACAGAACAGTCATTCTCACCGACCATTCTGCTTCTCGTTTGGCGAATGCATGTGTTCTGAGGCGCGCATATTCACGCAGACCATATAGATCGGCTTTTTTCATCGAGCAGAGGAGCTTCCAAACGGAAGGAAGCGCAAGCATGATGAGAGCCGAAACGCTGACGAGAAGCCCCGAGCCGTGTAGAAAATGTTCAGCGGCAATCAAAAGAAACAGGAGCACAGCTAGGTGCCAAGCCGGTTCGAGCCGCTCTGGAGGCTGACCGGAATAAATATGCCAGCTTCGCAGCCAATTGGCTGCGCCATCGAGCAGGGGTTGATCGATGTAACGATTGATCCATTCCATTTGTAAGTCGTCCCATTGCCGGAGGAGAAGGGAACACCACGCAATTCGGTCATCATCGTGGCAATACCAGTAATAACCAACGAACGACTGTGACGGCAGGCGCCTCTGGCGACCGGAACTTCATGAATAGTCTGCCGTTTATAGCCATCTCTTATCGGAGGACATCATGCAATTCACCGATATAGGCACGGCGTTATATTACGCGGCCGCTATAGTGGAATTCATTGGGGAAGGAGTCCAACCTTGAACACCGCCAACCTACAGCTCGAAGGTCTTCTCACCGCTATCGCTTCGATCAATGCCCTTCTTGTCGATAGCGGCATCGTTTCCCGCGGCGAAATGCAGCAGGCCTTGGAACGTGCACAACAGGGCGTCAATGGCGAGGCCCGGGGACTTTCAGAAGCCAATCGAAAGGCCATGCTCTTTCCGATCCGCCTCCTGCTGCTTGCCAATGAGGACTCGGATTTGGGGAAATCCAGGACATTTGCCGAATATGCAGAGGCAGTCGGGAAATCATCCTGACGAATGCTCGATGCCTGAGACATGACCGAGGAAAACCGAGGACTCCTGCCGCCGCGGCGAGAGAGTTTGCGGAAAGGCTGGGTTCGTTTGCCGACAAACGAGCGTCCGCGTCGCCATTTGTCAATATGCGGGGAGGCGAGCGGTCGGAACGCGCCCGGGCCGATAGCGACACTCGCGCAACGAGCCACCGCGGTCTTGCCGGAGGCAAACGCACAGGGACCGGAGGGTAAGCTCGGCCGCTTACGACGAACGAGCATGAGGCTGCGGTCGGGCCAGCGATGAAAGGGGCCGTATTGTCGTTCTAAGGCTGCTCTCGCGTGCCTGGAGCAGCCGTGCGTATGTCGGCGTCTTCCAGATCGCTTTTTACCAGGAAAGTGTCGGTATGTTCGCTGGCAGCTTCCCTCAGTGCATCCAATTTCGGCACGTCGTCGCCCTCGATCTCGGCTTTATCAAGGTGAAACTCACCATTGATCTGCCTTTCGGCACGTTCCCAGTGCTCAAGATGTCGACCTTCCTGTCTGCCTTCGTTCTCCCAGATGGCGTATGCCCGCTCTCTGATTTCCTTTTCGAGGTCTCTCGTTGCCGGCTCCGTCGCTTGTGTTTCATCGGCTGGTGGCGAATTGGTGGATATGTCATCTGCCATCGGTCATCTCCTTTTCGCCTACAATCGACATGAAGGGCGTATGTTCCCTGACCATGCCGGCCTTTTGCTCATTCACAGCAAATTCCTGCGGCGGCACATCACGGACTGACGCAAACGCATCCGCGGTTTACTTGAGCATGATGCCCTTGGCAGAAAGGCCCCGACGGAGCCGCTCGATCACGGAGTGGCGTGTCTCAGACCATTCCCTGGTTTTTGCCCAGTATTCGATCATCAACACGGTCTTGTCGGCGGTAAGATCGTCCGAATAGACACGAGTGGGCTGATCCTTTCGCACCCGTTCGTCCGATGTGACAAGCTCCAGGATCGCCTGCGTCGCAACGTCGATATCCACATCGTTACCGACGGCGACCGACAGTTGCTGGCGCCGGCTGACTTCGCGGCTGTGATTTTTGATCGGTGTATTCCAGAGCGTGGAATTCGGAGCCATCAAGTAGAGGCCGTCGGCCGTCTTCATTTCGGTTGCGAACAAGCCTATTTCCAGGATCCGTCCCTCGACGTTGGTAGTCTCGATATACTCACCCACACGCAGTGGCCTTAGCACCAGCAGCATGATGCCGGCTGCAATGTTTTGAAGCGTACCTTGCAGTGCCAAGCCGATTGCCAGGCCTGCGGCGCCGAGAGCGGCAACAATCGACGCGGTCTGAATGCCGAATTGTGCCAGCACGGCGACGAAGACAAAAATGAGGATGCCATAGTGGAGGACGCTTTCGAAAAAGCGAGCCAGGGTCTCATCGATCCCATGTATTCTCGACAGACCTTGGTAGGCCCATCGGCTCAAAGCTCCGGACAGGATCCAGCCGCCGATGAGAAGAATGACGGCGCCGAGAATGGAGAAGCTGTATTGTACAATCAGTGCCGCCGCTTGGCTGAAAGCGGCGCGCGCGGCAAGAATAAGGTTGACCGGCTGATTTTCCATTGGAAAAGCATCCTTTCAAGATAGTGCTGATATAATTTGGTCGGAAATAGTCCGTTGCCCCCGTTTTCAACCGGGGGATTGCCGTTTCTGCCGAGACGAAGGTCATGCCCTGAACCATATCGGGGATGGCGATGTCAAAGCCGGGTTCTGATGAGATCTTCTTCCTCATCACGCTGTCGTCCGCCCAGGGCGGCTGCGGCAGAGGCAATGAACGCGCCGACAATCAACGACAAGGAGCCAAGCAAGGTTGTCGTGACGGCTGTTTTGCGTGCTTGCTCCGCAGTCTTTTGTGCGGCCGTCTTGGCATCATCGATCCGCTTCAATACGGCATCAACGCGCGCCTTGGCATCCGCCTCGGATAGGCCGGTTCTCGATGCGACGATCGTTGCCAGATAATTCTTGTCGTCATCGGAAATCTGGCCTTGAGCCGCGCCATTGAGCAATATGCGCGAAATCTCCGCAGCCGACGCATTTTCGTCGGCGGTGTTCCGCGTGCGGTTTTGTTCGGGACGAAGCAGCACATCGGTAAAATAGGCGGTGGCGAGATTGGCCGGCCCATCGGAAGAAGCGGCAGCCGCCGTTCCGGCGATGCCTGCGGTCGTTGCGGCCGTGCTGACGGCCTGTGCACCGGCGCCCGCCAGAGAGGTGAGCGAGGAGGCCAGAAAACCCGCGACGAAGATCGTGGCCAATGCCCAGCTTATAAAGCCATGGGCCGTATCGCGGAAGAAGACCTCATCGGTATGGATGGCGGCCCATTTGGTGCGAAGTCGGCCGGTGAGATAGCCGCCGAACGCTGACGATAGCCATTGCACCACCACCAGCCAGATCGCTGCGGTAACGCCGATCGAACCTGCCGACGCGCTTTGACCCGACCAGGGAGACACCATGGTGAGCCCCACGCCGGAGCCGAGCAGAAGTAAAATGAGAGTGATTCCCGTGGCCGCCACGGCACCGCCGATAATGGGCCCCCAGGAAATTGCCGAACTGGAGGATTCGACCGGAGCCAGGGAGGCTTCGGGCCTGTTCATGGAGACGGACATCATCGCCTCCTATCGCATGAAGAGAACAAGAAGGATGACGATCGGCAGGGGGATGCCGAGAAGCCAAAGAAGAATACCGCGACCCATGATGAGACCTCCGTATCAAGCGACTGCTTTGGGATATGCAGCGGTTGAACGCAGGCTAGAGACCTTTGTTCCGTCACGGTAAAAACCTAATGGTAAAGCAATGAATTAGTCCGAAAACGACAATCTTCGCATGCAGAACTTCACACTCGCGATCCATAGGGCTGCGAGGTTCAAAACAGTATGGTGCCGAGGTCAAAGCCATTTTGTTGGGCGGCAATGCGCACAACGCCGAACCCTTCATGGGCGCTGGCAGGCTGATTCTTCATTGAAAGATGAAGATGTCCGGCTTTCGCTGCGTGTGGAATATGCGCGGTTCAGAACATGAAAAGAACTCGCAGCCGTCTGGCGGATAGCAGCGAGCTCTCTTCATTCAGTCCGCCGCAAAGCAGTCATCTGTCCGCTTTATGGCTGCACGAAATTCTTCGACTCAGCACCGCCCCGAATTCCGCTGAATACTTGCCACATGCCGGGGCTTCCAAATAGTCGCTAATATGTATTAGCGCTTTCGGTCCGATCGGATGACCGGGCGGATGATGTAATCAGCCTGGGGTGCGCCCACATCGCAAAGCGCGGAGCTTGTTCTGGCTTTCACAGCGGAGGTCGAGAACAGATTTCCGCTTTTCCATGCAAGGAAAGATGGTCGTTCCTTTTTATCTACTATTTTTATAGGGAATATATGCGAGTAGCCTCGGCCGTTGGCTCAAGGTTCCGTTCTTGCGTCAGAAGGCACGGGTTAACGAGATGGAGGAATCGCATGAAATTCGATTTCATCAGCCGCCTGCAGATAGTCTTCAGCCGTCTTGTGCTCCACCGGGCGGGCAAGCCAGGCGCTACAAGGATAAACGTCGAACGAACGATCCCGCTGGATGACGGCTGCGATCCATCCGCGCGCGAGTACGAGCTCTACTATTGGTGCTCCACGCCAGCACCCTGGTATTGAGAGGAAACAGCTTATGGCGCTAGCCTTCGATCTGCGGCAACCGGTCGTGAGACGGTTGCCGAGCGGCATTCGATCCCATCTCGTTTATGGTGTCGAAGTTTGCTCCGTTGTCTCATCCTTCCTATTTTTGTTCGCCTTTGTGGCGGGAGTATTCTGATGCTCCCCCCCTGTATTTCGGATCGCTTGCATGGGGCAGTCGGTCCGCCGCCTATCGGCGCGGCGTAATGATGGGCATGCAATGAGCAGAGTGTTGATCTTGCCGGGCCTGTTCGGATCGGGCGAGGGGCATTGGCAGCGCTACTGGCTGCAGGATCAGCCGGATGGACGCCTGGTGGATCAGGAGGATTGGGATCATCCGAACCTTCGCGACTGGATGGCGAGGCTTGATGCAGCGCTGGAAGAGGTGGGGGAGGCCTATATCGTGGCCCACAGCCTCGGCTGCCTGCTGGCGGCGCAGCTTGCGGATCGACCGACGGCACGCCGCGTCAAAGGCGCGCTGCTCGTCGCGCCCTGTGATCTTCCGGCGACCGAGGCGCTTCATGCGGGGCATATTTCTTTCGGGACCATGCCCACCGCGACCTTGCCTTTTCCCAGCCTGACGGTCGGCAGCCTGAACGACATATACATGACACTTGACCGCCTTACGATGTTCGGGCACCTCTGGAATTCCGATATCCGAAATATCGGCCTTGCGGGCCATATCAATATTGCCAGCGGCTTCGGGCGCTGGCCGAGTGGGTATGGGCTGCTGGAGATGCTGAAGGCGCGAGCGAGACATCGGAGACCGCGAATGTCGACCACTGCGGCTGCCGCGACCGCCTAAAAGGAGGACTTTTCTTCGGATGCATTAGACGGCATCCTGCGGTAGATTTTAACCCAACGTTCGTCGCCAACAAGCCTTGCCAAAAACGACGAGCACTATCTGGAGGACCCACCATGAGCCTGCGTATCAATGATATCGCGCCTGACTTTACCGCCGACACGACCCGCGGACCGATCCGGTTTCATGACTGGATCGGCGATGGCTGGGCAGTGCTGTTCTCCCATCCCAAGAATTTCACACCGGTTTGCACGACCGAGCTCGGGGCAATGGCAGGCCTTGAGCAGGATTTCGCCAACCGCGGCGTCAAGATCATCGGCATTTCTGTCGATCCGGTCGAGAGCCACAGCAAGTGGAAGGGCGACATCAAGACGGCGACCGGATTCGACGTCGAATACCCGCTGATCGGCGACAAGGATCTCAACGTCGCCAAGCTCTATGACATGCTGCCGGCCGGCGCCGGCGATAGCTCGGAAGGCCGCACGCCCGCCGACAACGCCACCGTGCGCTCGGTCTTCGTCATCGGTCCGGACAAGAAGATCAAGCTCATCCTCACCTATCCGATGACGACGGGCCGCAACTTCAATGAAATCCTGCGCGCCATCGACTCCATTCAATTGACGGCGAAGCATCAGGTCGCCACGCCAGCGAACTGGCAGCAGGGCGAGGATGTCATCATCACGGCCGCGGTATCCAACGAAGACGCCATCACGCGCTTCGGCTCGTTCGATACGGTTCTGCCCTACCTTCGCAAAACGAAGCAGCCGTCAGCCTAAATCGCCTACATCCGGGAACGCTGGCTTGGGCTGAGCCGCGTTCCCGCTCCGTCAATTGATCATTGCCGTGCGGACTTCGCGCTTAAAGTTCTTGTTTAACAGAAGCACATCTAGTTAAGTCATTATCACAAACGAATTTTCGATTCGCGATATCACCGATTGATGTCGGATGGAAAGGTGCCCGGAGCAGACAGCGCCGATTTCGCTCGCCTCGCAAAGGCCAAAGGTGTAACCCATGTCTCCGGTATGATCTGTCGCCCTTCTCTCGGGAAGGACAAAGTCTCAAGGCGCACTCGCAAGGTGTGAAATCCTGGTGCGGTATTCAGTCCTAAAGTTCGGACCGCAGCGCATTTGCCAGATATTCAGTGAGCGCCCGCGCCTTGTGGGATGGCTGATGACCACCCGGAAAGACCGCATAGGCGTCAACGGGATTCAAGCTGTAGTCGCTGAGAACGGGCATGAGACGGCCCGCGGCAAGCTCGGTGCGGCACATCCATAACGAAACGAGGGCTAATCCCAGGCCTTCGACTGCGCAGGCAATCAGGCCGCTGGCGGAACTCACGCGGACCCGCCCGTTCACGGCGACGGAGGTCACGGTATCGCCGTGCTTGAACGACCAGCTTTCGGTGTGGGGATCGGACGGCCCCCTCAGGCAATCATGTTGGGCAAGCTCGGCGGGCGTGGTCGGAGCACCGCGCCTGGCCAGATAATCAGGCGATGCAACAATGAGGCGCCTTGCGCTGGCGAGCCGGCGCGCGACGAAGCTCGAATCCGGTTGCCGGCCGAGGCGCAACGCCATATCGACCCCTTCGGCGACCAGATCCTCAAAGCGATCTGCCATCAGCATATCGATCGTGAGCGCCGGATGCCGCTCGAGAAACGGCCGAAGCAGAGGTGCGATTTCGCGAGTGCCGAAGGCGACGGGCAAAGCAAGGCGTAGCACGCCTGACAAACTGTCGGCTCCTCGCGCGGCGCTCTCCGCTTCGTCTAGCCCGCTGAGGATATCCTTTGCCTGCTTGAAGAAAACGCGGCCGGCATCGGTGGGCATCAGCTTCCGCGTCGTTCGCAGCAAAAGCTTGACGCCGATCCGCTCCTCCAGCTCGGCAATGTTGCGCGACACCGAAGGTTGAGACACGCCGAACTCCCGCGCGGCCTTGGAAAAGCTGCCCGCTTCGACGGCACGCACGAAAAGGGTCAATTGCTGAAGCCGATCACTCATACAACCAGCGTATAAATCATATCCCGCATCAATGAATACCCTCTTCCTGTCGAATGGAGCATCTTTTGACTGCGCGATCGGCATGCTCTGATCTGCAAAGGCAAGGATCATCGCCATGTCGCTTCAGGGTCGTCTCGACGCTTTTAAAAATGATTTCGAGTCCGGCAATCCGCCTTGCAACATTCCGCGCGCCATCATCGATGCTTTCCATCGCTCAACGGTAGCCCTGATTGCGACAGGACAGGCGGAGTGGGCGTTGCGGGCGGGCGACGTCGCTCCCAACTTCACGCTCGAAGGCGCAGATCGAACCCTGGTCAGCCTTTCGGACTTGCTCGCCAAAGGCTCCGCGGTACTGACCTTCTATCGCGGCGCATGGTGTCCTTACTGTAACCTGGAACTTTCGGCTTTGCAGGAAGCTCTGCCCGAGATTGTCGCCCGCAGCGCCAGCCTCGTCGCCATCTCGCCGCAGACTGCTCCCAACAGCCGAAAGTCTATTCGTCAGCACAATTTGACTTTCCCTATGCTGAATGATCCCGGCAACGAGCTGGCTGCAAAATTCGGACTTCGCTGGAAGCTGTCCGACGAGATGATCGGCGTCCATAAGAGCCTTGGTGTTGACCTCGAGACCTTCAACGGCAACAACTCGTGGACCCTCCCCATGCCCGCCCGTTACATCATCGACCGCGACGGCGTGATCGCCTTTTCCGAAATCAACCCTGATTATACCAAGCGCCCAGATCCGTCGGAACTTCTGCCGACGCTCGATCTTCTGGCGGGCCGGCGTGCCGCCTAGCATCCACTTCATTGCGCTCGGGCCCCAATGGCGGCGATTTGATTTGCAGCAGTTTCAATGATCTCTGAAGGAGGAGACTCTATGTATAATCCAGAACATTTCGATACCCTCATCCTCGGGAGCGGGCAGGGTGGCAAGTTGCTTGCCTGGAACTTGGCCCGTTCAGGGCAGAAGGTTGCCGTTGTGGAGCGGCGTTGGATCGGGGGCTCTTGTCCCGCCGTCGCCTGTCTGCCCAGCAAGAACGAAATCTGGAGCGCCAGGGTCGCACATGTCGTGCAGAATGCCGCGCAGTTCGGTACGATCGCGGGCCCCGCAAAGATCGATATGGCCAGGGTGCGCCAACGCAAACAGGAAATGATCGATCGCGAGATCGCCTTTCACCTGAATGCCTATAAGACCAGCGGCGCCGAGCTGATCATGGGAAGCGGTCGGTTCGTCGCTCCCAAAACCATCGAAGTGGCGCTGAATGACGGCGGCACACGTTTGCTGACGGGCAACGAGGTCGTTGTCAATGTCGGCTCCCATGCCGCCATCCCGAACATTCCCGGCATCGAGGCTGCGCGCGCGCTCACCCATATCGAAGCACTGGAACTCGACTATATTCCTGCGCATCTGCTGGTACTCGGCGGTGGCTATGTTGGCGTCGAAATGGCCCAGGCCTACCGCCGTTTTGGCAGCCGTGTGACAATCATCGAGCCCGGCCCCCAATTGATGGGCCGGGAAGACGCCGATGTCGCCAAGGAAATGCTGCTCATACTGACGAACGAGGGCATTGACGTGCTGCTCGGGGTGGAACCAACCAATGTCCGTGGCCTTTCAGGCGATGAGGTGAGCATCACGTTGCGCACGGCTGCCGGCGAGCAGAGGATCGATGGCAGCGATCTCCTTGTTGCCGTCGGGCGCATTCCTAATACGGCTGACATCGGCTTGGAACAGGCCGGGATAGAGCTGAACGGTCGCGGTTTCATCCGCGTCACAGAGAGGCTGGAAACGACCGCCCCCGGCGTGTGGGCGATCGGCGAATGCGCCGGCAGTCCGCAGTTCACCCATGTCTCCGTCGATGACTTCAGGATCGTCAGGGACAATATGGCCGGCGGCAATCGCAGGACGGACGATCGGCTGATCCCCTATGTCGTGTTCACCGACCCGCCGCTTGCCCGTATCGGACTGAGTGAGGGCGAGGCGCAGCGCCAGGGCATTACAGTGCGGGTGGCAACACTGCCGATGAGCAATGTTTTGCGCACGGAAGCAACCGAGGAGACCGAGGGTTTCATGAAGGTGCTTGTCAGCGCCGAAGACGACCGCATTCTCGGCTTTACGATGATTGGTTCCGAGGCTGGCGAGGTCATGGCCGCCGTCCAGACCGCCATGTTGGGTGGGCTGCCTTACGCAAAGCTTCGCGATGCCGTTATCGTCCATCTGACGATCGCCGAAGGCCTCGGTCCGCTCCTGGAGAACGTCAGCCCGCGATCTCCGCGGTAATCAGGTCCCTTATTTGGCAAACAGCTTGGGACGGAGTGCCGCCCCAAGCTGTTTGCGGGTATGTTTATATTTTCAAGCAATCGCCTCAGAGACTAAGACCTCCAAATGCCACAAGTCCTCCCTTGAACATGAGGAGGACTGGACAATATTCATAGTCCAGGACGATTTCGGATGGCATTCGACGGGAGGAAGAAAATGTTAAGCAACGTTCCCTGGATACGGCCCGTCACCATTCGGTTGCAATGTGGTTTGGAGCGGAGTTTCTCAGGCGCATATGATGCGCTGGATTTCCTCGAAAACGAGTGGCCGGTCCGGCACGGCGAGCGGTATGAGCGCGCCGTCAAGACATGCCGCGGTGCGTTGAATGGCGTCATACCTTCGATGATTGCGCGTGAGGCGTTTGTCGCCGCTTGCCTGGAAGCGGATATGCCGGCGGTCATTTCTCCTCGCAAGACGATACCGCAGCCGGCCTCCGGATTTTCGCGGGCAGTGCGCTACAACAGAATTTGAGCAAACGGCTCCGCCTGAGGGCGGGGCTTGCAAGCTGCGGTATAGGCATAACCGTCAAGCGCCCAACGAATGGAGCAAATCTCTCCGGTTGGCGATGTCCGATATCATCGACGTTACAGGTTGGAGAAGACAATGCCTCCCGAAGAGATGGACGATGTGCTGAGAAAGCTGCCGCTCAGGATCGGTGCCTATGTGCCCGAGGACCTGCTGGAAGACTGGTTTGCTCCAGGGACCGGGATGAACCCGGTCAGCAAAGCGGCCCTCGATAATGCGGAAGCCTATGGCCGCCGCTTCGAATGCGAGTTCAAATATTATCCGGAACGCTATGAGGGCGTGTTTTGGAAGTTCGTGCCGGCGATGTAGGTCGGGCCGCGCCGTATTGAGAGCGCAATCATATCTCGCCCCGGCTTATCAGGCGCGAGAAAACGCCGCTCAAGTGGATAGTGCCGGATCGTTGAAACACGAGGTGTGGCGATGCAAACCAAATTAATCCTGGCGAGTGCAACAATAATAATCGGCTGCCTGGCAGCCTCATCGGCAATGGCAAAAAGCGACAAGCAGTTTTTAAGCGACGCGATCAAAGGCGACAATGCGGAAATCACGCTTGGTCAGTTGGCGGCTGAAAAAGGCGGAAGCGATGGCGTGCGCTCATTCGGGCAAACCTTGGTCACCGATCATCGCAAAGCGAAGGACGAAGCCGCCGCTCTCGCAGCAGACCTTGAAGTGAAAGTTTCCGAAGGCATCGCGGGAGATGCGCAACAAGAACTCGAGAAGCTGCAGCATTTGGCCGGCTCCGAATTCGACAAGGAGTTCGTGAGCTTCATGGTCATGGACCATGAGAAGGCTATCTCCGAGTTCAAGGAGAAAGCCGGCGAAGGCAACAGGCAGGTCCCCGAACTTGCCGCCAAGACTTTGCCGACATTGCAGAAGCACCTGGAACTCGCGCAATCTCTGTCAGGACGTTGAACGCACCAGATCGCGCGGCGGCTATTGCTCTCCCTCGAGCATGTCTTGGAGTTCCCGGACCTGCCCATTCAATGCTTCCAACTGCGCAGGCGTCATGCCCGAGCGTTCCATCAAGGTTTCGCCAAGACAGCGGCTGCGCGCGAACAGCTCGCGGCCTTGTCCCGTCAGCCAAACATGGACCTGGCGTTCATCGACCGTACTGCGCCGGCGTTCGACATGGCCCGCTTGTTCCAGACGCTGCACCGGGGGCGTAATCGTGCTCGATTCCAGTGAGAGCCGATCGGCAATCGCACCGACCGTCAGCCCATCATTCTCGCCCAACGTACATAAGACCAGGTATTGCGGATAGGTTATGCCCATTGAATCGAGCATTGGTTTGTACGTGCGGTTGATGGCGATGCTTGCCGAATACAGCGAAAAGCAAAGCTGATTGTTCAAGGCGAGGGGTTTGGGTTCAGACATGGGCATCTTCCAATTGAGGGCGTTATTCCCTTATCACAAAATGATATCGCGATAATTTTTTGTAGACAACGATTCAAAATGGATTTAGGCATGTCGATATCGCGATAATAAATCGCGCAACATAAAACTGATGGAGATTGAAATGAGCCAATCGATCAATCAAGCTACGCGCCGAGGTGTCATGACGACCGGACTCGGCCTGGCCGCTGCGGCGGCTGTCATGCCCTTCGCTCAAACCGCACAAGCCTCTCCCGTAAAACAGTCTTCGAAAGGTAAGGAAATCATGAGCAGCAGCACGATTACGACCAAGGACGGAGCGCAGATCTTCTATAAGGACTGGGGCACCGGTCAGCCGATCGTCTTTCATCACGGCTGGCCGCTGAGCGCCGACGACTGGGACGCGCAGATGCTGTTTTTCCTGAACCAGGGTTTCCGCGTCATTGCCCATGATCGCCGTGGCCATGGCCGCTCGAGCCAGACGGCGACCGGCAACGAAATGGATACCTATGCCGCCGACGTTGCAGCGCTGACGGCTCATCTGGACCTGAAGGGCGCTATTCACATCGGCCACTCGACCGGCGGCGGTGAAGCTGCTCGCTATGTGGCCCAATATGGCGGCAACGGTCGGGTTTCCAAGGCGGTTTTGATCGGTGCGGTCCCGCCGATCATGGTCAAGTCGGAGAAAAATCCTGGTGGCTTGCCGATCGAAGTGTTCGACGGCTTCCGCGCCGCGCTTGCCGCAAACCGCGCCCAGTTTTTCCACGATGTTCCAGCCGGCCCGTTCTACGGCTTCAATCGTCCGGGTGCGACCGTCTCGCAGGGCATCGTCGACAACTGGTGGCGTCAGGCCATGATGGGCGGCGCCAAGGCTCATTACGATTGCATCAAGGCCTTCTCGGAGACCGACTTCACCGAGGATCTGAAGAAGATCGATGTGCCCGTGCTGGTGATGCACGGCGATGACGACCAGATCGTGCCGATCGCGGATTCGGCGCTTCTGTCTTCCAAGCTGCTCAAGAACGCGACATTGAAGGTCTATAAGGGCTTCCCGCACGGCATGGCCACCACCCATGCTGATGTCATCAATGCCGATCTGCTTGCATTCTTGAAGGCGTAACGATCCCCCACAAAAATAGAACGCCCGCCGGAAGGCGGGCGCTCCATGAGCCAGGTGATGGCTGTTTCATACATTTCTATGCAGGCCTTCAAAAATGGCTGCAGAGAATCAATGCTCCTCCGCCGCCCGACCATATTATCGGCCGCCTTCAATCTTGCGGTGACGCTGGTTGGTGCCGCCCTTGCCGTAGGGATAATCCGCCGGCTGCGGTGCGCTCACTTCGTTGAGCCTGTTCATCTCCGCTGCTGACAGTATCAGTTCCGCCGCGCCGAGGTTGTCGGCAAGCTGCCGCGGCGTGCGGGCGCCGAGGATGACGGAGGTCACGTCGGGCCGTGCTACCGTCCAGGCGAGTGCCACCTGCGCCATGCTGACGCCCCGTGCCTTGGCGATCTCCTCAACGGCCTCGATGATTGCCCAGGTCCGTTCCTGTGCATTGCGCGCTGCGTAGGATTCGCTGCCGCGGTTCGGGTTTTCACCGAGGCGGGTTGCGCCGGTCGGCATCTGGTCACGTTTGTACTTGCCGGTCAGCCATCCGCCGCCGAGCGGCGACCAGGGCAGGAGGCCCATGCCCGCATCCTGGCAGGCGGCGACGATTTCAAGCTCGATATCTCGGACAAGCAAATTGTATTGCGGCTGAAGCGTAACCGGCCGTGTATAGCCGCGCGCCTTGGCGATTTCGACGGCCTTGGCGATATGCCAGCCGACATAATTGGAAAAACCATAATAGCCGATCTTGCCGGCGCAGACGGCATCGTCGAGGAAGCGCAGCGTCTCTTCGATCGGCGTCAGCGCGTCCCAGGCGTGCATCTGGTAGAGGTCGATATGTTCGATATCGAGACGCCGCAGCGAGTCATTGAGAGCCTGGTTGAGATGCCGCCGCGACAGACCGACATCATTCGGCCCGTTGCCCATCGGGAAGCGTCCCTTGGTGGCGATGACAGCCTGCCGCGCCTCGGTCGGGCGCGCTTTGAGCCAACGGCCAATGATCTCCTCCGACCTGCCGGCGCTGTAGACATCGGCTGTGTCGATAAAATTGCCGCCCCAAGCGAAATAGTCGTCCAGCAACCTGTGAGATGCCGCCTCGTCGGCCTCCGCGCCGAAGGTCATGGTGCCAAGACAATATGCCGTGACGACGGCCCCGCTGGGGCCAAGTTTGCGATAATCCATTCCTGCCTCCTCTGGTGAGCACCTGCACCCGGCCCGCAAAGCGGCCGACGGAGCGAGAGCCCGTGATCTATAGCGATGTCGTGCTTGAGATGGCCTCCGGCCACCGGATGACGTTCGGCGCCCCGCGCTCCAGCGCAGCGGCCGTGACGAAACCATAACCAATCATGCTGCCGTGACCAAGTGGGTTTGCAAAATAAGCTGCGCTGCTTCTGAGGGAAGGCTGAGTGGCGCGCTGATCATACGATGTTCATGCGGCCCGATCGCAGCCAGGACATCTTGAATGACTTGGCGCGCGATCCCCAGCCGGCTATCCTGCCATCAGACGGTTGAAAGGCCTCGCAGAACTGCGTGGCATCGACCGCGCCTTGTCGCATTCCCAATATGGATTGGCCCACTGATGGAACGATTGACTGCCCGCACGCGACTTCATGATTCGATCCACTCGCCTGCCTATGACAGGCAGGCGCTGAGGCCGGGCATCGTTCATATCGGTCTTGGCGCCTTCCACCGTGCGCACCAGGCGGTTTACACGGATGCGGCGCTGGCGCATGCATTTGGAAACTGGGGCATTGTCGGCGTCAGCCTGCGATCGACGGAAATCGCCCATGATATGCAGGCGCAGGATTGCCTTTACAGCGTTGTTGCGCGTGACCGCTCCGGCGACAGCATAGGAGTCGTCGGCTCGATCGTCGAGGCGATTGCCGCCAGCGAAGACGGAGAGACTGTCCTTGCAAGACTTGCCGATCCTTCCGTCCATGTCGTCACGCTGACCGTCAGCGAAAAGGCGTACGGTATCGATCCTGTCGGCGGCGGGCTTGATCAGGCCCATCCCGCAATTGCCAGCGATCTGAAATCGCCGACCCGACCGACGGGAGTGATCGGTTATCTGACCGAAGGGCTTGCCCGGCGGCGGGACAGAGGGCAGCGGCCGTTCACCGTGCTTTGCTGCGACAACCTGCCGAGCAATGGTCGCATCGTCCGGCGTCTCGTCATCGAGATGGCCGAAATGCGCGATCGCGCGCTTGCTGCCTGGATCGCGGAAAACGTGTCCTTTCCATGCAGCATGGTGGATCGCATCGTTCCGGCCGCAACAGCAGAGACCCGCGCCCGTGCCGAAAGGCTGTTGCGAGTCGAGGACAGGCTGTCGATCGAGGCGGAGACCTTTTCGCAATGGGTGATCGAGGATGATTTCGTTTCGGATCGCCCCGCCTGGGAAGCGGGTGGCGCGCTCTTCGTCAAAGATGTCGAGCCCTATGAGAAAATGAAGCTGCGACTGCTGAACGGTTCGCACTCGCTGATCGCCTATCTCGGCCAGTTGCAGAAACTCGAATTCGTCCGCGACGTCATGGGCGTGCCGGAGAATGTCGCGCTGGTGCGGCGGCACATGCAGGCGGCGGTTCGCACGCTCGATCCAGTGCCCGGCATCGACCTTGCCCACTATATGGATCAGCTTGTGGAGCGTTTCGCCAATCCGGCGATCGCGCATCGCACGCTGCAGATTGCGATGGATGGCTCGCAGAAACTGCCGCAGCGTCTCTTCCAACCTGCCGTCGACGCCCTTTCTTCGGGAAGCGACGGGGCGGAATTCGCTTTCGCAACAGCGGTTTGGATAGCCTTTATCAAGCAGGCCGGGACTCTCGACGACCCACGCTCCAGTGAACTGTTGAAAGCTGCGGCAGATGCAGAGGAGCCGGGCGACGAAACAGCTTCCTTCTTCGCTATTCCGGGGCTTTTCCCAAAGGAATTGCAGGGTAACAGAGCGTGGAGAGACCGGGTGAATTCGCTGCTGAAATCTCTTCGTTCGTAAGGCGTTTCATTGCGAAAACGTGGCGCGTGACGTAAAGACCCTTCACCCCGAATCTCCGCTTCGCCGATTCCGAACGTCTCTCCATGGACCAAATTCCCACACCCCGAATGCTGGCCTGGGCACGCAATTCGACGGTCTATCGTCTCGAACGCAAGATGATGACTGAGAAGCAGTTGTTCGACGCAATTGCGAGAAAAGCGAAACAGAAGTTCGAAGGCATCAGCGACGCACAGATCAAGGCCGTCGCTGATTTCGCGGTCAAGTTCGCTTACGACCAGCAGGCTCTCAACGACGTTGCCTATGCCGAGATCCGCACGCGGTCCGCGGTGCGGTCCGGCAAATCAAGGAAGGCCATCGCCTATAAGCTCGCTTCGAAAGGCATAGAGAGCGATACGGTGGTAGCGGCTTTGGATGCTGCGAACGATTTGTTCGCAGCGATCATCTTTGCCCGCAAACGTGGCTTCGGGCCTTTTCGGAGAGGCGAACTCGATGAGAAGCGGAAGACGAAAGAATTGTCCGCGTTCGCCCGCAACGGGTTCGGCTTCGAGATCGGCAAGACAATTTTCCATATGAGCCGACAGGAGGCCGAAGACCTCCTGCATTCCTCATCGGTTTTCTAGCAAGACAAGTGGTTCGAATTCTCATGGTCCGATTGAAAGCGGAACGTGCACCCGATAGTTTCGCGCGCATTGGAGCGTGGTTTGCGGAGATTTGCATGAGGGCAGTCGTTCGATTTTGTTTGCTGGCGGCCGGCCTCGCCTCATTGCCGATGGTTGCGCATGCGCAATGGCAGGCCGTCGAAAAGGTGAAGACCTATGCCATTGCCGGCAAATCGGGCGCAGAGCTTTATGAATCGATCGGTGCGCGAGGTCCCGAGATGGGAGGCAAAGCGCGCGCTATCGCACATACAGGCTTCAAACTGACCTGGACGCGGAAATACGAGCCGCAGGGAGATGCCTGCGTGCTCGTTTCAGCGCAGCCGAAGCTCACCATCACCTACACCTTGCCCAAGCCGGCGGAGCAGTTGCCCGTCACGACAAGGAGAAGCTGGGAGACGTTTATCGCCGGCGTGCACAAGCATGAGCTCGTGCATGGCGAGATGATCAAGGACATGGTGAAGGAGATCGAGACCGAGAGTGTCGGCCTGACCGCCGCCGACGATCCCGATTGCCGCAAGATCAGAAACGATTTGACGAAGCGCCTGTCCGAGATTTCGAACAAGCAGCGGCAGCGCGCCCGGGATTTTGACAAAACCGAACTCAGCGACGGTGGCAATCTCCAGCAGCTCGTCCTTGGACTGGTGAGGGAGCAGTAGACGCCCGCTGCCGGCCTATTGTGCCGCCGCCAAATAGCTGTTGCCGATCGAAAGCGCTTCGGCTGTACGAACGAGCTCTGCGCCCAGAGCGGTCTTATGATCCTCGGAAACGTCGATCGGAAGGACGAAACAGATCGTCGCCTCGACGATGCCGTTCGAGTTCCAGATGGGGGCGGCCATACACTGCGTAAAGCTGTTGATCAGTCCCGTCGTGACGATCAGTTTCTTTTTTCCAGCTTCGCTGCATTCGCGCGCGAAATCCTCAAGGTCGACAGAGCGTCCATCGGGAAGAGTCAAGTCGCCTTCCTCCAGCAATCTGCCGATTTCTTCCTTGGACAGATGTGACAGCAGCAGCCTTCCCGATGCCGTCCAGGGGATCGGCACCTGCGATCCGATCTCCGAGCTGATGCGGAGGGGGCGGGAGCCTGGGGCGGCATGGACGATCGCCTGCTTGTTTCTGTGGCGCACGCAGAGCTCGCTCGTCTCGCCGGTCTGTTTCGACAGCCGCTCGACGGCTTCCCTGCCGCGAATGATAATGTCATTTTCCTGCAGGTAGCGCGTACCGTAGAGATACAGCAGCTTGCCGAAATAGACCCTGTTGTCGCTCCCATTGGTCTCCAGAATACCCGCATCCGACAGAATGCCGACGAGGTCATAAATGGTCGATCGCGGCGCGTCGATCGCCTTCGGCAGGTCGGCAAGCCGCACGGGCTGCCCGGCCTTGTTCAGATAAGCGAGCAATTTCAAAACTCTATCAATGCCGCGCTCACGGGGCCCGTGGGCTTCGCGGGTCTTTCGCGCACCTTCGTCGTTCGAAGCCATGCCAAAAATGCTCCATTGCTACCGCTCTGGCATTGCGCCAGCGCTGAAATCGGTATATCGTCTTAAATATAAGAAACGTGTCTTATATACAAGACAAAGGCTTGAGAAACAAGCTTGATAACGGGAACCCTATCTTAAACGCGGAGGCTTACATGAACGATATTTCGCAGCGTCGTGATTTTTTGAAGCTGGGCCTGGGTGGTCTGGCGGTCGGTACTGCCGTTGGCCTGATGGCCAGCAGCGAAGAGGCGGCGGCTCAGGCAGCCAGCGACAGCCTGCTGCGCACGGTGCTGGATCGCGGTCACCTGATCGTCGGCACCGGCAGCACCAACGCTCCCTGGCATTTCGAGAACGATGCCGGTGAGCTGGTCGGCATGGACATCACCATGGGCCGCATTCTTGCCAAGGGCCTGTTCGACGACGAAACCAAGGTCGAATTCGTCAAGCAGGATGCGCAGCAGCGCATTCCGAACATCGTCACTGGCAAGGTGGACATTACCATCCAGTTCATGACGATGTCGGCGCAGCGTGCGCAGCTCATCAACTTCTCCCGGCCCTATTATGTCGAAGGCGTGGCCCTGCTGACCCGTCCCGACGCCGACAACAAGACCTACGATAAGCTCTTGGCCGGTGGCAGCAACACGCGCGTTTCCATTCTCCAGAACGTGGATGCGGAAAAGACCGTTCACCTCGTTCTGCCGGATGCACAGGTCATGCAGATCGACACGCAGGCAAACGTCATTCAGGCGTTGGAAGCAAAGCGCGTCGATGCGGCCGCAGTCGATCTATCGACGGTGCGCTGGCTCGCGTCGCGAACGCCCGATCGGTATTTCGACGCCGGCAAGCAGTGGAACAGCATGCTTTACGGCGCCGCAGTCCGCCAGAGCGACCTCGACTGGCTGTATTTCGTCAATACGACGTTCAATACCGCCATGTTCGGCCATGAATCGGCGCTCTACGACGCCGCCTTCAAGGAATATTTCGGCCTGGATGCGCCGGTGCGCAAGCCGGGTTTCCCGACCATCTGATCTGAACGGAGCCAGCGTGGCCTCGCGGGCGCTGGCTCCGCCGCAGACTTCGATCGCATTGCGGGAGACGGCAGCCGGTATGGGCTATCACCTGAATTTCAATCTTATCTGGCGACACATCGACAAGCTGTGGGGCGGGCTTCTGCTCAGCCTCGAACTTGCTGTCGTTTCCATCGCCATCGGTGCCCTGATCGGGCTTGTCCTCGCCATTTGGTACGTATCGGCGGGCAAAGTCGTTCGCAGCTTCATCGCCGCCTACGTCGAGTTCATCCGCAATGTGCCGTTGATCCTGCTCGTCTATCTCGTCTTTTATGGACTTCCGACTGCAGTGAACATTGCCTATAGCGCAACCACATCATTCGTCATTACCCTCTCGGTCTATGCCGGTGCCTATCTCGTCGAGGTATTCCGGTCCGGCCTCGAGGCCGTGCCGCGCGGCCAGATCGATGCGGGCAAGGCGATCGGGCTGACGCCGCTGCAGCGTCTCCTTTACGTCCGTCTGCCGACGATGACGCGCATTACCCTGCCGGCGCTGTCCAACACCTTCATCTCCTTGTTCAAGGATACGTCGGTCGCCTCGGTCATTGCTGTTCCCGAGCTCACATACGGGGCGCAATGGATCAATTTCAATACGTTCCGCATCGTCGAGGTCTACATCATCACGACCCTGATGTATCTCGTCACCGGCTATCTCATCTTGTTCGGCCTTCGCCGGCTGGAAGGTCATTTCAGGGTGGAGCGCTAGAATGGCTGCGATCCTCTATGCTCTGCCATTCCTCCTGAAAGGCCTGCTGATCACGCTTTGGGTCTCCGCGATCGTCGTTGCGCTTTCGCTTTGCATCGGCATCGTCTTTGGCGTCGGGCTGATCTATGGCCCGTGGCCAATCAAGCTCCTCGTGCGCTTCTTCAGCGACTGTATCCGCGGTATTCCGATCCTCGTTCTCATCTTCATCGTCTATTACGGCTTTCCGGCACTCGGTTTGCACATCGTCGCCTTTTGGGCCGGTGTCGTGGCGTTGACGTTGTTCAAATCGGCGCAGGTGGTCGAATATGTGCGTGGCGCCGTCCTCTCCATCCCGAGGGGACAGATGGAAGCCGGCATGTCCATCGGCCTGACCTTTGTACAGCGGCTGCGCTATGTCATCTTTCCGCAGGCGACCCGCCGTTTTCTGCCGCCATGGATCAATGGCGTGACCGACGCGGTGAAAGGAAGCGCTCTGATCTCGCTGCTCGGCATCGTCGATCTTATGCAGTCGATCAACGAAGTGATCGGCCGAACCTATGAGGCCATGCCGCTCTATCTCCTCGGGGCCTTCATCTATTTCGCGATCAACTACAGTCTCTCCAGCCTGAGCCGGAGAATGGAGCGCCGCTACTCCTACATCAGGGAATGACCGTCATGAACAACACACAATCGGCAACGCCGCTGCTCAGAATACGCAATGTCGCCAAGGCGTTCGGAGCCGTCCAGGTACTACATTCCATCGATATGGATGTCGCGAAAGGCGAGGTGGTCTCCGTCATCGGCCCTTCGGGCAGCGGCAAGACGACGCTTTTACGCTGCGTGAACTTCCTCGAAAGCTACGACAGCGGCTCGATCCAGATCGATGGAGCCGAAGTCGGCTATCGCGACGGCACCAATCAGCAGCGCCGCGGCGAGAAGGACCTTGCGCGCATGCGCGCCGAAACCGGCATGGTTTTTCAGAGCTTCAACCTCTTTCCGCATCTGACGGCCGCAGAAAATGTGATGCTCGGCCTTCAAAAGGTCCGGGGCAAGCCGAAGAAGGAGGCGCGGGAGAGAGCCGAACATTGGCTCAATCGCGTCGGCCTCGGACACCGCATCAACAATCTTCCGTCGGAACTATCCGGTGGTCAGCAGCAGCGCGTCGGCATTGCCCGAGCGGTTGCCATGGACCCGAAGATCCTGCTGCTCGATGAAATCACCTCGGCGCTCGATCCGGAGTTGGTGAACGAAGTTCTCGATGTCGTCAGGCAGTTGGCGGAGGAGGGGATGACGATGCTGATGGTCACCCATGAGATCGCCTTTGCGAGGGACGCCAGCAACCGCATCGTGTTCATGGCCGATGGAAAAGTGTCTGCTGAGGGCGCGCCGAAGGACCTTCCAGCGCTTGTGGCGAAAAACGAACGGCTGAAGGCTTTCCTGTCCCGCTTCCATGCGGCCGCGGCCGTGTGAGAGTGAACGGGAGTATGGAGATGACGCCTCACGATCGATTGAAGGCTCTGGGCCTGGAGCTCTTCACACCGCCGACGCCAATCGGCAATTTCCGCAATTTCGTCCGCTGCGGGTCGCTGCTCTTCATCTCGGGGCAGGGGCCTCTCGATGCCGATGGCACGCTCCACACGGGCAAGGTCGGGCAGGATGTGGATGTCGCGACCGCTTACCAGCATGCACGGTTGACCGGGCTCAATCTTCTATCGGCATTGTCGGATAGCATCGGCGATCTCAGCCAAGTCAAGCAGATCGTGAAACTATTGGGCTTCGTGAACGCGACCCCGGAATTTACCGAACACCCGAAGGTCATCAACGGCTGTTCGGATCTGTTCGTCGACGTCTTCGGCGATATCGGCATGCATGCACGTTCGGCAATCGGCGTCGGTTCGCTGCCGAACAATATCACCGTCGAAATCGAAGCGATTATCGAACTTCACAGCTAGAAGGCCCAATCCCATGGTTGCGACCACCAAAGGCTCCGAGCAGCCGATCAGAGAACGCCTCAACCTCCGGCCCATCATCAATGTCTCGGGCACGATGACTGCCTTGGGGGCTTCAATCATCGTGCCGGAGGCGATCAAGGCAATGAGCGAAATCGCCTCGCAATTCGTCGAGATGGACGATCTGCACCGGCGGGCGAGCGAGGTGATTGCGCGTCTCACCGGCGGTGAAGCCGGTTTTGTCACCGCCTCCTGCGCGAGCGGCATCAGCCTGTCGCTGGCCGCCGCGATCACCGGCGACAACCTCTTGGCGATCGAAAACTTGCCGGACCGGACCGAGGGGCTGAAGACGGAAGTTATCGTGCAGATCGGCCATATGGTCAGCTTCGGCGGCAATATCGATCAAGCGGTCCGGCTTGCCGGCGGCAAGGTAATTGCGGCCGGCACCGTCAGCGTCGTCAATGATTATCACGTCGCCGATGCCATCAACGACCGCACGGCTGCCGCCCTCTACGTGGTCTCGCACCATACGGTGCAATACGGCATGCTATCGCTGCCGGACTTCGTGGCCATCTGCCACGCCAAAAACGTGCCGGTTATCGTCGATGCCGCATCCGAATACGATCTGCGGATCTTCCTGCAGCAGGGCGCGGATATCGTCGTCTATAGTGGGCACAAGTTTCTGGGCGGCCCGACTACCGGCATCGTGGCCGGCCGCAAGGACCTGGTGCGTGCCACTTTCCTGCAGAACCGCGGGATCGGCCGCGGCATGAAGGTCGGCAAGGAAAGCATTGCCGGGGTCATGGCGGCACTGGAGGCGTGGGAGCATCGCGATCACGACGGCATTCGCCGCCGCGAGCGCGCTGCGCTGGACCTTTGGAAAAACACGCTGGAGGGACTTGCAGGCATCGAGGCTGTTATCGTTCCCGATCCGACCAACAATCCCTTGGACAGGTTGGAGATCAATGTGCGGCCCGAGAGCGGCTTTACGGCGGCAGGGCTTGCCGCCGCTCTTGCCCGCGCGCAGATACCGATCATCGTCCGCAATCATGAAGTGGAACGCGGCCATTTCTTCCTCGATCCCTGCAATCTACATCCGGGAGAAGCCGAGACCGTTGCCCGCGAGTTTCATTCGCTATTGTCGGCGAAGGAAAGGCCGGCGGACGCGATGCTGGCGCCGCAGAAGTCGACACGCAACGTTCGCAAATAGCCGGATTGAGGAAAAGCTTGCCTCAGACGGCATCGGCTCCGATGGCGGCAAGCGTGGCGCGGGCGACCTCGAAATCCTGATCGCCCGTGCCTGATCCTACGCCGATCGCGCCGGCAAGCCGGCCGCCGAAACGAATGGGCAGGCCGCCCGGCAGATGCGTGACGCCGCCCTGCGAGGCGATGCCGGCAGCCGTAGCGGATTCGAAGGATATCGCGCCGGTCGGCGCATTGATCGAGGCGGCGGTGCGGGCCTTGGCGCGAGCCGTGTGCATGCTCAGATATTTCGCGCCATCCATCCGGATGCTGGCAATGGTTTCGCCGCTGGCGTCGACGATGAAGATGCATTGCGGAATACCCATCTTCTCGGCATGGGTGACCGCAGCCGCAAGAGCCTGCATTGCGCCGGCATGAGACAGGACCAAGGTTTCGCGTGTAATGGACATGGGCTGGCAATCCTTAACGATCAAATTTTTATGGCAAACATAGGCCATTCGGCCTGAATAGACCGGTATTCTCATCGATGACAACGTCAAGAAGCGAGTTGGTGAAGTGCCGCCGAGGTTCTTGTCGACGTTAGGGCCGAGATGTCCGCGACTTGGAACGCGGTAAAGGCGCTGAATTTTTGCTCTGCCGATGAAAGCTTCTTCCCAAACGGAATGAGATTACAAGCGTAAGCCTTTGTTATCTAGTTATTTTATCGGGAGAGAAATCCCATCGCCGTTATCGGTGACGGGATTTTTGGTACCATAGCGGCGAAGGCGCCGATCAGCGGCCTTTCTGCTTGCGCCACTCGGCGAACTTGACCTTCGGGGTGTCACTGGTTGCCGGGTAAAGTCCGATGATGGTCGCGCCGTTCAAGACTTCTTCAGTGACGAAATCCTCGTAAACGGTCATTTCGACAGTCTCATCGGCGATTTCGTCGGCGAGGTGCGCCGGGATGACGATCACGCCCTCATTGTCGCCGACGAGAACATCGCCGGGAAAAACCGCGACATCGCCGCACCCGATCGGCACGTTCATTTCGATCGCCTGGTGCAGCGTCAGGTTTGTCGGCGCGGACGGGCGGTGATGATAAGCGGGGATATCGAGATTGGCGATTTCCGGGCTGTCACGGAAGCCGCCATCGGTCACGACGCCGGCAACGCCGCGCACCTGGAGCCGCGATATCAGGATCGAGCCAGCCGAGGCCGCGCGTGCATCCTTGCGGCTATCCATGACGAGGACGGCACCGGGTGGGCACTTTTCGACTGCCGCGCGCTGTGGATGCTCAGGATTGCGGAAAACGTCAAGCGTGTTCAGGTCTTCGCGCGCGGGGATGTAGCGCAGCGTGAAGGCCTGGCCAACCATGTTCGCCTTCTTCGGCGACAGCGGGCGGACATCCTGGATGAACTGGTTGCGAAGGCCGCGCTTGAAGAGAGCCGTGGCGATCGTCGGCGTGGCAACGCCCATCAGCTTGTTGCGGGTCTCGCTGCTCAGCACGTAATTGCTCATGACATGTGTCCTTTGCGGTCAATAAATATCAGGTTCGCCCGGTGTGGGGCCAAATCCGGTTTCCAGGAAATCAAAATCGCAGCCCGTGTCGGCCTGCGCCACGTGGCGGGCGAACATCCAGCCATAGCCACGGCCGAATTTTTCGGCAGGCTTGACCCAGGCTTCGCGCCGGCGCTGCAATTCGTCCTCGTCCACGAGCATATCGATCCGCCGTGCCTCGAGATCGAGGCGAACAATGTCGCCGTTCTTCAACAACGCCAGCGGGCCGCCGACATGCGATTCCGGAGAGACGTGCAGGATGCAGGCGCCGTAGCTCGTGCCGCTCATGCGGGCGTCGGATAGCCGCAGCATGTCGCGATGGCCCTGCTTCAGCAGCGCCTTCGGAATCGGCAGCATGCCCCATTCCGGCATGCCGGGACCGCCCTGCGGGCCGGCGCCGCGCAGCACCATGACGTGGTCGGGTGTGATGTCGAGATTTTCGTCATCCACCGCTGCTTTCATCTCCGAATAGCTGTCGAACACCAACGCCGGCCCCTGATGCTTGTGAAAGCGCGGATCGCAGGCGGCCGGCTTGATGACGGCTCCAGTGGGCGCGAGATTGCCCTTCACGACCGCGAGGGACCCCTCGTGATAGACGGGATTGTCGAGCGAGCGGATGACGTCGTCATTGTAGCACTTTGCCCCTTGCAGGGTCTCTCCGAGGGTGACGCCCGAAACGGTCAGCGCGGAGAGATCGAGCTTGGAGGCAAGCTTTGCCATCAGTGCCCGCAGGCCGCCGGCATAGTAGAAGTCTTCCATCAGATAAGTCTTGCCGGTCGGCCGGATATTGGCGAGCACCGGCGTCGTACGGCCGGCCTTGTCGAGATCGTCCAACGTGAGGTCGACGCCGGCGCGGCGCGCCATCGCGATCAGATGCACGACCGCATTGGTGGAACAGCCGGTCGCCATTGCCACGGCGACGGCATTGCCGACGGCCGTGGCCGCGACGATCTTTGCGGGGACAAGGTCTTCCCAGACCATCTCGACGATGCGGCGGCCGACGGCGGAAGCCATACGGATGTGGTTGGAGTCGGCGGCCGGGATCGAACTTGCTCCGGGCAAGGTCAGGCCCAGCGCCTCGGCAATCGCTGTCATGGTGCTCGCCGTGCCCATCGTCATGCAGTGGCCATAGGAGCGGGCGATACCGGCCTCGACTTCGACCCATTCCTTCTCCGAAATAGCGCCCACGCGGCGCTCGTCCCAGAACTTCCAGGCATCGGAACCGGAGCCCAGATATTCGCCGCGAAAATTGCCGCGCAGCATCGGGCCGGCAGGGAGATAGATCATCGGCAGGCCCATGCTGAGCGCGCCCATGACAAGGCCGGGTGTGGTCTTGTCGCAGCCGCCCATCAGCACAGCACCATCGACCGGATGTGAGCGCAGCAGTTCCTCCGCCTCCATCGCCAACATGTTGCGGTAGAGCATGGTGGTCGGCTTGACATAGCTTTCAGACAGCGACAACGCCGGCAGTTCGAGAGGAAAGCCGCCGGCCTGAAGGATGCCGCGTTTCACGTCTTCGACCCGGTGCTTGAAATGCGCGTGGCAGGGATTGGCGTCAGACCAGGTATTCAGGATGGCGATGACGGGCTTGCCCGCCCATTCTTCCGGCGCATAGCCCATCTGCATGGTGCGCGAACGATGTCCGGAACTTCTGAGGTCGTCGGGCGCGAACCATCGAGCACTGCGCAATTCCGCCGATTTCCTTTTGGCATTCATTATCTTAGAACCTTGTATTCAACTGTTGGAAGAGATGAACCCGCCCGGAGATCATTCCTTCATGCCCCATTTCAGCAGGGTTCGACGCTCGATCGTTTGGAAAACCAGGTTCTCGACGATAAGGCCGATGACGATGACGGTCAGCAGGCCGGCGAAGACTGAGGGTATGTCGAGGAGGTTGCGGTTTTCGAAGATGAACCATCCAAGCCCACCTTGGCCAGAGGAAACGCCGAAGACGAGTTCGGCGGCGATCAACGTGCGCCAGGAGAAGGCCCAGCCGATCTTCAGGCCGGTTAGGATCGACGGGAAGGCCGCCGGGATAAGAATGCGAAATACATAGGAGAGTCCAGTCAGTCCGTAGTTGGCCCCCACCATGCGCAGCGTGCGCGAAACGCCGAGAAAGCCGGCATGCGTGTTGAGGGCAACCGCCCAGAGGACCGAATGCACCAGCACGAAGACGAGGCTCGCGGGTCCGAGACCGAACCAGATGAGCGCCAGCGGCAGCAGCGAGATTGCCGGCAGCGGATTGAACATTGCCGTCATCGTCTCGAGGAAATCGGTGCCAATACGGGTGTTGATGGCAACGACGGTGAGGATAGCGGCGAGCACGGTCCCCGTGATGTAGCCTGTGACCAAAATCTTCAGCGTGGTCCAGATGCGTTCGGGCAGCACGCCGTCCGCAAAGCGCTCATAGAGCGCCGTCAACGTGTCGCTGAGCGTCGGGAAAAGCAGCGGATTGTCGAGATGCCGCGCATATGCCTCCCAAATGATGGCGAGAACCACAATCAGCAGCGATTTGCGAAAGAGGCTGGATTGCCAAAGAAGCTCGATAGCCCCGAGCTTCTGCTCGACAGCAGCGATGTGGCCCGCGGGCTCGGCCCTTTCGGCCGCGAGGATGAAATGCGGTGCGCTCATGGCCTATTCCCTATGTCCTGCTTCGGCAAACAGCATGTGATGGATTTCCTGCTCCAGCTTGGCGGCAGCCGCGGCATCGTGGCGGACCGCTTCGACATTGCGAATCTCGGCCTTGACGCGGCCGGGATGCGGCGAAAGCAGCAGGATGCGGTTGGAGATCTTGATCGCCTCTGCAATCGAATGCGTGACGAAGATGACGGTGAAACGCGTATCCTCCCAGAGCTGCAGGAGTTCGTCCTGCATCTGCCGGCGAGTCAGCGCATCGAGTGCCGCAAAAGGTTCGTCCATCAGCAGGATGTCGGGCTGCATGGCCATGCCACGGGCGATCGCCACACGCTGCTTCATGCCGCCTGAGAGCATGTGCGGATAGGTATCGACAGCACGCGTGAGCTTAACCTTCTCGATATAGTCCCGGGCAATGTTCTCGGCTTCCGCGCGGGGCAGGCGGCGAGCAGTCGTTAGCGGAAACATGACGTTTTCAAGGACCGTCTTCCATGGCAGGAGCTGATCGAATTCCTGGAAGACCATCATCCTGTCGGCGCCGGGCTTCTTGACCGGTTGCCCCTTGATTTCAATGCGCCCCGCCGTCGGCGCCAGATAGCCGCCGATGGCCTTCAGCAATGTCGATTTTCCGCAACCGGACGGCCCGAGGAGTACGAAACGATCGGACTGAGCGACCGAAAAGCTGACCTCTTCGGTGGCTGTAATCAAAAGGTTCGGTGTCTTGTAGCGAAGCGTCACCTTGTCGACGTTCAAGAGCGGTTTGGCCACCGCCATTTCAGTCGGCGGGGCATCGGCTGCAATTTTTGCCTGAAGCATAGGGCTCCTCCACGAGAGATAGCTGAAGGCGGCATTGGCGCCGCCAACAGGCTTCAATTGCCATTCAGATCCGCCGCTTCGGGCAGATAATAGTCGGTCCAGACCTTGGGCATCGTCTTCAAAGTCCCGATCTTGTAGAGATGCGCCGCAAATTTCATGGTTCCCTGCGGATCCATGCGGAACTCCATCATGTGAGGCTGATTGAGAATCGCCAGGAGATCGTCGACACTCGTCTTGTCGCCGCTGACCGTTTTGTAAGCCTCGACCGCTGTCTTCGGATCCTTTTTGATCACACCGATGGCATCGGCCGTTGCTTCACGTATAGCCTTGACGATCGTCGGGTTGGCGCTGGCGAATTGCGTCGTCGTGAAGAAAGTGCCCTGCGTCAGCTCGCCACCGATGATGTCGCGCGAATTGACGACTTCATGAACGCCCGGCTGCTTGAGTTCCAGATATTGAAAAGGCGGGGCCGAGAAATGGCTCTTCACCTCATGGTTCTGATTTGCAAGCGCTGCCATCGCATCCGGATGACCGAGCTGCACCGTGTTGGCATCGAACTTATGAACTTGATCATCGCCATACATCTGAGCGGCGGCCATCTGCAGCAGGATCGCCTGCGTCGAAACCCCGACCGTCGGCACGGCGATCTTGTCGCCTGGCTGGATGTCTTTCAGAGACTTGATGCGCGGATCGCGCGAGACCATGACAACCGGCTGCGCAGAATTGGTGACGATGCCTTTGACCTTGCCTCTGGTGCGATCCCAAAGCAGCAGCAGATTGCCGGTACCGGTATTGACGATGTCGACGCTGCCGGCAAGCAGCGCATCGGTTTGCGCGCCACCGCCGCTAAACGTGCGCCATTCGACCTTGACGCCCGGCAGGCCGTCAGCCTCGGCGCGTTTCTCGATAAGCTTCTGTGTCTCCATGACGTGGCTGACGAGATAAAGAATGCCCGGCTGGCGCGTGATCGAAACGTCGGTTTTTTCGGCGGCGGCAGCCGAAAAAGCACCGGCCAGCATCACGGCGACCGCGGTCATGCCGAGAAGAAATCTTCTCATTTAATCCTCCCAAATTCCGCAAACCCGGTGAAATCGCGTTTACTTAAATGGACTAAAGCACTAATGTATCAGTGCATCAAGTCTTAATTTGTGCTTTATGGTCTAACGCTCTCGATCAGGAAGGTTGCCGGTGAAACTAAACCCGAAAGAATTCGCTTTGGACCGATCCCGCCAGGTCGCTCCCCAGATCCTGGAAATCCTGAGATCGCGTATTCTTTCGATGAGTTTGCCGCCCACCACCGTTCTGTCGCGCATTTCGCTTCAAAGCGAATTCAACGTCAGCCAGACACCGGTTCGTGACGCCTTGATCAGGCTGGAAGAAGAGGGGCTCGTTGAGGTCTACCCGCAATATGCCACCGTAGTTGCGAGAATCGATATCGGCAACGCCGTGGAGGCGCACTTCCTGAGATTGTCGATCGAGCTGGAGGCCGTCCGGCGGCTGACGACCGAATCGCCCGAAGAAACGGCCGCTGCCCTGCTGCATGTTCTGGTGCGGCAGGAGCATGTGGCGTCACCTGAGACCTACGATCTATTCGATGCACTCGACAAGGATTTCCACCGTGTTCTCTTCGAAAGGGCTGGTATCCTGGGACTTTGGGCGACCGTCCGGCGCCAGAGCGTTCATCTCGATCGCCTTCGCATGCTGAACCTGCCCATGCCGGGCAAACAACAGCAGGTCATCGCCGATCATCACGCTATCGTCGATGCTGCTCGGTCGGGAAAGGCGGAAGAGGCAGTGGCAGCACTTCGCAAGCACCTTTCCGGAACGCTGTCGATCATCGATCTCATCTGCGAAAAATATCCGGATTATGTCAGCCGGTAGGCAGCTATCCAGGTGCGGCTACGGCAAGATCGCGCGCAGCACATGCCCGGAGGCGTGCGTTTCATCCTCTGCGGCAGTCCGTCTCGTGGTTACGAAAATCGAACGCGGATTGGCTTTGTCCATGACGATCTTCGTCGGGTGCGTCACCGGAAAGGGGATTGGTTCCAGCGCTTCGCCTGATGGTGCGAAGCGGAGAAGCTGCGATCCCTCAACACCGGCAATCCAGTAGATACCGTCCTCGTCGATGAACGCGCCGTCGGGCCGGCCGGCGAAATCATGCGTCGTCGCAAAGACGCGGCGATTGCTTGGCGTTCCTGTCGCGAGATCATAGTCGCAGACCCAGACGGTTTGCACGGTGGGATGGGAATCCGAGAAATACATGCGGTGGCGAACGGCGTCGAAGGCGAGCCCGTTGGGTACCCACAGGCCGTCGAAGACACAGCGATGGCCAAGGTCGGTTTCCACACAGAAAATTGCTCCCGCAGGTTCGGTCAGGTTGAGGTGCATGGTGCCAGCCCAGAAGCGGCCCGCCGGATCGATTGCGCCGTCGTTGAAACGAACATCCCTGCGGCTTTCCGGCGAGCAGGCCGGGTCGAAACAACCGCTTGCCGGATCGAAGAGAAAAATGCCGCTGACGAGCCCTGCCAGCAGCATCCCGTCCGGGCGCATGGCGATGCAGCCGACTGCCTCCGGCGCATCCCAGACCTCGGTTCTGCCTGATGCCGCATTGGTCCGCAGCAGCCGGCAGCCTTCGGTATCGACCCACCACAGAGACTTGCCATCCTCCGACCAGACCGGGCTTTCGCCAAGAAAGCCCCATCGGTCGGAGAATACTTCGAATGCCAGTGTCATCTTGCCTCTTGCTCACGCATGTTGCCGACGGGCTTCCACTTTATCGCCGGATATCGAGCTATCCACCAGATCGTTTGCTGAATTCAAGTCCTGGCATGGCAGGTAGTCGCGGTGCGTTTGCTGTGTTGAGAAATGTGGAGCCGTCGAACGGCTGCATTGGCTTCCGCGGCGCTTCGTGCGAGAAAAGTTAAACTCGAAAAAAGACGGGGAATCTCCTTGACCATCGGACTTGCACACGCCGAGCTGATCGCGGTTCTGACAGCCGTCACCGGCAATGATCCACGGGTCATGACGGTGCGGTCCGGCGATGCTTTGCCCTCGGGACCGTTCGAGCTCGGGCATCGGACCCTGCAGAGCGGTCTTCGCGAATGGGTGCGGGAACAGACGGCGCACCCCGTCGGCTATCTCGAGCAGCTTTATACATTTGCCGACCGCGACCGGAACAACGAGATCCTCGGCGGCCGGACGATTTCGATCAGCTATCTCGGCCTGGTGCGCGAACAGCCTGCCCCGGGCGGCGGGCGGCCGGGGTGGCATGGTTGGTACGAATATTTTCCTTGGGAAGACCATCGTCACGGCCGTCCGGCCGTACTGGACGACATTGTCGAGCGGCTAAATAGCTGGGTCGCCGTTGATCCGGTCAGGCGTGATCAGCGCCGGCGCCGGGCCGATTTCACCTTTGGTTTGAACGATGCCGCCTGGAACGAAGATCTCGTTCTGCAGCGCTACGAGCTTCTTTACGAAGCCGGGCTCGTCTTGGAGGCGGGCTGCACTCAGCAGAGCAATTCCGGCCGGCCGATGTTTGCCGATCACCGGCGGATTCTTGCAACCGGCATGGCGCGGCTGCGCGCCAAGATCAAATATCGGCCCGTCGTTTTCGAACTGATGCCGGAGAATTTTACGCTCCTTCAACTGCAGCGCACCGTTGAGGCACTGGCGGGGCTGACGCTGCACAAGCAGAATTTCCGCCGGCTGATCGAGCAGCAGGAGCTGGTGGAGGAAACCGGCGCAACCGAAAGCGAGACGGGCGGCCGCCCGGCCAAGCTCTTCCGTTTCCGCCGCGCCATTCTCGAAGAACGCGAACTCGCCGGCACAAAATTACCGCTCTCCCGAAATTGACATATGCTCATAACGAGGATATCTATTTGCGCATTATATACTCATATTGAGTATAATAAGGAGCCGGCCATGAACTATCCCGTATCCGCATCCTCCCTCTATGATCGCGTCAGTCGCGTCATCCCAAAAGCCGAATGGATGATGTTTCAGGACGATGTCGAGGCGATCCTAGAGCTGAAACGCCGCCGCAATGCCGTCATCCTCGCGCATAACTATCAGACTCCGGAGATATTCCATGGCGTCGCCGATATCGTTGGCGACAGCCTTGCGCTTGCCCGCAAGGCAATTGACGTGGACGCCGATATCATCGTCCTCGCCGGCGTCCATTTCATGGCCGAGACCGCCAAGCTGCTCAACCCGGAAAAAACCGTGCTGATCCCTGATATGGCCGCCGGTTGCTCCCTAGCGGACTCGATCACGCCGGAAGACATCGCGCTGCTGCGGCAGGCCCATCCCGGTGTTCCCATCGTCACCTATGTCAATACGTCCGCTGCGGTGAAAGCGGCATCCGATATCTGCTGCACGTCTGGTAATGCCAAACAGGTGGTGGAATCGCTTGGCGTTCCGAAGGTGCTGATGATCCCTGACGAATATCTGGCGCAGAACGTCGCGCGCGAGACCAATGTCGAAATCATCGCCTGGCACGGGCATTGCGAGGTGCATGAGCTTTTCACCGCCGACGATGTGCGCCAGCTTCGCGAAAATTATCCCGGCGTGACGGTGCTCGCCCATCCGGAATGCCCGCCAGATGTCGTCAGGGAAGCGGATTTCGCCGGCTCTACCGCCGTCATGTCCGACTATGTCGGCACGAAGAGGCCCGCGCGGGTCGTGCTGCTGACCGAATGCTCGATGAGCGACAACGTCGCCGTTCATCATCCGGACGTCGAATTCATCCGGCCTTGCAATCTCTGCCCGCATATGAAGCGCATCACGCTCGGCAATATCCGTAGGGCACTCGAGGAAAATCAGCACGAGGTGACTGTCGATCCGGCAATCGCCGTTGCCGCACGCCGCGCGGTGGAAAGGATGCTGGCGATATGACCGAGATTCTTCACGATCTCGCCGGCCATATAGCCGTCGTCGGCAGCGGTCTCGCCGGGCTGATGGCCGCATTGACGCTGGCGCCGCAGCCGGTGGTCATCCTCACCCGTGCGGCACTCGGCGCCGAGACGTCGAGCGCCTGGGCACAGGGCGGCATCGCCGCCAGCGTGGGGGCCGATGACAGCCCGGAACTGCATCTTGCCGACACGCTTGCCGCGGGAGACGGCCTTTGTGACCCTGTAGTGGCCGCCAGCATCATTGCCGAGGCGCCCGCCGCAATTGCCGCGCTTGAGCGAGCCGGCGTCCGCTTCGACCGAAATGGCGCAGGTGCCTTGTCGCTGGGCCTGGAAGCTGCCCATTCGCGCCGTCGCATCGTTCATGCCGAAGGCGACGGCTCCGGCGCGGCGATTGTCCGCGCGCTGGTGCTGGCCGTCGCCAACACACCGTCCATTACCGTGCTGGAAGGATATGAGGTGCGGCGATTGCTTTTGGATGGCGAGCGGATCAGCGGCGTCCTGTGCGCGACATCAAAGGGAATGGTCGTTCTGCCCAGCTCCCGCGTGCTGCTTGCGACCGGAGGCATTGGCGGACTTTTCGATGCCACGACCAATCCCATTGGCAATTTCGGCCAGGGCATCGCCCTTGCCGCGAGAGCTGGCGCGCTTCTGGCCGACATGGAGTTCGTGCAATTCCACCCGACAGCCCTCGATTCTCGCCGCCGGCCGCTGGCGCTGGTCAGCGAAGCCGTGCGCGGCGAGGGTGCCGTGCTCGTCAATGAGAGAGGCCAACGTTTCATGGCGGAGGTTCCCGGCGCGGAACTCGCCCCGCGCGATGTCGTTGCACGAGCGATCAGCGCGGAAATAGCACGCGGCGGCCGTGTCTTTCTCGACGCGCGCGAAGCACTCGGCAATCGCTTTGCCGCTCGCTTCCCCGTGATCGATGCGCTCTGCCGGGAGGCCGGGATTGATCCCGCGCGCGAGCTTATCCCGGTGCGTCCCGCCGTTCACTATCACATGGGCGGTGTGGCGACGGATGTGAACGGCCGCAGCTCCGTCTCCGGTCTCTGGGTGGCAGGGGAGGCGGCATCAACCGGCCTTCACGGCGCCAATCGGCTCGCCAGCAACTCTTTGCTGGAGGCGGCCGTCATGGGCATGCGCGCCGCACGGGATATGACCGACCTCTCCTGGCGTCCTATGAAGGTGCCGTCGGACCATGCGCGCTCGATAGCCCAGGATCCCTCGCTTGTCCGGCCGATCGTCTCGCGTCATCTCGGCGTGCTTCGCAATGCCGGCGCCATTCACGGCGCGATTGCTGCGCTTATGCCGCTGGTCGAAAGTGAAGGTCCGGCCGCGGATCCCGCCATCGTGGCACTGCTGATCGCCGTCTTCGCCAGCCTACGGACGGAATCGCGCGGCGCTCATGCTCGCACGGATTTTCCGTTGAAACTGATGAACGCCCAGCGGCGGACGATGCGCCTGTCCGATGCCTTGGATATCGCGCAGTCCGTCATCCCCTATTCCTTCGCCCGGAGCGCCTGATATGACCCTAGTTCCCCTTTCGCGTCTCATCATCGAGCCGCTGGTGCGCAATGCCCTGCTGGAAGACCTCGGCCTTGCCGGCGATATTACGTCCGCCGCCGTCATTCCGGAGGACCATCGCTCCACCGTTGCCATGGTGGCCCGTCAGCCGGGCGTCGTCGCCGGGCTCGATGCATCGGAACTCGCCTTCCAGCTTGTCGATCCGCGGATCAGTGTGACGCGCCATATTCCCGACGGCGCCAAAGTCGCCGCTGGCGATGTGATCGCAACGATCGAAGGTCCTTCCCGCGGCTTGTTGACGGCCGAACGCACGGCGTTGAATTTCCTCGGCCATCTCTCAGGTATCGCAACCGTGACGGCAGGTATCGTCGAGGCAATCAGCGGCACGAAGGCATCGATCGTCTGCACCCGCAAGACGACGCCGGGATTGCGGGCACTGGAGAAATATGCGGTGCGGGCCGGCGGCGGCATGAACCATCGTTTTGCGCTCTATGACGCGGTGCTGATCAAGGACAATCACGTCGCGATCGCGGGCGGCGTCTCGGAGGCTATCCGCCGCGCCAAGGCCGGGGTGGGCCACATGGTCAAGATCGAGGTCGAAGTGGATACGCTTGACCAGCTTCGCGAAGCCGTGGCAGAGGGTATCGACGCCGTGCTGCTCGATAATATGACGCCCGATCAGTTGCGCGAAGCGGTGGACATCGTTGCCGGGCGGGCAATCACCGAGGCGTCAGGCCGTGTTACGCCGTCGACTGCGGCGGCAATTGCCGCTTCCGGCGTCGATCTGATCTCCGCTGGCTGGTTGACGCACAGCGCGCCGACGCTCGATATCGGGCTGGATTGGAAAGCGGCTGCGTAGAGCTGGGCTTGGTATCAGCCGCTTCCAACCACTGTCGAAACCGGCGCCAGTCGGATAACGATATCGTTACGGAAATTGCGCGGCGGCATCCGGTTGGCGCTTGCACATCAATCTGCTTGCTGATCAAAATCTGCCAGTTTTCATCATCATGCATGGGATGCGGCAGACAGTGACCAAGATCGTAGACTACGTTTTTTCGATCGGCTCGCCCTGGTCCTATATCGGCCTAGAGCCGTTTTTTGACCTTGTCGAAAAGACGGGCGCGGAAATCCGGCCCTATTTCACCACCGTCCTCGAGGAAAACGGCGGCATTTTCTCGCGCAATCGGCCGGAGCCTCGCCGGCAATATTGGCAGCGGGATCTTAAGCGTTGGGCCGGCTTGCGCGGCAAGACGCTGCTTCTGGAAAATCGCCCGCCGCTCGCCGACCCGGCGCCTGCCGCCTTCATGGTCATCGCCGCCTATCTCGACGGCAAGCCCTGGCTCGAACTGACGAAGGCCCTGCAGGAAGCATTCTGGGGCCGCGCCGAGGATATCGGCAATCCCGAGGTACGCAAGGCGATCGCCAGCACGGCCGGTTTCAACGGCGATGCGCTCTCCAAGAGAGAGGGCGATGCGGATGTGCAGGGCAAGTGGATGGCCGATCGCGAGTTCGCCCTCAAGAACGGCGTCTTCGGTTTTCCGTCATTCCTTTACGACGGCGAACTCTATTGGGGGCAGGATAATCTGCATTTCCTCGAAAGTCATCTGAACGGTGCCAAGCCGTAGGTATAAGTCGTCTGTAGGCGGTTCATGAAAATCAAGGCCGGATCCAACAGGAGGCCGGCCTGTCAGAAAGGTGAGGGCATTGAGCAATCCTCGGCCGGCGGGCCAAACAATCGATGTCGTCATCATCGGCGCCGGCGCCGCCGGCGTCGCAGCCGCGCGGCGGCTGCAGTCTCTCCGCCCTGATCTTTCGATATTGCTTCTCGAAGCGAAGGACCGGGTGGGCGGCCGCGCGTGGACAGTTCGGTTGCCATCATTCGGGAATGAGCCTGTCGATCTCGGCTGCGGATGGCTCCATGGCGCAAGGACGAATGGATGGACGGATATTGCCCGCCAGGTTGGGCTGACGGTGGAAACGACGCCTGCCCCCTGGAGCGAGGGCGGTCGGACGGCCGAGGGAGAACAAGGCAGAGCAGCCATCGGCGCTTTTTTTGCGCGCGCGGAACAATGGGGAGATACCGGCGAAGACGAATCGCTCGACGAATTGTTGGAGCCCGGAAATCCCTGGAACGGGCGCGTTGAAGCAATCGGGACCTTTCTAAATGGTGTCGAACTCGCGGCCGCCTCCATTCATGATTATGTCCACTATGATCCGGGAGCAGGCCCGGACTGGCGCGTCCGCGAGGGTTATGGGACACTGATTTCGACCTACGCGCAGCCGGTACCGACAATGCATTCGACGGCGGTCAAAACCATCGATCATCGTGGCGCCGATTGCATCATTTTGCAGACGGAACGCGGCACGCTGCGCGCACGCATGGTCCTGGTAACGGTCGCGACAAATGTGATTGCGCAAGATCAGATCAAATTCGATCCGCCGCTGCCGAGAAAGCAACAAGCGGCCAGCCGTTTGCCGCTGGGGCTTGCCAACAAGCTGTTCCTAGGTGTGACATCGCCGGATGATCTGCCGATCGATACAAGGCTGACAGGCTCCCTGGATCAGGTCCGAACGGGTTCCTACCAGATACGCCCTTTCGGCACCGCCTTGATCGAGGCTTATTATGGCGGTTCGCTGGCGCGCGATCTGGAGGCTGCCGGAGAAAAAGCCGCGCTCGCCTTCGCCAGAGAAGAGCTCACCCAGCATTTCGGAAGCGCCTTCGGCCGTCGCATCGATGTCGCAGCCATGTCGGCCTGGCATGGCGAGCCACATATCGGCGGCTCCTATTCCTATGCCGAGCCGGGTGCCTCTGCCGAACGTCTCGTGCTCGGTGAGACTATTGACGGCAGGCTCTTCTTTGCCGGCGAAGCCTGTTCGCCGACGCGGTTTTCAACGGCACATGGCGCCCTGGAAACCGGCTTTGCTGCCGCCGAGGCGATCGCGGCGACTTTGAAGTCGACGACCTGACGATAGACAATCGCTATTGCCCTGCGAAAATAAAAGTCGTCGCTTTTGTATTGCGTTTTGCATTACATTGGCCTATCGTCCTTCGGAATCGAGGACCATGCGATGGCAACCCCTGCACAGAAAAAAGAGACGCCCGTATCGATGCGGTTGCGCAATGACGATCTTGCCATCATCGACCGTGGTGCGGAACTGCTCGGCTTGTCACGCACCGAGTTCATGCGCCGCGCCGCTGTTCACGAGGCGCAGACCGCGATCTTGAACGAGACGGTCATTCGTCTTTCGCCGGGAGCTTTCGATGATTTTCTTCAGGTCATCGGTGCAACGCCGGCAGTTCCGCCGGCAAAGGTGAAGGAGCGGCTGCAACGCAAAGCGCCGTGGAAGCAATAAGGCGATGGCGCTTTCCGGCATTGCGCTTCTATCCGATCATCACCGGTTGGACGATTTCACCTGCGGGAAACCCGCGCTTGACGATTGGCTGGCAAATTTTGCGCGATCCAATCAGACCCGCGGGTTCACCCGGGTCCTCGTTGCGCTCGATGAAGATGTCGTCGTTGGCTATTACGGCCTTGCTCCGTCCGTCATCGAGCCTAATGCCGCCCCACGCAAGATTCGCACGGGCCGTCCGCCCGATCCCATCCCCTGCTTGTTGATCGGTCAGCTCGCCGTCGACCGCCGCTACGCTGGCCATGGCATCGGCTCGGCTCTGGTGAAAGACGCGTTGACACGCTGCGTCGCCGGCGCGGATATCGTTTCAGGGCGTGCTGTAGTGGTTCGCGCCATAGACACCGAGGCGGAGGCATTCTGGCTGAGCTGGGGCTTCATTCCGGCCCGCGACAATCCCTCGATCCTGATGCGCTCATTGGACGATATCAGACACTGGCTTGCGGAATGTCCTTGATCGGTCCCCTATGACAATTGTTTCGCCTTCAGCACAGAGACAGCCGCCTCGCTGTTGTGCACATAATCGTTCGCATCCGGCTGCCTCTGCACGAGCAGGATGAACAGAAGGTCGGTGAGCATCAGTTGCGCGTCGCGCGCGGTGATCGCCGAGGAGCGGACGCGGTCTTCATCGCCGACGGTATAAAGGCGGATATCGGCGACGTGGGCGAGCGGATTGTCCTGAAGACCTGTCACGGCAATGACGACCGCGTTTCGCTGGCTGGCGAGTTCGGCGATCCTGAGGGTCTCGATGCTGGTGCCGGAATAGGAGAGGGCGAACAGCAGGTCGCCGGGGCCGAGTGTGGAGGCATTGGCCATCTGCACATGGCTGTCGCTGTCGTGCAGGACATTGCGTCCGAGCTTCATCAGCTTGTAGGAAAAGTCGCGGGCGACCAGCGAGGATGCCCCAACGCCGGCCAAATGAATACGGCGGGCTTCGTAAAGCGCTTTCAGTGCCTTGCCGATATCGAGTTCGTTGTTGACGGCAATCGTCTGCTGCATTGCCTGCAGCTTGCTGCCGAGCAATTTTTGCAGGATTGTCAGATAGCCGTCATCGACTTCGATCGTGCCATGGATCATGCCGGCCGGGGCCTGCCATTCCTGTGCCTTGGCCTCGCTGACGGCGAGTTTCAGTTCCTGATAGCCGGCATAGCCGAGTTTCTGGCTGAATTTGACGACGCTCGACTGGCTGCGACCGGTCTCGGCGGCGAGGGCGGCGGATGAGAGCCGCAGCATCTGGTCGGGATTTTCGACGATGAATTGCCCGATCTGGCGATCGGCCGGCGCCATGCCTTCGAGCTTCGCGCTTATTTTCTTTAAGATAGACATCCGCCCCTTCAGGCCGTGGAGGCCGGTTCACGCGTCGACACAATCGAGCCCAAGATATCATTCGGCCGATAGCGGGCAACCACGCTTTCGTTCCGTCAGTTACCGACCTTACCATAAAGAAGTTGGAATAAAAAATTCCAATTCACATTGACACGGCGGAATGAACGAATAGTCTTGAACAGGAATCAGACGGGATGATGCCTGCTCCTTCGCCCCTCTCTTTGACGGGTTTCACATCATGGACAGATTGCGGATATCAGGCGGAAACAGGTTGCAGGGTGCTGTGACGATTTCCGGCGCCAAGAATGCCGCTTTGCCGCAAATCGCGGCGGCGCTGCTCAGTCCCCATCCGTTGGAATTGACGAACCTGCCCGCCGTGACCGATGTCGAGAACATGCTCGGCGTCGTCGCCCTTCATGGTGCGGTTGTGACCCGCGCGGCGCATGGGACCACGATCGATGCCAGCGCCATCGTCTCGAAGGAAACCTCCTACGACACTGTGCGGCGCATGCGTGCGACGGTGCTGGTGCTTGCCCCGCTGCTGGCACGCTTCGGGTATGCCCGCGTCTCTCTGCCCGGTGGCTGCGCCATCGGCGCCCGGCCCGTCGACATGCACATCAAGGCGCTGGCGACGCTTGGCGCTGAGATCGCGATCGAGAATGGTCTGATCGTCGCATCAGCCCCTGGCGGGTTGAAGGGCGCGCGCATCGTTCTGAGTTCCCCGTCCGTGGGAGCGACCGAAACGGCGATGATGGCCGCATGTACCGCCAAAGGGGAGACGGAGATCTTGAATGCGGCCCGCGAGCCGGAGGTATCCGATCTCGCCGCCTGTCTTACAGCCATGGGCGCTCGGATCGAGGGCGCGGGTACGCATCGCATCCTGATCGAGGGCGGCACGAACTGGCAGCCTGCCAGGCATCATGGCATATCCGACCGGATCGAGGCCGGCACCTATGCCGTTGCAGCCGCCATCACCGGCGGGCAGCTTGAATTGATCCACGCTCGACTGGAGAATCTCGCTTCCGTCGTGCAGGCGCTGGAAGCCACGGGGGTCAGCGTCTGGCCAAGCGATCGCGGCCTGGTCGTTTCGAGGGATGGTCCGCTCAAGGGCGCAGATATCACGACTGAACCCTATCCGGGCTTTCCGACGGACCTGCAGGCGCAGTTCATGGCGCTCGCCTGCTGCGCCGAAGGCGCCTCGCTGATCCGCGAAACGGTCTTCGAAAACCGCTTCATGCATGTGCCGGAATTGATGCGCCTTGGCGCCAACATCAGGTTGCAGGGCACCACGGCCCTGGTTCGCGGCGGGGCGCCTCTTCGAGGGGCACAGGTTATGGCGACTGATCTGCGCGCCTCGGTCTCGCTGGTATTGGCGGCGCTGGTGTCGAAAGGCGAAACGATCGTCAACCGCGTTTATCACCTCGATAGAGGTTACGAGCAGTTGGATCGCAAGCTCCGCCTTTGCGGTGCCGATATCGAGCGACTGACGTCATGAGCGGCGAAACGGACAACGCAGGCTACTTTCTCGGCATCGATGGCGGCGGCACCGGTTGTCGCGCCAGGATCGAGGATGCCGCCGGAACCATATTGGGCCAGGGACTATCCGGCCCGGCGACCACGCGGCTCGGCATTGACGAAGCCTGGGCATCCATTGCCAGGGCCTTCGGCGCCGCGATCGAAGAGGCGGGCCTCGACCCATCCGAAATCGCGCATGTCCATACGGGTGTCGGCCTTGCCGGGATCGGCCGGAAGGGCGCACTTGAGGCATTGCGCGCCATAAAGCATCCCTTTGCCAGCATCGATTTCGTCAGCGACGGGGAGGGCGCCTGCCTTGGCGCCCATTCGGGCCGCGACGGCGCGATCGTCATTGCCGGAACGGGATCGATCGGTCTGGGTTTTGTCGAAGGCCGCCACTTGCGGGTCGGAGGATACGGATTTCCGATCTCGGACGAAGGCAGCGGTGCGGATCTCGGGCTGAAAGCCGTGCAGCTTGCGCTTCGTGCGCATGACGGCCGCCACGAGAAGACTGCGCTGTTACGAGAGATCATGCAGCGTTTTCAAAACGATCCCATGGAAGCGGTCGCGTGGATGGACCGGGCCTCGGCAACCGACTATGCCGCTCTGGCGCCGATGGTCATGCGTCATGCGGATCAGGGTGACGCGGCCGGGCGGCGCATCGTCCAGAGCGCGGCCGAGCATATCGACACGCTGATCCGCTCCTTGTTCGACAAGGGTGCTCCGCGCGTCTCCCTGCTTGGCGGCCTTTCCAGCCCGCTCGAGCCCTGGCTGGCGCCGGATGTCCGCCGCCGTCTCAAACCTATCGACGGTGATGCCGTTTCGGGCGCCATCATTCTTGCCAGAAAGTCGGTCTGCCGCCGCTGAACCGACGGCCCGCTCATCTCCAGATTTTGTGCCTCAGTATTGGAATATTTTATTCCTCGCGTGATTGACGAGCGGAATAAACGGACATAATGTTAACGAAGGTAAACAGGGAACGGCAGCGAACGAAGCCGTAAAAGCCGGCTGCTTGTACTGATGAGCAGCTTTCTGTTGCGTTGAACAATCCCAGGCTGCTGCGGCTGGCCCGATCTTCGCCGATCGAGCGCGCCATTCCTGATCTATTGAGATCGAAGCGTAATTCTTTCGCGGACACGCACATGACAGAACAGAGATTGATATCCGAACTGGAGCAGTTGGTTTCCGAGGGTCGCAATCCGAACACGATGCATATCGATCTGTTGTCCACCTTCGATATCCTGCGTGAAATGAATTATGAGGACCAAACCGTCCCCGCCGCGGTCGAGAAGGTCATTCCTGCGATTGCCGCTGCAGTGAACCAGATCGTTGCGGCCTTCCAGAAAGGCGGTCGACTGATCTACCTGGGTGCGGGCACCAGCGGCCGGCTTGGCGTTCTCGACGCATCCGAATGCCCGCCGACGTTCAGCGTGCCGCCAAGTATGGTGATCGGGCTGATTGCCGGCGGTCCCGACGCGCTGCAGCGCTCGATCGAAGGCGCCGAGGACGATCCCGAGCAGGGCTGGCAAGCCTTGCAGGACATTAAACTGACGGGCGCGGACGTTGTTGTCGGCATCGCCGTTTCCGGGCGCACGCCTTACGTCATCGGCGGGCTGAACTATGCAAAGAGCATCGGCGCGGCCACCATTGCCCTGTCCTGCAACGCCAATTCCGTTATCGCCCGCATTGCCGATCTTGCGATTTCTCCGGTCGTCGGTCCGGAAATCCTGACGGGATCGACGCGGCTGAAGTCGGGAACGGCGCAGAAGCTCATTCTCAACATGCTGACCACGGCGAGCATGATCCGGATCGGCAAGAGCTATCAGAACCTGATGGTCGACGTGAATGCGAGCAACAAGAAGCTGGTCGCTCGCGCCTCCCGCATCGTCATGCAGGCGACCGGCTGCACCCAGGAAGAAGCACGCCGCGTGCTCGACCAGACTGGCAATGATGTCAAACTCGCCATTCTCATGGAAATTACCGGAATGGGCATTGAAGAAGCCCGTGTGGCATTGCAAAACGCTGGTGGATTCCTGCGAAGAGCCATCAGCGCGAAGACGGTATGAACTAAATATCGCGGACATAAGTGGCCAAAAGGGCTGGGGAAGCGCGAAAAGGCGCTCAAAGGGAGAAAAGAATGAAAACGTATTCTGCAAGGAAGCTGATTTCGTACGTTGCTATCGCGGCGGGGCTCGGCCTAGCGGCCATTTCGGCGGAGGCACAGGCAGCGACGCTGCGCATGGCATGGTCCCAGGATGCGACCGGGCTTGATCCGCACAAGCAGACCGCCTTCTCCTCGATCCGCCTGCTGGAGCTGATCTATGAGCCGCTCGTCCGGCTTGACAGCAATCTGCAGATCGTGCCCGCCATCGCCGAGAGCTGGCAGTTTTCGTCCGACGGCAAGGAACTGACCTTCAAGCTCAATCCGAATGCGAAGTTCCAGAACGGCGCGGCCGTCACTTCGGCCGACGTGAAGGCGTCGTTCCAGCGCATTCTCGATCAAGCGACAGGTGCGGCCGCCCGCGCCAATTTCCTGTCGATCGCCAGCATCGATACGCCGGATGCAACGACGGTCATCTTCCACCTGTCGCAGCCCGACGTTCCCATTCTAACCTCGATGACCAGCCTCAACGCCGCCGTCGTTCCGGCGAGTGAAATCACCGCCGGCTCCATCGGCACGAAGGCGATTGGTTCCGGCCCCTTCAAACTCGACAATTGGGTTCCGAATTCCAAGGAAGTCCTGAGCGCCAACAAGGCCTGGGCCGGCGGCACGGTCGGTGTCGATGGCATCGATATCAGCGTCCTGCCCGATGAGACGGCTATCCTGGCATCGCTTCGCACGGGCCAGATCGATTTCGCGCTTCTGAACGACCCGCTGGTGGCGACGCTGGTTCCCAAGGAGCCGAAGCTGCAACTGACCCGCACGCCGGTGCTTTCCTATAACGTCCTGCAGCTCAACCCCTCGCACAAGCCGATGGACCAATTGGCCGTCCGTCAGGCGATCTCCTGCGCGATCGACCGGAAGGATGTGCTGGACACGGCAGCGCTCGGCGAAGGCAAGGTGACGGGACCGTTGACCATGCCGCTCTATGCGACCGATCCGAGCCAGCTCTTCTGCTATAAGCGCGATGTCGAAAAGGCGAAGAAACTGATGGCCGACGCTGGCTTCGCCAACGGCTTCTCCGCAACCGTGATTGCCGCCACCGGCGAGCCGCCGACCGCCACGGCCGAAGCCCAGGTCATCCAGTCGCAGCTTGCCGAGATCGGCATCAAGCTCGACATCAAGGTGATGGAACTCAACGTCTATGTCGATGCGTGGCTGAAGGGCAATTTCGACATGGCGGTAGCGTTGAACGGCGGCAGCGCCGATCCCTATTCCATGTATAACCGATACTGGACGAAGACCGGCAACCTGCAGAAGGTCGCGAACTATATCGACGATACGCTTGATAGCCTGATGCAGAAGGGCCGTGTCGAGACCGATCCGGCCAAGCGCAAGGTCATTTTTGCCGACTTCGAAAAGCACATTGCCGAGGTCTCGCCGTGGATTTGGCTTTATACTTCTTACGGCTACACGGCCGAGCAGAAGAACGTGCAGGGCTTCGTGCCGACGCCGACGGGCTCTCTCTTCGGTCTCAGCAAGGTATCCATCAAGTGATGGATACCGGGTTCTAAAGGACGTTCCATGGGCTACCTGACGCGCCGGCTGATGACATTCCCGCTGATCATGTTGGGAGTGTCCATCCTCGTGTTCGTCGCCATCCGGCTTGTGCCGGGCGACGCGATCACGGCGATGCTCGGAACCAATGCCGGCCTGCTGACGCCTGAGCAGCGGCAGGCTCTGGCAGCCTATTTCGGCATCGACCAATCTTGGTTCGTGCAGTACTGGCGTTGGCTGTTCGGCGTGCTGCAGGGCAATCTCGGTATTTCCGTCACCTACGGCAAACCGGTGCTCGATATCATTCTCGAGCGGTTTCCGCTGACGCTCGAGCTTGCGCTGCTCTCCATGATAATCGCGCTGCTGATCGGCCTCCCGGCGGGCGTGTTCGCTGCGACAAGAAACGAAAGGCTGTCCGATCTCGCGGTTCGCATCGTCGCCATGGTCGGACAGTCCACCCCGAACTTCGTTCTCGGCCTTCTCATCATTTATGCCCTTTCGGCAGGCTTCGGTGTCCTGCCGACGATGGGCGCATTCACGCCATTCTGGCAGGATCCGCTCGGCAATCTCGGCCAGATGATCCTGCCGGCGCTGACACTCGGATTTGCCTTCGCTGCCTCGGTGACGCGCGTCGTGCGCTCGGCCATGCTGGACGTACTGAGTGATGATTATGTCCGCACCGCGCGCAGCCGTGGCGTGCCGGCCCGCGGCGTCATCTGGCGTCATGCGCTGCCCAACGCGCTCATTCCGGTGGTGACGCTGAGCGGCGTGGAATTCGGCTATCTCCTCGGCGGCGCCGTGCTGGTCGAGCAGATCTACGCGCTGCCCGGCCTCGGACGTCTGGTGCTGGATGCGATTCAGCAGCGTGATTATGCGCTTGTCCAAGGCTGCGTCCTGTTCATTGCCTTCAACTTCATGATCGTCAATCTGCTCGTCGACCTTGCCTATGTCGCGCTCGATCCGCGTGTTCGCCTGGGAGAGGGCTGATGCGCATCGTCAAGGCCATTTTTGGACACACGAGCGGCCGTATTGGCGGTGCTATTGTTTTCGCTTATCTCCTCCTCGCCATTCTCGGCATGCTGGGACTGACCCCCTATGATCCGGTGACGCGGAGCCCGTTGAACCGACTGCACGCCCCGAGCGGCACCTTTTGGATGGGGACGGACCTGCTCGGGCGCGACGTCGCTAGTCGGCTAATGAACGGCATTGGCGAGTCCTTCGCCGTCGCCTTTCTCTCGGTCGCCCTTGCAAGCCTGATCGGCACCGTGCTCGGCCTGACCGCCGCCTGGTTCGGCAAGCGCTGGGACGGGGTGATCATGCGCGCGATGGATGTGCTGCTGGCATTTCCGGCCATCCTTCTCGCGCTGCTGATCATCGCCATTGTGGGCCCCGGCACCTGGACCAGCGTCGCCGCGATCGCCATCGTCTATACGCCGATCTTTACCCGCGTCGTGCGCGGGCCGGCGCTCTCGCTAAAATCGCGGGATTTCGTCGATGCCGGCCGCACCTTCGGCAGCAGCAAACCCTATATTCTGACGCGGCATCTGCTCTTGAACCTCGTCGCGCCTTTGACGGTGCAGATCACCCTTGCGCTTGCATGGTCGCTCCTGACCGAAGCTGGCTTGAGTTTCCTCGGCCTCGGCACACAGCCGCCTGCCTCTTCGCTCGGGTTGATGCTCAGCGACAGCCGCAACCTGATGGAAACCGCGCCCTGGCTGCTGATCTTCCCAGGCCTCACCATCATGATCAGCATCCTCGGCTTCAATCTGCTCGGCGATGCCCTGCGCGATATTCTCGATCCGAAAATGCGGAGGTCCACGCCGTGAGCCCTCTGCTTTCCGTCTCCGATCTGCAAGTGGGCTTTGGCCGCAAGCCCGAAGCCAACAAAATCGTCCGCGGCGTCAGCTTCAGTCTTACGGCCGGCGAGACGCTGGCGATTGTCGGCGAGAGCGGCTCGGGAAAATCCGTCACCGCGCTCTCGATCAATCGTCTGGTCGATTTCGGCGGTGGCCGCATAATCGGTGGCTCGATCAGGCTAAAGCGGCCCGACAACAGCATTCTTGACCTGACGACGGCGACAGAAGCGGAACTCACGAAAATCCGCGGCGCCGAGATCGGCATGATTTTCCAGGAGCCGATGACCTCGCTCAATCCCGTGCTGACCATCGGCACGCAGATCGAAGAGTCTTTCCGCCTGCATCGCGGCTTGACCGGCCGCCAGGCAACGGCCGCCGCTAAGGATGCGCTGGACCGCGTTCGCATTCCCGATGCCGCCCGGCGGCTGAAATATTGCCCGAACCAGCTCTCCGGTGGCATGCTGCAGCGCGTGATGATCGCGACCGCGCTTGCCTGCAATCCTCGCCTGCTGATCGCCGACGAGCCGACCACGGCGCTGGACGTCACGGTTCAGGCGCAGATCATGGCGCTTCTCGCCGAACTGAAGCGCGAGACCGGCATGTCGATGATCTTTATCACCCATGATATCGGCCTTGTTGCTGGCATCGCCGACAAGGTCATGGTGATGCAGGCCGGCCAGGCAGTCGAACAGGGCGAATTGAATCAGATACTCGACAAACCCAGCCACCCCTATACCCAACACCTCCTTCACTCCGTACCGCATTTTTCGGCCGGCCGTGCGACCCGGTCGGATTTCAGCCGCGACGACACTGCAAAAGCCGCACCTGCGTTGAAGGTCGACGGGCTGACGGTTCGCTTCCCGGTGTCGGGCAGTTTCTTTCGCCGTCCCACCGGCGCTGTCCACGCGGTCGAAGGCGTCGGTTTCGATCTGCTGCCCGGCGAAACGCTGGCGATCGTCGGTGAAAGCGGCTCGGGCAAATCCACCACGGCGCGAGCTATCCTCGGATTGGTCAAGTCAACGCGAGGCACATTCACCGCGAATGCCGGCAAGGTGGCGTACCGGACGAGTGCCGTGCAGATGGTGTTTCAAAACCCCTATGCCTCGCTCAATCCGAGGCTCTGCGTCGATAGCATTCTGGCGGAACCTGTCATCGCCGTTGGCGGCCGTGCCTCGGGGGAAACACGCGACAGGATGGTCATGTTGTTGAAGCGTGTCGGCCTGCCCGAAAACAGTCTCGAACGCTACCCGCACGAATTTTCGGGCGGGCAGCGCCAGAGATTGTGTATCGCCCGGGCACTGATGTTGAACCCTTCGGTTCTGGTGCTGGACGAGGCCGTCTCGGCTTTGGATGTGTCCGTCCAGGCACAGGTCCTGGATCTGCTGATCGAATTGCAGCGCGAGTACCGCCTTGCCTATCTTTTCATCTCTCATGACATGGCGGTGGTCGAGCGGATCGCGCATAGAATTGCGGTGATCTACGCCGGGCAGATCGTGGAGATCGGCGATGCCGTATCGGTGCTGTCGCAGCCGAAGCATTCCTATACCAAACGCCTTATATCGGCCGTTCCGGCCGTCGACCGCCGGCGGGAGAATTTTGCGCTCGATACGCGGCAAGTCCCTTCTCTGGTGCGTCCCCTTGGTTTCGAGCCGGCGGCACCTGAATGGCGACAGTTCGCTCCGGATCATATAGCCCAGGCGGAAGCCTGAAAGAGAGACGCGGGGGAGCATGACGGCAACGGAGAATACGGAATTCGCGCAGCGCTTCGATCGGGCATTCCAGCCCGTTGAAGCCGCTATTGCGGCCGGGCGCATTCCCGGCGGTGTGCTCGGCATTATCGATCGCGACGGTAATCGGATGGTCCGTGCGATCGGCTGGGCACAGAAGGTTCCGGTGATGCGGCCGATGTTTGCCGATACCTGGTTCGATCTGGCCTCGCTGACCAAGGTCATCTTCACCACGCCGCGCATCCTGGCTTTGGTGGAAGCCGGTACGATCGATCTCGATGCGCCGCTGATTACGCTGCTGCCGGATCTGCGCCAATATGATGCGGCGGCCTGGGAGCGGAAGGTGACCTTTCGGCAGTGCCTTGGCCATCAGACGCCTTTTCCGGCTGTCGAGCCGCTTTATACCTACGGTCGCGGTCCCGACCTGCTGCGCGCCTTCGTTCTGCAGCGCGAATGGCGGGCCGGTCCGCCTGTCTATTCCGACATCAACTTCATTTTGCTTGGGCTTGCGCTGGAGCGCCTGACGGGTCAGACGATCCGAGACATGAATGCCGGGCCGGGCTTCGCCTTTTCCTCCGAACCCCATCAGACTGCCGCGACGGAGGATTGCACCTGGCGTCACCGCGTCCTCGTAGGCGAAGTCCATGACGACAATTGCTCTGCCCTGCAGGGCGCCGGCCATGCCGGCCTGTTCGGGACGGCAGGCTCAATCCTCGATTTTGCCTTGGGGTTGCTAACCGGCAACAGCGCGTCCGAGCGCTCGATCGCATTGATGCGCACGCCACTGTCGGCCACGCGTACGCATGGATGGGAACGGCCTTACGAAGGCTGGTCCGGCGGCAGCTTGTGCTCGCCGGGCACGATCGGCCATACCGGCTTCACCGGCACCGGCCTCTGGATCGATTTCGACAAGGGCAGGGCCTGGACCTTGCTTACCAACCGCATTCACCCGACACGCCATTTCGACAGCGGCATCGTGGCGCTTCGCCAGATCGTCGGCGATCTCGTCAATAGAGCTTAGGAGCATGATCATGGAACCAATCTGGGCCGTCGGTCTGATGACCGGAACCGTTCTCGACGGCAATATCGACGTCGCGCTGCTCAAAACAGACGGCGAGCGGATAGAGGAGTTCGGTCCCTATGTGCTGGCGCCCTATCCAGATTGGATTAGGACATTACTGGAAGAGACTTTGACGCAGGCCCGGGCCTGGAATTTCAACGGGCCGGAGCCGGAAATCTTTAAGCAAGCCGAAGAGGCCCTGACCCGCGCGCAGTCGGACGCGGTCAAGGAGCTTGTCGAAAGTTACGGCCTGACCATGGCCGATATCGGCGTGGTCGGTTTCCACGGGCAGACCGTGCTGCATCGCGCACCGCAAAAGGAACGCCGCGGCGATACACGCCAGCTCGGCGATGGCGAATTGATGCGTTCCATCCTCGGCACCAGGGTCGCCTACGACTTCCGTTCCGCCGATGTGCGCGCAGGCGGTCAGGGCGCGCCGCTGGCGGCCGCCTATCATACCGCCCTGCTGCGACGAGCCGGCGCCGGAGACGATACCGCCATCCTCAATCTCGGTGGTGTCGCCAATATCACCTGGTCGGACGGGGAGGGCAATTTCGTCGCCTTCGATACCGGGCCGGCCAACGCGCCGCTCAATGATTTCGTCAAAGCCCACGGCCTTGGCGAGATGGACAGGGACGGCGCGCTCGGCCAAGCGGGTAAGGTGGATGAGGCGAGGCTCGCGAAACTGCTGCAACATCCTTATCTCAGCGCCCCCTATCCGAAATCGCTGGATCGCTTCGATTTTGGCGCCTCGATGGCCGATGGCCTTGGCCCCGAAGACGGCGCTGCAACCCTTTCCGCCTTTACTGCCGGCGCCGTCGGCAAGGCTTTGGATCTGCTGCCCCGCCGCCCGAAGAAGCTGGTGGTCAGCGGCGGCGGCCGTCGCAATCCGACGATCATGTCGATGCTCAGAACCCGTGCCGGCGTCGAGCCGATTTCGGCGGAAACGCTCGGTTGGCGCGGTGACGCCGTCGAGGCCGAATGCTTCGCATTTTTGGCCGTGCGCGTCTTGCGAGGCCTGCCGATCAGCTTCCCGGGCACGACGGGCGTACCGACGCCCATGCGCGGCGGCCGGCTTGCTGAATAGGCAGGGTCAGAGCATCCCGCTTTCAGGCCACACTTCGATCGTAGCCGAAACATTCCAAGCGGAAAATCGCGCATGGTGATGTGGACGCATCCTGTTCAGGAGGACGAAGTGAGAACCGTTGAGCCAAAGATCCTGTATTTTGGGACGCCCGTCGCACTGATCAGTAGCTTGAACGAGGATGGTTCGACGAATTTGTCGCCGATCTCATCATTTTGGGCGCTTGGCTGGACGATGGCGCTTGGTCTGCTGAATGATGCCAAGCTCGCGGAAAATCTCGCACGACACCCGGAATGCGTCGTAAACCTTCCTTCTCCCTCCATGTGGCAGATGGTGGAAAAGCTTGCGCCGCTGACCGGCAAAGACCCGGTACCCAAACTGAAGTCCAAACAATTCAGGACAGAGAAAGACAAATTTACCGCAGCGGGATTTTCCAGGCTCGACAGTGAATTGGTTCACCCGGTGCGAGTTGCGGAGTGCCCAATTCAGATGGAAGCCCGTGTTTTGTCACGTCATGAAATGGGCGGCACGAAACTAGCTGAACTTGGAGGCGGCCTCGTTGCCGTTGTCGAGATTTTACGCGTCCACGCCAGCGAGGAATTCTTGAAAAACGAGAGTGATCATATCGATCCCAATAAATGGTCTCCGTTGGTTTACAATTTTCGTCACTATTACGATTTGTCCGACATCGAACTCGGGAAAACATTCCGCGCATGAGATGCTTATTGAAGGCCTCGGGTGCCGTTTTGGCATCCGAGGCACTCTTTGAATGGCGGACGATCCCTATCCGACCGTCTCATAGCGCGCACGGCTGAGGCTGACGAAGCTTGCAACCGCCGCGCAGAGGCCGGCCAAAACAAGCGCGAAGCCAGGCGCATTTGCCTGCGGCACGGTTTCGAAAATGATCGACATGCAAATGGCACCAAAGGTTTGTCCGAGAAGGCGTGCCGTGCCCTGCATGGCTCCGGCCGCGCCGCTGCGCGCCTTCGGTGCGGACAGAAGGAGGATGCGGTTGTTCGGGGTCTGGAAAAGACCGAATCCGACACCGGCAATCACCGTTCCGATCATGAATGCAATTCCCCGCGGATCAGGCGGGCACAGGCCCGCGATAAGGAGGCCAATTGCCAGCAGCGCGCCACCGGAGGCGCAGAGCCATGCCGTCTTGATGCGATTGGCAAGGCGTCCTGAAATCGGGGCCACGACAATCGTCGCGGCGGGCCAAGGCATCATGTAGAGCCCCGTCAGCACCGGCGGCATATGCAAAGTGTGCTGAAGATAGAATGGCAGCGCGACGTAGCTCAGCATTTGACCGGTAAAACACGCGATTGACGCGATAACGGCAACCCGAAAGGCAGGTTCGGCCAAGAGGTCGGTTGGAACAATCGGCGCCGTAGTCTTGCGCTCAAGCCGCAGCAGCACGACCAGGGACAGGATGGAGCCGCCAATCAGAACGGAGCCGCTGATCGGTGCGGTGGCTATCCGGTCTGCGCCGGAGAAGAACAAAATGAACATCAGCGTATTGGCCAGCAGTGCCGCTACGTTCAGTTGCCGCTTCACGCCTTGCAAGGGGCCGAGAAGGCCGCCAGACAAGAGGACGATTGCGCCAAGTGGTATGTTGACGGCAAACAGCCAAGGCCAATTAGCAACGGACAGGATCGCGCCGGCAACACCCGGTCCTGCGGCCGAAGAAATCGCAATGACCATCGCGTTGATGCCGATGATGGTTCCCAACAGCCGCTGCGGCACCGCAAAGCGCAGGTTCATTATTCCGAGTGCCATGATCGCGCCTGCGCCCAACCCTTGAGCAAATCGCGCCGCGATCAGAACGGGAAGATTTGCAGCGAAGGCACATGCAGCCGACGCCATCGTGAAGAGCGCGACACCCATCAGGAAGACGCGTCGGGGGCCGTGAATTTCACCCAAGGCGCCGCAGGGCAGAAGAGCGACGAGCACGGCAAGCTGGTAGCTGGAGACGACCCAGACCGTGTCGCTGGCATCGGCACCCAGCGAGGCCGCGATCGATGGCAACGCGACATTGGCAATAGCGCCGTCCAGTACGACGAGAACAAGCGTCACGAGAAGCACGCCGACGGCGAGGTATCGGCGCGGATAAGGCAGGCCGTCATAGGTAGGGGGTGCGAGTGATGTCAGGGACATAGGAGCTCACCTTGTTCGTTTGGTTGCCTGATGGATATCCCGGACCCGCAGTTTGCACCAGACGCAACGCAGGCAATTGACCGTTGCGTTGAACGCCTCTCTTCGTTAAAACGCTGTCTATGCCCGAGATGGACTTGAACCTGCTGCCAGCTTTGGACGCTTTGCTTCGCGAGCGGAGCGTATCGGCTGCCGCGCGAAAGCTTGGGCTAAGTACGTCCGCCATGAGCCGGACGTTGTCGAGACTTCGGATCGCGTTGAGCGATCCCATTCTGGTTCCGGCGGGGCGTGCGATGGTCGCTACACCGCATGCGGAAGCGATAGCGGACCAAGTGCGTTCGCTGACGGCGGCTGTCCAGACTGTGCTAGGGCCTCCGCCGGTGATTGACATTCGCGAGTTGCACCGGGACTTCGCGATCCGCGCCAATGAGGCATTCGTGCTGTTGCATGCCGCGCGTCTAAGCGTCGCTGTCACGAACGCCGCGCCTGGTGTGCGGCTCCGTTTCGCGCCCAAGCCAAACAAGGAAATTCAGCCTCTGCGGGATGCAACGCTCGACCTCGACATCGGGGTCATCTCGGGGGATGGCGCGGAGTTGCGCGGCCAAACATTGTTCGAGGACCGCTTTGTCGGGGTCGCGCGGGCTGGGCATCCTCTTTTAAAGGCGCGGCATATAACGCCCGAGCGATACGCCACATGCGGACACGTCATCTCCTCCAGACGAGGAAATTTTAAAGGCCCAGTGGACGACGCTCTCGCCGAACTCGGCCTTTCGCGAAAGGTCAATCTTGTGGTGCCGAGCTATCCGGCAGTTATGGCCGTTGCGGCAGCGACCGATCTTGTCGGCTTGGTACCGCGCTCGTATTGCCAAGCGGGTGTGGCGAAGCAGATCGAGATGTTTGAGCTTCCCGTCGCCACGCCCGGCTTCGTTATCGCGCAAACATGGCATCCGCGTATGGATGCAGACCCTGCTCATCGATGGCTGCGCGGATTGATCTTTGACGCATTCAGGTCAAAGAACGAGCACCACGACTAGTCCGGTTTCATCGGGGAGGTTTTTCCCCTACCGCTGGCGCCAGCCGGTAGCGCCAAGCGTCAGGCCGCTGGCCTTGTGAATGTCCCGAGCGAGCGAAGCCGTCAGCCCATCATGTCCAGAGGGCGCCAACAGAGTGATGCTGGCCGGACGGCCGTCGCTGCGTGTCCCCGCCGGCACGGCGATCCCGCACATGTCGAGCAGATTGACGAAATTGGTGTAGGTGCCGAGACGCGAGTTCTCACGGATCGGTTCGGCTTTCAAATCGGCCAGAGTATAGTGGGTCGGCGCAGTCGGTACGCAGAAGAGATCGACGGACGCGATCAGCGGCGCGACCTTTTGTTTCAAGGCCTGCAGCGTATAGAAGCCATTGAAGGCATCCGCCGCGGAAAATTGCTTGGCGCCGCCATAGATCTGCCGCGTGATGGGATGGAAGCTCGCCTCGTTGGCATCGAAAAAATCTTTAACCGCCGCATAGCGTTCCGCCACCCAGGCGCCTTCGTAAAGCAGATTTGCCACCTTGTAGAAATCGCCAAACGGCACTTCCACAAGGCGATGACCGAGTTTTTCCATCATATGCAGGGCGTCGTCATAGGCCGTTTCCATGAAGGCATCGCCGAAGAACAGCCGGTCCGCCTGCGCCGGGACACCGATGGTCAGCCCCGGCGGTGTCTGACCAAAGCCGGTTGTGGGAATAATCTTCGAATAAGCATCTTGGGCATCATAGCGCGCTGCAATCTCAAACACCCGCCAGGCATCATCGACGGTCAAGGCCAGGATTGAAACGCAATCGAGCGTGCGGCAGGCGGGAAGGACGCCCGTCGCCGACAATGCGCCGAGGCTGGGTTTCAGACCGACGATGTTGTTGAGACCAGCCGGCACGCGGCCCGAACCGGCCGTATCCGTGCCGAGCGCGAAACTGACAATACCCTGAGCCGTGGCAACGGCCGAGCCGGAGCTCGATCCGCCGGGCACGAGATCGGGATCCATGGCATTGCGCGGTGCTGGGTAGGGCGTGCGGACGCCAGCGAGCCCGGTTGCGAATTGATCGAGATTGGTTTTGCCGACGACGATTGCGCCGGCCTCTTTCAGCAAACGCACGACCGCAGCATCGGCTTCAGGCATATAGGCAAAATCCGGGCAGGCGGCAGTCGTCGGCATCCCCGCGACATCGATATTGTCCTTGACGGCAAAGGGAGTGCCCCAGAGCGGCTTTGCGGCCGGATCAAAGGGCCCAAGAGCGGCGGCTTGTCCAATCAGGCTCTTTCTGTCGGCAAGGTGCAAAAAGATGCCGGGGTCATCGACTTCGGCAAGACGCGCGAAAACCGCCTCGATAACTTGGGCAACGGTGCCCCCGTTTGCATAGAAGGCCCTTAGGGACGAAATGTCGAAGGCTGGGCTGCTGGTCACGCTGCTTCCTCTTTCCCTGTTGTCAGCGGCCGGTCCCATTGATCAGGGCGACACAGCGATGTGCGGAAAGTCTACGCAATAATCGGCGCAGATTCATCCGTGAAGCGGATCAAGGGCGGAGAAATCGTCATGGCCCGAACGGCCGCAGCATAGAGGAATGCAGGCATACGGATCATAAAACACTGGAACCCTCTTAGAGCTTCCTGGTTTTCGTCGTCGCGCATCGATGCTATCAAAAAGGTAATTTAGCGATTTGACGGTTTCCAACGAGTTTCGCAGGCATGGCAGGCAACCAGCATCGGCCCAGTCTTGTCCGAAGGGTCATAGGCCTCATTATTGCGTCCGGCTTCGCCGTATCGGCCGCTTGTCCCGCGAGGGCCCAGCCCGAATGGAGTGTTGCGCCACCGGCCTGCATTTCCGGACCTTTTATAACGGACACCGGCAAGACACTTTGCATCCGCAAAGTAAGTTACAATCGCGACCTCTGCGATGCGATCGACTATTTCGCCCACGCCAATCATCTTCCGCCGGATTATCTGGCGAGGCTCATCTGGCGCGAAAGCACGTTTCGTCCCGATGCGGTCAGCCCGAAGGGCGCGCAAGGCATTGCGCAATTCATGCCGGGAACGGCAAGGTTGCGCGGCGTTCAGGACAGCTACGACCTGCTGGAGGCGCTGGGTAAGGCGGCGGCATATCTGGACGAATTGCGCAACCGTTTCGGCAATCTCGGTTTGGCGGCGGCCGCTTATAATGCCGGCGAAAACGGTCTCGCAAATTTCCTCAATTCCGGCAATCTCCCCAACGAGACGCGCAGCTACGTGATTGCCATTACGGCGCACACGGTCGAGCAATGGAAGGACGATCCGCCGGATACGATCGCCCCGGAACTCGACAAAGGCAAGCCTTTCGCGCAGGCCTGCATGGCGCTTGCCGGCAGCCGCCGGTTGAAGCAGGTCGCTTTGGAGCAGGAGCGGCCTTGGACACCCTGGGGCGCTCAGCTTGCGGAACATTTCAAGCTCGAGACGGTCCGGCGGCTTTTCTCCGAGGATGTCACCAAGCTTCCATCGCCGTTGAATAAAGAAAAGCCGCTCATCGTGCGCCAGCGCAATGCCGACTTCGGTCGTCGGATCCGATACGCCGCCCGTATCGGCCGGCAGACGCGCGATGAGGCGGATGCAGTTTGCGCTCAAGTCCGCCAAAAAGGCGGCGCTTGTTTCGTTTTCAAGAACTGAGGTTTTGGCTCGCATCCTCATTACTTTCAGGACAAGGAAAGCGGCGAAGGCTTGACGCTTCTAAACCTTGCGGCCGCCAACCCAAGTGGCGGCTATGTTCGGCCTCGAGGCGGTGTAGATGATTTTTTGCAGAATACGCTCGCCCTTGTCGCGGTCTTCGAACAGCCGCACCGTGCCTTTCTCGGCATCGGCATGGATGAGCATAGCGTCGAACTGATAGCCGGGCGTGAATTGCCCCATAGGGAGATCGAGCGCAACGCCGCCGCCTGCCGTCGCGATATGGAAGGCATCGCGGAAATCGATCTGGGCCGGCCCGAACGTCGAGCGGGCTGATGGCGGCAAGTTCGGGTCGACGCCGCTTTGCAGCATCCGTGATGCGAGAATCGCGCCACGGGCGTTCTCGAACATAGAAGCGCTCGGGCCACCGGAAATGTCTGTGCCGAGACCGAGATGCAGCCCCTTTTCAAGCGCAGCGCGCAATGGAAAGACGGCATTGGCGAAATAGGCGTTCGAAAGCGGGCAATGCGCGATGGCGGCCCCGCGCGCGCGAACCGTTTCCATATCCTTCGCCGTCAGGAAATTCGCATGGGCCAAGACCGTCCTGCGGCCAAGCAAGCCAAAGCGATCCAGGCTTTCCGTATCCGTCATGCCATGTCTTGCAAGAACATAGCCGTGTTCCCAGTCGCTCTCCGAACAATGGGTCTGCACATGGCAGCCACACTCCCGGGCAATGGCGCCGAGACCTTCGAGGGTCGCATCGGTGCAGGAGGGGATGAAGCGAGGTGTGGCGACGGGCAGAACGCGTCCTTCCTGATTGTCCGGATGGCCGCGCACGTAATCGATCAACGCCCGCGTGCCGTCGAGCGCTTCTTGCCCTGACGGGTCCCGGTAGTAGTCCGGACACTCGTCGGCATTGTCCATCACCACCTTGCCGATCAGGGCGCGCTGACCCTTTTCCAGACAGATATCGACCAGTGCCCGCGTCGCCTCCTGATGAATGGTGGCAAAATAGACCGCGGTCGTCGTGCCGTTGGTCAGCAGGTCATCGACCAGCAGGCCATACAGGCGGCGCGCGAAGGCGGCGTCCTGATAGCGCGCCTCCAACGGAAAAGTGTATTTCTGCAACCAGACTTCCAAAGGAACATCGAGCGCATCGCCGAGCTGCGGATATTGCGGTGCATGCACATGCAGATCGACAAAACCGGGCAAGAGGTAAAAACCGGCCGGCAAAGTCACGAGTTCGCCGGATGCGTCGCGCGCGTCACGAATGGTCCGGTAATTCGGATCGCCGTGACGATGTACGGCGGCAATCACACCCTCGGCATCGATTTCGATCAGCACATCGTCCAGGACGTCGATCACACCGCGTTTTGGTGCATGAAATCCCGAGGCGCTGAGCGTCCTATTGCGCAAATTCATCAGTGTGCCCTTTTCAGGCGGCCATCATGTTCGTGCCGTAGTGATGCCCTTCTCCTTTGGCCCACGGCGATCGACGATCGAGGGCATCAACGGCAGAACGACTTTCTGATCGTCGAAAATGATGCGGTCCCGTGGGAAGATCAACCGTTGGAAATGCATAGGTTCTTTGTCGTCAAGCATGGCAAAGCGCGGCATTGCGAAAAAGCGCTGTTTTCGATGTTTCGCTTGCTGGAAAGGTACGGAACTCTCCGAGTGTTATTTTGCCAGCTTGCCATCATCTGCCATCTTGATGGCTCCGAGATTGCGGCTTATCTTTTATGCATAGGAGAACCAGATGGCTGAACCGCAACTGTCCGTCCGCAGTGCTAAAGCGCGTGATCTCGCTTATCGACTTGCCCGGCGCGAGAACCGCACCATTGCCGATATCGTAGAACGCGCGCTGGAATCCTATGAAATACGCGAGGCCGGCCGGGAACCGGCAGCGTCCTTCTATGCTCGGATGTCCATGAGCGAGGACGAGGATATTGACCTGGAGGCGGTCATTCGAGAGAGGCGCAAAGTCAATCACGGAATTGATCTGTGATATTTCTTGATACCAATGTCATATCCGAAACGCTTCGCAAGCAGCCCGAGCCAGCCGTTATCGCCTGGCTGAGCCGGCATGACGCCGAGATTGCACTGCCTACTATTACGATTGCCGAGATTGCTTTCGGTATTCACAAAATCATACCGGACCAACGGGCAGCGCGTTTGGAGCAACGACTATCTGAATGGCGGCGTCGATTTGCCGATCGGATTTTCGGCTTCACCGAAGAGGCAGCTCTTGCTTATGGCGAGATTATGGGTCTTGCGGAGCGACAAGGGCGACCAATGTCGGCTCCGGATGGCATGATCGCAGCTATTACCCGCATCAATGGCGGCCGCTTGGCAACGCGCAATTTATCCGACTTTCGCATCACAGGCCTTGATCTCATCTCGCCCTGGGAATTCTAGTCACGAGACAAGCCTTAATAACTCTTCCCAATCATCTCCGCCGCCTTTGAGCCGATCGCCATTGCCGGTGCATTGGTGTTTCCCGAGGGGATGAAGGGGATGATCGAGCAGTCGATCACCCGCAGGCCATCGATGCCTCGCACGCGCAGCTTTCCGTCGACCACCGACATCGGATCATTGTCCGGCCCCATCTGCAGGCTGCCTGAAGGGTGGTAATTCGTCTTGACGGTCTGGCCGGCAAATTTGCCGAGGGCCTCATCGTCCTGCAGCGCCCGGCCGGGCAGGATTTCGTCGGCGATCTTCGATTTGAACGGCTCTGTCTCCAGCAGTTGCCGTGCGACCTTCAATGAGGCGAGCGTCAGGCGCAGGTCGTCGGGATCGCCGAAGAAGTTGCAGTCGACCAATGGCATATCCGCAGGATTGCTCGAGCGCAGCTTTACACTGCCACGTGCTTTCGGGCGCAGGAGACAGGAGGTGAAGGTAACGCCATAGGTTGGCTTGGCGGAGGAGACGTCACGGTCGAGGTAGACGATCGGGGCGCAATAAAGCTGGATCGATGGCCGTTCGCTGCCGTCCGGATCGTAGAACAGGCAGGCTTCGATACCGGTCGTGGTGACCGGACCGGAGTTGAAGAGCAGATATTGCAGCCCGTTGCGAAGCATGGGCCATCCCATGTCCTCGCCGAAATAGCCGGACTTGCTCTTGGTCGTGGCGATCACAGGGACTTCATGATGGTCCTGCAGATTGGCGCCGACGCCGGGAAGATCGAGAGCAACGGCAATATCATGTTCCCGTAAGTGGTCTGCCGGGCCAATGCCGGACAGCATCATCAGTTTGGCGCTGTTGTATGTGCCTGCGGCGACCAGTATTTCTCGCTCGGCACGGACCGTGTGGCTTTCGCCATTGCGCGTGTAGGTGACACCGATCGCACGACCGTTTTCGATGACGATGCGGTCGACCCGCGCGTCCGTGATAATCTCAAGCCTTTTGTCGCCGGCAAGCGGATCGAGAAAGGCCTTCTTGGCGTCGGAGCGCTCCGTCTTGCCATCCCACTGGCCGAAGGTGTGCTGCATGATGCCGACGCCGTTTTGCCTGACGCCGTTGAAGTCGGGATTATAGGGATGGCCGAGCCCTTGAGCGGCCAAAAGGAAATCCTCCGTCGTTCCGGAAATATGCCCTGGCTCGGAGATGCGCAGATTGCCGGATATGCCATGATATCTGTTGTTGAAGCGCGTATTGGCTTCGATCCCTTTAAAGTGCGGCAGCATGTTGGCATAGGACCATTCTATCCCGTGGCCGAGATGGGTGGCCCAGCCGTCGTAATCTTCCTTCTGGCCGCGCATATAGACCATGGCATTGACGGCGCTGCCGCCGCCGAGTGCCTTGGCGACCGGAACGATCGGACCGCGACCGCCGAGTTGCGGCTGCGGAACCGTATGGTGCATTTCGAGGAAATCGTCGCGGGCGAGATATTTCATATAGCCGGCGGGAAAGGCCATCAGCTTGGCGGTCTTGCGCGGCCCCCGCTCGATGATGAGCACGGAAAAGCCGAAATCCCGCACCAGCCGCATGGCGGCAACGCAAGCCGCCGAACCACCGCCGGCGATGATGAAATCATAGGTCTTCGCCACCAAAGCCCCCTGGCCGATATTCATCGTCTCAATTCATCGGATCATGCCCCCGTCGGCTCTGATTCGCGACTCTGATATTGGATGGCCCTCATTGACCGGTGCCAATCGCTGCCTGGTCCATGGCTTGCACCGAGAACCAGTCCGAGCCTCATGCGCCGATCTCCCGGAGGCGCAGCGCCTGTCGGGCGAGCAGGCGTTCGACATCCTGCACATCGAGTGGCGAAAGCTTGGCCCCAGGCTTGCGCAGGGCGGCGGATTTGATGACGCCGCGTTTGGCGAGGACATATTTGCGGGCGGCGAGGCCAATGCCTTGTTGCTGCTCATAGCGCGCTAGCGGCAAATAGGCGTCGAAGATCTCGTGTGCCCGGTCGACATCTCCGGCCGTATAAGCCTGAACGACGCCGACCATCATTTCCGGATAGCAAAAGCCAGTCATGGCGCCATCGGCACCACGGCCCATTTCCTCAGGCAGGAAGAGGCCGCCATTGCCGCAGAGAATGGAGATATGCCGCGTTTCGCCCCTATCGCTGGAGACCCGCAACGCCGTAATCTTCGAAAGGCCCGGCCAATCCTCATGCTTGAGCATGACGCAGTTCGGCACTTCCTTGATGATCCGATCGATGACCTTGGGCGCAACGGTGACGTTGGTTGTCAGCGGATAGTCCTGCAGCACGAAGGGCGTATCGCCCAGCGCTTCGCCGACCGATTGATAGAACGTAAAGGCCTGGTCGTCGGTCCTGATCGTCCAGGGCGGCGCGACCATCACGCCCGCTGCGCCCTGGTCCATCACGGCCTCAGCCAATTCCTGCATCGGCGCAAGTCCCGGCGCTGAAACGCCGACCACGACGGGCAGGCGGCTATCGAGGCGCTTCAACACGCGTTCGACGACGGCGCGCGATTCCTCCGCCGTCAGTTTCGGCGCCTCGCCGAGCTGACCAAGCACCGTCAGCCCGGTCAGCCCGACGCTTTCGTAGAAATCCACCATGCTGTCGATGCTGGCGAAATCGAGCGCGCCTTCGTCGGTAAAGGGCGTAACGGCGATCACATAGACGCCCTTGGCATCTTCGGTCAGTCTGGCCATTTAGCCGCCTCCAAATTCATTTGCCGAAGCAGATGGTCCGGTGCTACCGGCAAACATCGTCACAATTTTTGTTGTTCGTCAAATGATTGGCAGTGCCGCTTTGAGATGATGCGTCAACGGAGCCGGTTTCCCTGCCCGTCGAAATAGCGGCGCCTTTCCGGCGAACAGCGCAGATAAAGCGTGTCGCCGCGCTGAACATCGGGACCCTCGCGATATTCGGCGATCAAGCTTTGGCCGTCCTCTGTCTGGCAATAGAGATAGCGTGTGCCGCCGAGATATTCATCGAAATCGACAGTTACGCGGATGGCATCATTGCTGTCGGATACGACGATCAGATGCTCCGGGCGCATGCCCAGCATCAGCTTATCGCCAGGCGTCAGGCTGGCCTGGCTTATATCCGTTTTGATGGCGCCGCCTGGAACTTTGGCGGAGCCGTCGGCGGCCCATTCGGCTTCGATCATGTTCATGCGCGGCGAACCGATAAAGCCGGCGACGAAGATATTGGCCGGATCTTCATAGACTTCGCGTGGGCTGCCGACCTGCTCGATCTTACCGTCTCTCAGCACGACGATCTTGTCGGCGAGCGTCATCGCCTCGGTTTGGTCGTGCGTCACATAGATCATCGTATTGCCGAGCTCACGATGCAGCCGGGCGATTTCGATGCGCATGGAGACGCGCAGTTCCGCATCGAGGTTTGACAGCGGCTCGTCGAACAGGAAGACGTCAGGCTTTCGCACGATCGCCCGGCCGATGGCGACACGTTGGCGCTGGCCGCCCGAAAGCTGGCCGGGACGACGGTCCAGCAGATGGTCGATCTTGAGGATCGCCGAAGCGGCTCTAACGCGCGATTCGATCTCGGCGGTATCGGTTCGGGCCATTTTGAGCCCGAAACCGAGATTTTCGCGTACGCTCATATGCGGATAGAGCGCATAGGATTGGAAGACCATGGCAATGCCGCGCTCGGATGGGTCTAGATCGGTGACATCCCGGCCCTTGATGGCGATTTCGCCGTCGGTCACTTCCTCCAGCCCGGCGATCATCCGGAGCAAGGTCGACTTGCCGCAGCCGGACGGGCCGACGAAGACGACGAATGCACCTTCCTGCACTTCGAGATCGATCCCGTGAATAACCTCCAGCCCGCCATAACTCTTGCGGACGCCGGTCAATCTCATGCTGTTCTTGCCCATGTCAGGCTCCGTGTTGCATCTGGCCGGCGCGGACCCAGACCAGCATCTCACCCGGTTCGCGATTATCCCACAGATGATAGGGAACGAAACGGGCCGTGGCGGACCGGCTCTTTGGCGGCGCGGTTCGATAGAGGTCCGATCCCCAATCCGCCTCATCGCGGTTCACCGGAATATCGAGTGCGACTGCGCCCTCCAGTGCGGCAATTTCCCTTGTCTGTGCCGACGCGGGGTTGCCGGCAAGCGAGATGCCGTTGAGATCACGGCCATTATCGGTGGTCTCGACGCAATAGACCAGAGGTCCGCGCATCAGTGCCGCGCGGCCGGCATCCTGACGTACCTTGGGGTTGGCGAACAAGGTGCGTGGGATCAGTGGAATGTTGAGGTCGACGCTATCGCCGCTCTGCCACTCCCGCTCAATGCGTGCGTAGCCATCGACGGTGACTGACGAGAGATCGACGGAAGCACCGTTGATGGCAAGCGTCGCACCCTCTGCCCATTCGGGAATGCGCAGCGACAGTGCAAAGCGGGCGCCCCGGTCGGGATTGACCTCAAAACGGATCGCGCCGTCCCAAGGATAATTCGTCTTCTGAGCCAGTTCGACCGTCACGCCGCTTGCGAGGGGAACACGGGCCTTGCTCTCGCCATAGAGATGGACGGCGATTTCGTTATCGGCGGCCGCATACATGTAGGAACCGATGGAGGCGAGCAGGCGGGCGATGTTCGGAGGGCAGCAGGGGCAGTTATGCCAGGTCCAGCGATGATGCTTACCGGCGCTTTCCAGCGGGTTTTCGTAGAAGAAGGTTTTCCCGTCGAGCGATAGTCCGGCCATCGCGCCATTATAGAGCGCCTGTTCCATGATGTCGGCATAACGCCGGTTCGGCCCGCGCCCCAGCATGCGATTCGCCCAGAAGACGAGGCCAACCGAGGCGCAGGTTTCGGCATAGGCGCTTTCGTTCGGCAGGTCGTAATAGTCGGTGAAACCTTCGTTGGAAGCGGCCGGCCCGATGCCGCCTGTGACATACATCTGCTTGGTGGTCAGATCGTCCCACAGCGTCTCCAGCGCCGACGTTAGGCTGTCGTCATTATATTCGGTCGCGACATCGGCCATGCCGGAATAGAGATACATGGCGCGCACGGCATGACCGACGACCTTCTTCTGCTCCCGCACCGGCTGATGGGCCTGATTGTACTCATAGGTTTTCTGCACGAATTTTGCCGGATCGCGACCGTCGCGCAGCGCTTCTTCGGTAAAGAAATGCGGCTCCTGACCACGCTCGTCGATGAAATATTTGGCAAGGTCGAGATATTTCTTCTCGCCGGTGACGCGAGCGAGCTTGACCAGTGCCAGCTCAACTTCCTCATGGCCGCAATAGCCTCGCAATTGTCCTTCGCCATGGCCGAAAACGGTGATCATGTAGTCTGCAAAGCGGCTCATTACATCGAGCAGCTTGCGTTTTCCCGTCGCCTGGTAATAGGCGACTGCAGCTTCGATCAGGTGTCCAGCGCAGTAGAGCTCGTGATGGTCGCGCAGGTTGGTCCAACGCCGGCCCGGCTGAACGCGCTGGAACCAGGCGTTCAAATAACCGTCCTCCTGCTGCAGTTTTTCATACATATCGATGATCGCATCGGCGCGGGCCTCGAGCTCCGGGTTCGGGCGGCGATAGAGCGAATAGGCGATCGTCTCGATCGACTTGCCGAGATCGCTGTCCCAGAACATCTGCGTCGAACCCGACCAGGTCTGCAGCGGAAGGATAATGCCGGGGCTCGGCAGGTCGACGTCGATCGCCCTGACCATGCCGGCCTCGACACAGCGGTCGAGGAGGGTGGCGGCCGTCGAATTGCAGATCGCGTCCTGCCGGGCACCGAAAAGGCCCTGAAGTTCGACATTCGGAACGGGCAGGGGGCGGAACTGGCGATTTTGCTTGTCTGACATGGCTTTCATCCGTTTCGTTTGAGTTTCATTTCACCGCGCCGGCCATCAGACCGCGCATGTAATAGCGTTGCAGAAGCAGGAAGACGATGACGCAGGGTATGGTCATGACGGCGATGCCAGCCTGGACCGCGCCCCAGTTGACGGCACCGAGCCGCCCCGTCCGAACCGCGATCATCAGCACCGGCAACGTGAATTTCTCGTTGCTCGAAAGCAGCACCAGCGCTGCCAGGAACTCGTTCCAGGCATTGAGGAAGGCAAAGATCGCAACAGTCGCCACGCCCGGTAGCACGAGTGGCAGCAGCACGCGGAACAACAGCTTCAGGTCACGCGCGCCGTCGATACGGGCGGCTTCCTCGATCTCCTTGGGCACGGCGTCGAAGGCGTTGCGCATCATGAAGACCGAGAAGGGTAGCTGAAGCGTGACATAGACCAGCGTCAGCCCGAGCAGCGAATTGTTAAGGCCGAGCCTTGCCAGGATGATGAAGAGCGGCGTCAGGATCGACTGGAACGGGATCATCAGCGTTGCGATGATCAGGATGAAGAAGGCGCCCTTGAACGGAAACTGGTAGCGCGAAAAGCCGTAGCCGGCGAGCAGACTGACCATGACCGTCAGGATGACCGTCGTCACCGAAACGAAGAGCGAGTTCAGCGTATGCTGCACGACGCCAGCACCGAAACCGTCGAGGGCGCGGTAGGCATCGAAGCTGAAGCCAGATGTCGGCCAAGGCGGCAGCGGCGGAAGGCTGGCCTCGGTACCATGCCGGAAGGATGACAATAGCGCGATCGCAAAAGGCGCGAAGAAGAAGATGACGATGATGACGCCGACGCCGTGATAGCTGACGGCACTCCACATTTTCCGCCTGGCGCGGCGCTCTTTTGCGGTTCTCACATTCGTTGTGCTCATGTTGGTGATGCTCATGGGTGATCGTCCCCGACGCGTAGCAGCCAGAGCTGGACGATGCTGATCAATACAAGAATGACGAGAAGGGCGATCGATAGTGCCGCGCCATAGCCGAGATTGAAGGACACGAAGGACTGGTTGAAGATATAATAGACAACCGAGATCATCTGGTTTTGAGGTCCGCCGCTGGTCATGATGTAGAACTGGTCGAAGGCGAGCACCGAGCCGGTGATCGAGATGATCAAGGCAAGCGCGATCGTCCGGCGCATCAGCGGCAGGGTCAGGAAGCGGAAGCGCTGCCAGCTCCTGGCGCCATCGATGCGAGCGGCCTCCGTCAGCTCGGAGGGAATGGCCTGCAGGCCGGTAAGCAGGATGATCATGGTAAATCCGGCAATCTTCCAGACCACCATTACGACGATCGTGGCAAAGGCGCTGTCGAAGTCGGCAAGCAGGTTCGGCCTGCGGTCGATCAGCCCCAGCGCTTGCGCCGCAGGCACGAAAAAGCCGCTATCGACATTGGCGAGCCAGACCCAGAGAAGCGAGGCCGTCGCCAGCCCGACGACGACGGGCAGGAAGATGATGGTTCGATAGAAGCCGACGAGGCGCCGCTGTTTTTCAACGTAAAGTGCCAGGGGAAAAGCGACGGCGAAAATGACGATGGTGACGATTACCGTATAGTAGGCGGTGAAGCGCAATGCCGCCATGAAGCGAGCATCCGACACCATCCTTGTATAGTTGCCGAAGCCGATCCAGCGCGGATTGCCGAGCAGCGGCCAGTTGTGCAGGCTCATCCAGCCGGTAAAGAGGACGGGCAGAACGAAGAAGACCAAGACCAGCGCCATGGCCGGCGCGATGTAGAGAAATCCGTGCCAACCGGCACTTCGCCGCCGCTTGCGACGCCGCAGTGCTCCGATAGCTTCGGGACCAGCCATGGAATGCTCCTGATGTTTTGGTGGAGAGGACCGGGAGGCCAAGCCTCCCGGTCTTTGATGGTTTATTACTGCTGTGCGTTGTCGATGATCGACTGCATTTCCGACTGAGCATTGGAGAAGGCCGAGTCGACGTCGTCTCCAAAGATTGCGGCATTGGTGAAGCCGGCCCATGGGCCGTTGGCGCTGTTAATCAGGTCATTGAACTGCAGCGTATAGGGCGTCTTGGCGATGGAGATGGCTTTCAGGCCCACCTGCATGCGAGGATCGAGGCCTTGAAGCACCTGATCGGCGATATCACCGCGCGTCGGCAGACTGCCGTATTTCGCCATGATCTTCTGACCATCCAACGAATAGGTATATTCGAGGAACTTCTTCACCGCGTCGAGCTTCTTGGTGCCCTTGGTGATGACGAAGTTATCGCCGCCGGCAAAGGAGGAGGGTTTGCCGTCGACGCCGGGGATCAGCGTGACGCCGAAATGGATATCAGGATATTGGGTGATCAGCGTGCCGATCGAGAAGGCGCCGATGCTCTGCTGGCCGATCTTGCCGTTGCTGATGCTCAGGAAGTTGGCGCCAGTGTCGCTGGCAGCACCTGCCGGCACCAGATCGTTCTTGACCATGTTGCGGTAGATATCGACTGCCTTGCGCATCTGCGGCGTATCGAGCGTCGCTTTCTTGCCGTCGGCCGAAAGAATGTCGGCGCCTGCACCCCAGACAAGTGGTGTGAAGGTGAAGATCATGCAGCCGCCGCAGCCGCCGCCGGAGAAGTAGAAGCCGTAGGTATCGCCGCCGAGCGCGCGGATCTTTTCGGCGTTGCTGGTGATCTCGTCCCAGGTCGTCGGCGCTTTCTCGGGGTCGAGGCCGGCTTTCTTATAGAGGTCCTTGTTCCAGGCGAACACGGAGGTCTCGACCGAGAGCGGCAAGCCGTAAATGTGGTCCTGATAGGTGCCGAGCTTCACATGCGACGGCGAGAGAGAGTTGAAATAGGGCAGGCTCTTGGCCCAGTCGGTCAGGTCTTCCAACTGGCCTGCTGCGGCGAAGGCCGGCGTGTAGATCAAGTCCATCGACAGGGCGTCGGGCGCCTGGCCACCGGCGATCGCGGTTGCGTATTTCTGCACGAGCTCCGAGAAGGGTACCTCGGTCATGGTGACCTTGTCGTCATGGCTGGTGTTATATGCTTCGACGACCTTCTTGAAGGAATCGCCGATGCCGGAGCGCACCCACATCGTGATGTTTTCGGCAGCAGACGCGCCGGACGACATCAGGCATAAGGATATGAGGCCGGTCGCGGCCAGAAGTCGCTTCATCATGTTTCTCCTCCCATGGGGCACTTCCTTCAGCCCCTCTTCCTCAACTAATGCTCGGGGTTTCCCCCACACGACTGCCGCACGACCAGTTCGCACGGCAATGTTCTGATGCCCGGTTCGACGGCGCGGCCTTCCGCCAACGCCAGGACCGTCAGCCCGGCCTCTCGCCCGAGCGCCTTGAGATTCATATCGACCGTCGTCAGCGGCGGCCGTGTTTGGGCGGCGACAATCTCCCAATTGTCGAAGCCGACGACGGAGAGGTCCTCCGGCACGCGCACGTCGCGCTCGCGCAAGGCGTCGACCACCGCACGGGCGATCTGGTCGTTGCCGCAGAAAATGCCATCCGGCTTCCGTCCGGGCGTATCCCAGATTTTCGCAACGGCCTCATGTCCCCAAGCCTCGGACCATGTGCCGTACATCACCGGCAATGCATCGCCGACCAGGTCGTGGTATGCCCTGGTGCGCTCGCGCACCGAAACGAAGCTCTCCGGGCCGGTAATATGGGCGATCCGGCGGCGGCCAAGACCCATCAGCCATTCGACAGCAAGAGCGGCGCCCTGAAAATCATCGGCACAGAAGGTAACACTATCAGATGTCCCCTCCGTGAAGGCGTAGACGACCGGCACGGGCAGGTTGGACAAATCCACCGGCAGCCGGCGGTCGATCCTCTTTCCCGAAGCGATGATGCCATCGACACTTTTGTCCAGCATGGCGTCCACATGAACCTTTCCGAGCGCAGGGTCATCTTCGATCGTGCAGAGAAATACCGAGACGCCGTGATCGACGAGCGCCTCGGTAATTCCGGCCATGACAGGGAGAGTGAAACGGCCGTAGGTATCGTTGGTCAAAAGACCGATGGTGAAACTCCGATTGCTGAGCAGACCCTTCGCCAAGGCATTTGGCCGGAAGCCGATTTCTGTCGCGATCCGCTTGACGCGTTCGCGCGTATCGTCGCCCATTCGCCCGGTATTGTTCAGCGCTTTCGATGCGGTCGAAATGCTGACCCCTGCGGCAGCGGCAACATCGTGAATCGTTACCCGGCCGGTTCTGATCCGCTGGTTTTCCAGATGTCCTCTCCCGAACTTATTTGCGCTGAGAAAACCTTTTCTCAAGTCAGGAGTCAAGATGAGAAAAGCTTTTCTCAAATTTTTTTGATCATCCCTGCCGATGGATGTCTTTGGCTGTAAGCGGGCCGGATGTCTCGGAGATTTTACTGCCGGTCGAAAGACCAGCGGTTCACCATATAGGTGCGGGGCGAGGTTCCGAGCATGCGGCGGAACATGGTGGTGAAGGCGGCGACGCTTTCATAGCCGGCCTCCAGCGCAACGTTTGTCACCGGCTGTCCCTCGGCAAGTTGCGGCAGACATGCGAAGACGCTTGCCTGCTGGCGCCAGGTGGTGAAGCTGATGCCGGTCTCCTTGCGAAATTGCCGTGTGAAGGTCCGGCGACTTATCGCCAGCTTTTCGGCCCAATCGTCCAGCCGGGCATTCGGCGTCGGGTTTGCCAGATAGTCGCGGCAGAGCGCTGCCAGCCGCCGGTCGGATGGAAAGGGGAGGCCGAGGGGGCGTTCCTCCAGCGTCGAAATCTCCTCCATGAGGAGGGAAAGGACAAGTTCGGCCTTGCGATTTCCAAGGGGCGCCTCACGCAGCCGAATGGCTTCGAGCAGCAGACTGCGCGCCAGATCCGTTACTTCGACGACACGCGGCGCTTCTTGCGACGGCGTCGGATCGCTCGGTGTCACGTAGACCGATTTTATGCTGACATCGCTCAGCATCTCGACGGAATGTTCCAGGCCGACGGGAATGAACAAGGCATGGCCGGGCGGCACCATCCAACGGCCCCGGGTCGTCAGGATCAGGACGACACCGGCGAAAACGCAGAGCAATTGCGTGCGGCGGTGATGATGCCAGGGAACGGTGTAGCCTTGCGGCGGCTCGGAGCTGTTGACGAGCACACCGGCATTCGATCCCTCCATCCAGAGCATATTTTGCTCGTGGTCCTTTTCCAGTGTCGCCAGCAGCTTTTGAGAGAGCTTTTCCATTTTGGCCCGATCGCGAAAGAATTGGACCAAAACACGAAAGAAGGTCACCTGCAAGCCGTGTAAAAGGCTGATCAAACGGCATGGCCGAAAAGAATCGGCCGGCGCAGGAAGGAATCCTCAATGGTTGCGGCATTTTCGGGCGCGCAAGCCCGATTTGAGAAGACGACAATTTCCATCGTCGTGGCGGTCAGTGTCTGCCATCTTCTGAACGACATCATGCAATCGCTGCTGACGTCGCTCTACCCGATGTTCCGGGAGAATTACGCGCTCGATTTCGTCCAGATCGGTCTGTTGACGATGACGTTTCAGATTACGGCGTCGCTGCTGCAGCCGGTCGTCGGTATCGTCACCGACAAATGGCCCATGCCTTATTCCCTGCCGGTCGGCATGGTCAGCACCTTTTCAGGGCTGGTGCTGCTCGGTTATGCCGGTAGCTTCGGTATGCTGATGGTCGCGGCGAGTCTCATCGGCTTTGGGTCCGCCGTGTTCCATCCGGAAGCCTCGCGCGTTGCGCGGCTGGCATCCGGCGGACGCCATGGCCTGGCGCAGTCGCTCTTTCAGCTCGGCGGCAATGCCGGCTCTGCCATCGGGCCGCTGATCGCTGCTTTCTTCGTGCTCCAGCACGGCCAGTCGAGCGTTGCCTGGCTTGCGGTTCTGGCGGTAATCGGCTTCATCGTCCTGAGCTGGGTCGGCACCTGGTATGTCAGCCATCGCCGCCAGCATGCCGCGCGTCCGGCTCCCAGCCGCGCCTTGCCGATAGCGCGCAACAAGGCCGTCTGGGCGCTCGCGATCCTCATCCTGCTGACGGCAACGAAGAACGTGTATATGGCGAGCATATCCAGCTATTTCACCTTCTATGTCATCGATAAGTTCCATCTCGACGTTCGCGATGCGCAATTGATGCTGTTTCTTTTCCTTGGCTCGGTTGCGGTCGGAACGATCATGGGCGGTCCGGTCGGGGACCGTTTCGGAGCGCGCTTCGTGATATGGTTCTCGATCCTCGGCGTCATTCCCTTCGCGCTGATGATGCCCTATGCGAACCTGTTCTGGACCTGCGTCCTGACAGTGGTGATCGGGCTGGTGTTTGCTTCGGCCTTCCCGGCCATCGTCGTCTTCGCGCAGGAGCTGATTCCCGGCCGCGTCGGGCTGATCGGCGGCATCTTCTTCGGCTTCGCCTTCGGGGCCGGCGGACTTGGTGCGGCGTTCCTCGGCGATTTTGCCGATACGCACGGCATCTCCTTCGTCTATACGGTCTGCTCGTATCTGCCGCTCCTCGGCCTGTTCACGATCTTCTTGCCGCGCATACCAAGACATTGAAGAATAGCGGCGGGGTTGTTTACTGCCCCGCCGCCCAAACGCCTCGTCGCGTCGCTTGTTGCGAAGCGGCAAGCCCAAAAAATTGCTGCCATTTTGAGACTGGTCATCGGCCTGTTCTTCGCCGTAATCTATGCGCGCTTCACGCAGGAGGAGGAGACCGTCGAGTGAGCACAGGCATCAACGTCCCGGCCAAGGAATGTTTTTCCGGCGGCCTTGCCCTCCTACTTTTGCCGGTCGTGCTCGCCTGATGACGTCAAACCGTCATCATTCTTCTTGCTTTGCTATGCCTCATTCTCGACGCCACGACCGCCAATCCGGTCCGGCCTGACATCAACCATGTAGGACATGCCATGCTCACCATTGCCCAGCGCCTAGACCGCTTAAAGGTACGCACTACAGAGCTCAGCCATTGGCGCGAGCGCGCTGTCGCTGCGATCGATCATTGGACGTTCGAGGGGGAGGATATCGCCATTGGCGAGGCCTGGCCGCATCGTAAAGGCGTGGTGCATTTCGCCTCGCAAGCGAAGGTGCCTGGCGACTGGCCTTTGGAGGAAACCCGCCTCCAGCTTGACCTCGGTGGTGAAACCCTGATCACGCTCGCTTATGAAGGAGGCGAAAGCGAGAGCTTCGGCCTCGATCCCTACCATCAGGAATTCCCACTCAAGAGCCGCAATCTCTCGATCACCACGGACAGCGTTGCGCGCTTCCCGTTCGGCGAACCGAACCGCCAGCCGAAGTTAAACCGGGCGCGGCTCGCCTGGCTGGATATTCCCGTGCACCGGCTGCACCTTTTGTTGCGGCAGTTAGGCGAGGCGATCGAAGCGCTTGGTGATCACGATGTGGTACCGCATCTGCTCGATGCCGCCGAGACAGCGCTGCGCAGCCTGGACTGGCCTTCCGCCACGGCTTCTTATGTGTCCCGTACGGCGAACGCGGAATGGCAACAAAAGATCTGGGAATTGCCCGAACTGGTCGAAAACCCGCCGGGTCTCACCGAGGATGAGCGCGCGACCGTTGCTGCTGCCTATGACGGCCTGGTTGCCTGCCTGAAGGCTCTGCAGGAACGTTATCCGCAAAACGGCGAATTGCTGCTGACCGGCCACGCCCATATCGATCTTGCCTGGCTTTGGCCCTACGACGAGACGCGCCGCAAGATGCGCCGGACCTTCCATACGGCGCTGTCCTTGATGGATCGCTCGCCCGACTTCCGCTTCAACCAGTCGACGGCTCATTATTGTGCGCAGATGGAGGCTGACGATCCGCAACTGTTCGCGCGCATTAGGGAAAAGGTAGCCGATGGCTCCTGGGAAGTGATCGGCGGCATGTGGGTCGAGCCGGACACCAACATGCCGACGGGAGAAAGCCTGGTGCGGCAGATCCTTTACGGCCAGCGCTATTTCGAAAAGACTTTCGGCGCCCGTCACACGGTCTGCTGGCTGCCGGATTGCTTCGGCTTTTCCGGCGCCTTGCCGCAGTTGCTGCGCCAGGGCGGCATCGAGAGTTTCTTCACCATCAAGGTCAATTGGAGCGAGACCAACCGGTTCCCTTACGATCTCTTCTGGTGGGAGGGTCTGGATGGCAGCCGGGTGCTCGCGCATACCTTCGACAATCCGATGCAGGGCTATAACGGCTTTGTCCAGCCGGATTGCCTCATGCCGACCTGGAAGAACTTCCGAGCAAAAACCCTGCACGATAGCTCACTGCTTGCGGTTGGCTACGGCGATGGCGGCGGCGGCGTGACGCCGGAAATGGTCGAGCGGGAAGTGCAGTTACGCGATTTCCCCGCCATTCCGAGGGCGCGTTGGGGCAAGGTCGCCGATTTCTTTGAAAGCGCCCATCGAACCGCCAAGGAAAAACGCCTTCCGACCTGGTCGGGCGAAATCTATCTCGAACTGCATCGCGCGACCCTGACCAGCCAGAGCGGCGTCAAGCGGCTGCATCGCAGAGCGGAGCGGGCGCTGATCACGGCGGAAACCCTGGCATCGATCGCCCATATGATCGGGGGCGCCGCGCCACAGAGCCTGGAAGCCGACTGGCGCGTAACCTTGAAGAACGAGTTTCACGATATTCTGCCGGGATCGAGCATCAACGAGGTCTATCAGGACGCCGAGCGCGAACTTTCCGGCGTGATCGATCACGCCAAGGTCGCTCAAAAGGACGCTATGGATGCCATCGTCTCGGTCTTGCCGAAGGGCGGCATTGCGGACGCTCTCGTCGTCGTCAATCCGTCGCTGGATGCCCGGCCGTTGCGTGCGGTTCTCGCTGACGGCACGGTCCTTTCGACCGGCGATATAGTTTCGCCGCTTGGCATTCACGTCTTCGACCGCGCCGCATTGAAGCCGGCCGGCGGTTTGCGCGCGGAAGCGAACCGGCTGGAAAATGAGCATCTCGCGGTTACCATCGGTGCGGATGGGGCTGTGCAGAGCCTCGTATACAAGGCGACCGGCCGTGAGGCTTTGGCAGGATCCGGCAATCAGCTCTGGGTCTATCCGGTCGACAAGCCACGCAATTGGGACGCCTGGGACATCGACGCCGATTATCCGGAAAAGGGTATCCGTCTGGACAAGCCGGAAAGCATCGAGCTCGTCGAAAACAATCCGGATCGGGCCGCGATAAAGGTCGTCCATCGCTATCGCAACTCCAGCATCGTGCAGCACTATGTGCTGACGGCCAATGCGCGGCGGCTGGACGTCGAGACTGAAATCGACTGGCATGATCGCCGCACTCTGCTGCGGTCGCTAAGCCCGGTCGCGACGCGGGCACGCAATGCGACGTTCGAATGCGCCTATGGCGTCGTCAGCCGTCCGACGCACACCAACACGAGCTGGGATGCCGCGATGTTCGAGGCGGTCGCCCACCGCTTCATCGATCTCAGTGAGCCGGATTTCGGCGTCGCTTTGCTCAACGACGCGAAATATGGCCATAGCGCCCGCGGCAACGTCCTCGGCATCAGCCTGGTGCGCGGACCCATCTATCCCGATCCGATGGCGGATGAGGGCGTGCAACGCTTCACCTACGCATTGCTGCCGCACAGCGGCGAATGGCATTCCGGTGGCGTGCGCGAGGAGGCCGACGACTTGAACCAGCCGCTGATCATCAGGGCGGCTACCAATCTCGCGGAGGCGACGCTAACGCCAATTGCGGTAACCGGCACGCCGGTCGCGCTTTCGGCCATCAAGCCGGCTGAGGATGGGGATGGTCTTGTGCTGCGCGTTTACGAACCGGTCGGCCGGCGCGGCGGACTTTCCGTCACGCCGACAAAGGGCTGGGCCATCAGCGAGGCCGTCAATCTGATGGAAGAGCCAGCCCAACGCGCCGCCGGTCCGGACATCCTGCCGTTCGAAGTCAGAAGCTGGAAGATGACGCGGACGTGAGGGCTGCGCCGACCTGTCGGGTAGAATAAAGAGCAGCCGGCGCTCCGCGACAAAGCTCGGAGAGACAAATGGGTACGAAAACGCTACGTCTGCAGATCCCCCAATGGCAGGGTGGAAACCTGGAGGGCTATCATTTCGGGGCGCAATTGCTGGCTTGGCTTGCCCCGGCTGCGTCGGGGTGTGTCGTTACCGGTCGAAGTGCCGGAACCGGACGGTACTGAACTTCCTCTCGAAGACGGCATTGTCGCAAGGAGCGCACTGCTGCGGCAATTGGATGCGGCAAGCCAGATTCTGAGGTAGGAAGCGCCCGACAAGGTGGTCGTTCTAGGCGGCGATTGCCTGGTTGATCTCGCCCCGTTCGCATACCTCAATGAGCGGTACGAAGGCGATCTGGCGGTGCTGTGGGTCGATGCGCATCCCGATGTGATCACCCCGCAGCACTTCGCACACGCGCATGCGATGGTTCTGGGCAATCTGCTGGGAGAGGGCGATCCGGATTTTGCAAAGAGGGTCGCCCGTCCAATCAAGCCCGAAAAGGTGATGTATGCAGGTCTCTACGATATGTCCCCTGTGGAATGGGAGATCGTTGAAAGGCTTGGACTCAGCATGGCGACACCATCTCAACTGATCGACTCCAGCCAGCCGGTGGTCGAATGGCTTCGTTCGACGGGAGCCCGGCACGTTGCCATCCATTTCGATCTTGATGTCAACGACTCCCTCCAGTTTCGCTCCCTCAACTTCACAATGCCGAACGCACCTGCAGATGCGTTCGCGGGCGTTCTACGGGGTAGAATGACCATTGCCCAAGTGGTCCGGCTCTTGAATGACGTAGCCGAGCAGGTGGACGTGGTAGGGCTAGGAATCACCGAACATCTGCCATGGGATGCGATCGCCGTCAGAGACATGCTGAGGGCGCTTCCGCTGATCGGCGAAGGTCGGGCCTGAAAGAGCTGTTTGTTCCCTCCTGTCCTTTGCCGAACACCTATTCGCACCCCCTTGCAGGAAGCCTCGTCCTCGGACTATCGTCCGGGCCGTAACTGCTTCAAGGGGCTGTTGGGGAGTGGGTTGGATCAGTTTGCCGCAGGCGTCCGATCCGTCGTAATTCCTCCCTAATTTCTCTTCTATGTGGCGAAGCGGAAAAGAGGTGAGCGATGGTCAAATTTATTCATCGGAACATGGCGCTTTTGCTGGCGTTGGTCATGACTGCGCTCGCCATAGCCGGATACAACACGATTTCCCTGCTGGTGAGACATCACCATGCCGCGCTGCACGACATTCGTCACGCCATCTCCGTGCTTGTTCTCTTCGGGATCTTTTATCTTATCGTGCGCTATATTCAGGCTTTACCGGAAGAAGCTGACTAGAATTCTGCAGAAGCCAAAATGATAATGCCGCACCACGAGACTGAAGGACGATCTCGTGGTCCAAGGCTTTTCTCTGCGACAGGGCTAAACTGCGACAGCCGGCAACCGCATGCGATTGCCGGCCTAAGCGCATTTGCGATCAGGCCGCCCGACGAGCCTTCGAGGGGCGTGTGGCGGCTGCCTTCTCCACCATGGTAGTGACTTCGGCGCGGCGTGCGCCGGACAGCGGGAGACGCGGCATGCGAACGCGCTCGGAGCCGCGGCCCATGATTTGTTCGGCAAGCTTGATCGATTGGACGAGATCATGCTCGGCATCCAGATGCAGAAGCGGCATGAACCAGCGATAGATGCGGCGGGCCTCTTCCCAGTCGCCGCGCTCGGCAGCGGCAACAAGCTCTACGGATTCCTGCGGGAAGGCGCTGGTGAGGCCGGAAACCCAGCCCTTGGCACCGAGCATAAGCCCTTCGAGCGCAACGTCGTCAAGACCGGCGAAGATGTCGAAGCGGTCGCCGAAGGCATTGATGAGGTCGGTGAAGCGGCGCGGATCCGGCGCGCTTTCCTTGACGGCCTTGATGTTCGGCACTTCGGCGAGGGCCTGCAGCACATCGGCGCCGATGTTGACGCGATAGGCCGGCGGGTTGTTGTAGAGCATGATCGGCAACGAGGTCGCTTCCGCCACGGCGCGGAAATGCGCGATCAGCTCCTCCGGCTTCGGAACATAGACCATTGCAGGCAGGACCATCAGGCCATCGGCGCCGAGTTTCTCGGCGTCGCGCGCATAGGCGACGGCGCGGCGCGTATCGAATTCGGAAACGCCGGTGACGACCGGCACGCGGCCGTTCACAACCTCGACGGCGGCCTTCAGGATCGTGCGCTTCTCATCCGGGTCCAGCGAATTGTTTTCGCCGCAGGTTCCCATGACGATGAGACCGTTGACGCCGTCGTTAACGAGCGCGTCCTGAACCCGCTGTGTCGCAGCGAGATCCACAGAAAGATCCTCGTTGAATTGTGTCGTTACGGCGGGGAATACGCCCTTCCATCCTGTCGTCATTTTGGATCCTCGATTGAAAGAGCTTGCGTTATATACAAATTGTCGACAAGACTCAAGCAAGGATCGTCGAACGGCAAATATGGATCGATGGCCCGCTGTTGCTGAAAATTGGCAGAACGAAATAATAAGACATTTCCCAAGAAGGATATCGGATGCGCGATGAGACGGAGAATGTGCGGGTGCGGGGCTCGGGCACGCAGAGCGTCTATGCCGCCCTGCGTCGGGAAATCCTGTCGATGGCGCTGGAGCCGGGAAGCCCGCTCGACGAAGTCCGCCTTTCCGAACGTTTCAAGATGTCGAGAACACCGATCCGCGAGGCGCTGCTTCGGCTTGCCGCCGAGGGGCTGGTGACGACGCTGCCCAACCGCAACACCATCGTCGCAATGATCGATTTTGCCAGCCTGCCCACCTATTTCGAGGCGCTCACCTTGATGTACCGCGTGACGACGCGCGGGGCTGCGGGACGGAAGGATGCGGAAATCATGCAGCGCGTGCGCGCCCGGCAGAAGGAATTCGCCGATGCAGTGGCTGCCCGCGATGCTTTCGGCATGATCGAGGCGAACCGTGAATTCCATGTCGCCATCGCCGAACTTGCCGGCAATTCCTATTACACCACATTCTTTGCACGATTGCTGGACGAAGGGCGGCGCATTCTACGTCTTTATTATTCGACCTTCGACGATCGCCTGCCGCGCCAATACGTGGACGAGCACGAGGAGATGATCGCCGCGATCGAGGCGGGCGATGTCGAGCGCGCCGACCGGTTGGCGATCGATCATGCCGCGCAGATCGTGCGCCAAATCCAGGAATACATCGCCCGCGACCTCGAGCGTTCGCTTGCGATCGAGATCACATGAGGCATTCCCTATCGAGAGCCGACAACCGCATTAATATCGATTCAACAGCCGGCATCCGTCGCATAAGAGCCGCGCGCAACAGGAATTGGAAAGCAAGATGACATGGTCGCATCCCGTCCCCCGCATCACCGATGACGAGAGGCAGCTCCGGCTGGCACGCCTCAGAGAGGCGCTGGAGGCGAACGGAATTGCCGGCATGCTGCTCGGTTCGACGGAAAGCCTTCGCTATTTCACCGGTCTCGTCTGGCATCCGAGCGAACGATTCCTTGGCGCGCTCGTCACACCAGCCGCACTTTATTATATCGTTCCGGGTTTCGAACGCAGCCGGGTGGAGACACTGCCGCATCTGCCTGGCGAGATCGTGGTGTGGGAGGAAGAAGAGAACAGCGTCGCGCTCGTATCACGTCTGCTGGGTGACACCGGCGCGCTCGCACTCGACGACGAACTGCCGCTTTTCTTCTACCATAGGCTCGCCGCCGAGTTCGGCGTCGACAGATTGAAGGATGGCGGCCAGATCATCCGCAGCCTGCGGCGCATTAAATCTCCAGCCGAAATCGCCCTCATTCAATACGCCATGAACCTGACGCTCGATATCCAGAAACAGGCCCATGCGTTGATGAAGCCAGGTATCAGGGCTTCGGAGGTCGTCGACTTCATCGACCGTCGGCATCGACAGGTCGGGGCAGATGGCGGCTCGACCTTCTGTATCGTTTCCTTCGGGCCGGCCACTTCTTTGCCGCACGGCGCCGACGGCGACCAGATACTTGCGGCAGGCGACGTGGTGCTTGTCGATACCGGCTGCCAGATCGACGGCTATCATTCCGATCTCACCCGGACCTATGTGCTCGAAAGCGGCAACCGTGAATTCGAAGCGGCTTGGGCGATCGAACGGGAAGCCCAGCAAGCAGTCTTCGATGCGGCGAAGCTCGGCGCACCCTGTTCGAGCCTTGACGATACAGCGCGCCGGGTGCTTTCAAAACATACTCTTGGCCCGGATTACCGCCTGCCTGGACTGCCCCACCGCGCCGGCCACGGCCTCGGGCTGCAGATTCACGAGGAGCCCTATATCGTGCGCGGCAACAGAACGCCGCTTGCCGTCGGCATGTGCTTCTCCAACGAGCCTATGATCGTCTTTCCAGACAAATTCGGTATTCGATTGGAAGACCATATCTACATGACGGCGGATGGGCCGCATTGGTTCACCAATTCCGCCAAAGGACCCGCCGAGCCGTTTTCTTAGGTTCACGGGGCCGCATTCGGTAAGCCGGCGCATACAACACACCGTCATCGCCTGCGCTTCTTACAACTTTCGATTAGAAGTCCGCGCGCCTGCGGAACCAAATGCGTGTTTCCGTAGTTTACGGGAGCGTCTCGAAGACCGGGAATGGGATCAGTGAAAGCATGGTTCGCATATTGGATGCATTTGGTCGACGATGCAGTCAGAAGTGCGGAGGGCGGCTTGTTGGGATTTGAAAAGATTACGCGCGATTTTTCTGGGCGAAAAAAGGTCGAAAGTGAGCTCAAGCGGAGTGAGGAGCAGTTTCGCATCCTCGTTCAAGGCGTCGCAGATTACGCCATCTATATGCTCGATCCCCAAGGCTATGTCTCCAGTTGGAACCTTGGTGCGCAGCGCATCAAGGGCTACACGCAGCAAGAAATCCTCGGCCAACATTTTTCCCGCTTCTATACGGAGGAAGACCGCGCGACGAAGCTTCCCTGGAATGCGCTCGATATCGCCGCCAAAGAGGGCCGGTTCGAACACGAAGGCTGGAGAGTGCGAAAGGACGGATCCCGCTTCTGGGCAAGCGTTGTCCTCGATGCTCTTCGCGACGATGATGGATCGCTGCTCGGGTTTGCGAAGGTCACTCGCGATATCACCGAGAAGAAAGAGGCCCAGCGCAAGCTGGAGCAGGTGCGGGAAGAGCTGTTCCAGGCGCAAAAGATGGAAGCCGTCGGCCAATTGACGGGGGGGATGGCCCACGACTTCAACAATTTATTGATGGCCGTTCTCGGGAGCCTGGAAATCGTGCGCAAACGGATCGCTGACAATCCCGATATCACTCCATTGATCGACAACGCCATTCAAGGCGCACAGCGCGGTGCAGCGCTGACGCAGCGCATGCTTGCCTTCTCACGGCGTCAGGAGCTCAAGATCGAGCCGCTCGACGTGCTTGAACTCGTTCGCAATATGACCGGCCTGCTGCAGCGCACGATAGATCCGTCGATGATGATCGAAACGCACTTTCCCCTCAGTCTCCCGAGGGTGACATCCGATCAGAACCAGCTTGAAAACGCTCTTTTGAATCTCGTCGTGAATGCGCGGGACGCTATGCCAAAGGGCGGATTGCTGGTCATTGCCGCCGAACTTCGCAAAATTGCCGGGGATGAGACGGACGGACCAAAAGCGGGGTCCTATGTGTGCCTCTCCGTCATGGACGAGGGTGAGGGAATGGACGATGCCACGCTCGCCAATGCGACCACACCGTTCTTCACCACCAAGGGCGTCGGCAAGGGAACCGGCCTCGGGCTGCCGATGGTCGAAGGATTGATGGCGCAGTCTGGAGGCAAGCTGATCCTGAAATCGCGCAGGGGCGAGGGGACGACTGCCGAGCTCTGGCTTCCCGTCGCGGGGGAATGGGAGATAAAGAAAGAGGAGCCGATGGAAGCATCGCCTGCAAACGGAGGCTTGTTCAATATTCTGGCGGTGGATGACGATGCGCTCGTTCTGATGAATACGGCCATCATGTTGGAGGATCTCGGCCATACCGTGCTGCAGGCGCATTCAGGAGAAGAGGCGCTGAAGCTGCTGGAAGATCGCAACGACATCCATATCGTCATCACCGATCACGCCATGCCCAGGATGACGGGTTCTCAGCTCGCTTCGGCGATCGCCGAGCGGCTGCCGGGTTTGCCGGTCGTCCTTGCCACCGGCTATGCCGAACTTCCGGCAGGCAGCAACAACGATCTGCTGCGCCTACCGAAGCCATTCAATCAGAGTCAGCTTGCCGCCGTGATTGCCAAAGCCCTCCCGAGGCTCCGGTGACCGGCGTTATGACTGCGGTCGGCGAGGCATAGGCATCGCCGGGCCAGGTCCGCTCACGCGTGTCCGTAGGTAAGCTTCGGATACCAGTCCCTTGCCCGTCCCTCGGGCGTCATGTCGAGGATCGTCCAGAGGGGCATAAGATCTGGGGCGCCGCGTGGATCCTGGCCGGGATCGGCGGTTACCGGACCCATTTCCTCGCTCCAGAAGTGCCGGATCGTTCCATCTCTGCGGGTAAAGACATTGACGGCGGCGTTGTCGTTGCCATTGGCCCCGAGCGCACGATAATCGCGGCTATATTCTCCGGTCGAGTCTGAATAGAGCGGCAAATTCTGCCAGCGGCGCTCTGTCCTGAAGTCAAGCAGCCTTTCGATTGGGGACCGAGCCACCACGGCAATGGCCATTCGCTGTTCTATATCAAGTATTTCGCCCTCGATCGCCGATAGAAACGAGGTGCACATGGGGCAGGGCCGCGCGCGTTCCGGGCCGAATATATAGCTGTAGATCAGCAGGGTTTCCTTGTCGTCGAACAAATCCTCAAAGCCGACCGGACCGTCAGGGCTGATGAATTGGTAACGCTTCTTCACCATGCCGCCCGGCGGCAATGCGCGCCGTTGCGCGGCGACTCGCTCTATATGGCGACGAAGTTCGATTTCCTCCGCCAGCAGGGCGTTTCGTGCCTGCCGGTATTCACTGCTCTCGTTGGGAAACCTGGCACCGTTTCTCTGCGCCAGTTCTGCCGCGGGCGTATATCCATCTTCGTTGATCATGATGTCCTCCCTGTGCGATCCGTGGGCCGATACTTAGTCGTATGGCACTCTCGGAATTCGACTCAACGCCGGAGAAAACCCGATTGCCGATCGAAAGTTCCAGCAGTCGGCAGGACATTGGATCGATGGAAATCACTGAGCGGCGGAGCGGACCCTGGCGGTGTCATCCCATTCGATATCCGATGGTTCCTCGTTCTCGAGCATCGGCGCGTCCATGACATAAAGATAGCCGTCGAGCATGTCGCAGGCGCGCTCGGTGGCATCGATCTTTGCCTCTGTTTCGCTGATTGCGGTCGCAATCGCCTTGATGCGGGCACGCAGCATATGGCCGACGACATCCTTGCCGGGGCGCTTTCCCAAGCGATCCAGATGAAGGCGGATGCGGTCGGAATGGCGCTCCAGTTCGCTTTTGCTGAAGTGTGCCTTGCGGATTTCTTCCAAGAGGCTGGCGCGCATGTGGGCGACCGGATCGAAGGTCCCGGGTTCGCGCTCGTCCAGAACCATATCGGTGATGAGCTTCTCGATCGCGACCAGCGCCTGCAAATCGACGGAGTCGGTCAGTTCGACGTCATAGCCGGTATCGTCAAACAGCTTGCGGCGCACCGGGTCCAGAAGTAGCTCGTAGGCCTTCTGTAGTTGTCCGAAGGCATCGACGTCGCCGCCGGAATCCGGATGCGCCGACTTCGCCCGCTTGCGGTAGGCGGTCTTGATCTGCTCGTCGCTCGCATCGCGTCCAATGCCGAGAATGTCGTATGGATCGGTCACTCCAACTCCTGCTGCCGCTCAGCCCCGTCCCGAAGCTCTTATGCCGTCGATGATGTCGGCAGAGCACGGGCCCGCCGAAGGACGGTTCTTATCCGTCCCGTTTCTTCTTTATCATCACCTAGGCAGAGTTTGGACAAAAACTGTGATGGCGCGACGCAGAAACGTCCCTCCTGTTGAAAGCCGCAGGATTTTGGAGGATTTTAAGCCTGTTCCCGCATGACGCGCGTCATCTCTTCGGCCGGGATGGGTCTGCTGAAAAGATATCCTTGAATCGCGTGGCATCCGGCCCGCGACAGAAAGCGGGCCTGCTCTTCCGTCTCCACGCCTTCCGCAATCACATCGAGTTCCAGCGATCGTGCAAGCGAGACGATCGCGGATGTGATCGCCATGTCATCGGCGTCATCCGGAATATCGGCGATAAATGACCGGTCGATCTTAAGGCGCGACAATGGAAAGCGTTTCAACGTGCTAAGGCTGGAATAGCCCGTACCGAAATCGTCGATGGCGAGACTGACGCCGAGCGCGTTGAGTTCGTGCATTTTCATGATCGCCCCCTGCACGTCGCGCATCAGAAGGCTCTCGGTGACCTCGATTTCCAGCCACTGCGGATCAAGACCACTCTCGGCAAGGGCCGCGGCCACCTGTCGGGTCATGCCCTGTTCCTGGAACTGCCGCGCCGACATATTGACGCCAATCTTCACCGGCGCCAGCCCTTGCTCCTGCCATTTTTTCGCTTGGCCGCAGGCCTTGCGCAGGACAGCCTCTCCGATCGGAACGATGAGGCCGGACTCTTCGGCGAGCGGAATGAAGTCGCCGGGGAAGACGAGCCCGTCGGTTGGATGATTCCAGCGCACAAGCGCCTCCACGCCGATAATTTCGCCGGAGCTCATGTCTTTTTGCGGCTGGAAGTGCAGGACGAATTCATCGCGTTCGACGGCACGCCTAAGTTCTTCCGAACGTCCGAGTTTCTGTCGTGCACTCTCCGCCATTGCCGGATCGAACACCTGGATACTGTTCCGGCCGTTCTCTTTGGCGCGATACATCGCCATGTCCGCGTTGGCGAACAGTTCCGTGGCCGTCTTGCCATGCACGGCAAAGCAGGCCATTCCGATGCTACACGTGAGCTGCAGGTCCATTCCAGCCAAACTCAGCGGCCGTGCGACGGCCTCGCGAATGCGCGCCAGCCACGAGACGAAGTCTTCGTCGGTCTGCTCGAGCGCCAGAATGAACTCGTCGCCACCGATGCGCGATATCATATCGCCCGGTCCGATCTCCGCGGAGATCCGTTTCGCGACGATCTTCAGCAACTCGTCGCCGGCGGCATGCCCGAGGCTGTCGTTCACGAGCTTGAAGTTGTCGATGTCGAGGAATACGACCGCGACTTGCCGCGATGTTCTGTTCGCTCGCCGCAGCATATCATCGAGCTTCCGGTCAAGCAGCGTACGGTTCGGCAATCCGGTCAGGGCATCGTGCTCGGCAAGAAAGGTGATGCGCTCAGCGTCATAGTGACGGTCGATGGCAATGCCGACCGTTTGTGCAACCCCCGTCAGGAAGTCCCACACGCTCGCTTCATGGCTGGAGGATACTTTGACGGCAAGCGCGCCGTGCTGTCCGCCGTCGCCAGACGAGATAGAAAAGCGGCGCCATGCTACCGGATTGTCGAGGATTTCCGCTGGCAAGATCGAAGCGGCGCGTGCAGATGGCGATGCTGCCGCAATGCAAAACTCCTGGGCGCGTTCATTGTGCAAGAGTACAGCCGCGGCGGTACCCGGGAGGACTTCTTCGAGCAGGTCGGCGACGTCGTTGAGGAACGGGTCGAGCCGTATTCCCTTCGCGACCGCCTTGAGAAGCTGCGCCTGGGCTTTCATCAGGCTTTCCCCGCGTTTGCGCGCCGTGATGTCCCGCGACGCGCCAACGACGCCGATCACCTTTCCGGTCTTGTCCCTGAGAGGAACGCGCGACATCATCAACCAGCCGTTGCCTCGGAGACGGCGCTCCTCGAATCCGAGATCGGGTTCGCCGCTCTCCATGACGTGTCGTTCGATGGCAGCTATGGCCTCAGCCGCCGCGGAAGGATGAATGTCGTAATCAGTCAGGCCGACCATATCCTCGACGCGCTCAAGCCCATTGTTCAAGACGATGGCCCTGTTGGCGAATAGGAAGCGGCCTTCCAAATCCTTTGCATAGATATAATCGGGCACATGGTTGATCATGGCTTCGAGCCAGTCGTAACGCTCGGCGAGACTGGGCTCCTGGGATTGCGGAAGCGCCTCCGTCAACCGCTCCTGCGCAACCGGCTCCTCAGCTGGTGCCGCCCTCACAACCTGTTCTCCAACTGCCGCCTTGCGCATGTTTCCCTCACAATCCACGCTATGCCACAGTGTGAGCAAATCGTTATGTATCAGTGAAAGGCGGGTTGTGCGAGTGGGAGCAGGTCAGCCTTCTGTGGCGACATCGTGAATCAGTGGTTGACGACAATGCTGTCGGTCAGAATTCCCGTCCCTCGCAATAAGTTGCGAATGCCGCCGCGCCGTCGCCGTGGATGCGATGTTTTGGGGATCGCGGGTGCTATCACCTCAAGCAGACATGCCTGCGCCTCGCCTCCAATGATGGAGACGAGGCGCTCTTGCCTTTTAGAAAATGCTTAGGCGGCCGAGAACGGCACTGCCACGAAGGTCTTGTCGCCGCCGCGCTCGATCAGCAGCAGGACAGACTTGCGGCCAGCCTTGCCGGCTTGCGTCACCGCACTCTGAACATCGTGGGCACTGTGAACAGGCTGATCGTTGACCGAGACGATAATGTCGCCCGTCTGGATGCCGGCAGCGGCGGCCGGCTTTTCCGGATTGACGCTGGCAACGACGGCACCTTCAACACCTTGCGGGAGGTTGAGCTGCTCGCGCAGATCGGGCGTCAGATTGGCGAGGCCGACGCCGATGCTCGGTTGATTGGAAGGCTGGACCTTGCCGTCGCCGCTGTCATTGGCTGCCTGCTTGCTGTCGTCATTGCCGCCGATCGTAACGTTCACATCCATGCTCTTGCCATTGCGCCAGACCGTGAGCGACCGCTTGTCTCCCGGCGAAAGATCGGCAACGAGCCGCGACAGGTCCTTGGGCGTTTTGACGGTCTCACTGCCGACCGCCGTGACGATGTCGCCGGTCTTGAGCCCGGCCTGGGCAGCCGGCGTTCCGTCATTGACACTGGCGACCAAGGCGCCCTGCGGCTGCGAGAGGCCGACGGCATCGGCGACATCAGCGGTCACCGGCTGAATGGCGACGCCGAGATAGCCGTGATCGATCGAGCCGTTCTTTTCGAGCTTGGCGACGATCGCTTTGGCTTCGTCCGAGGGAATGGCGAAACCAACGCCGACGCTGCCGCCATTCGGCGAATAGATGGCGGTGTTGATGCCAACGACATTGCCCTCACGGTCGACCAGCGGGCCGCCGGAATTGCCGTGATTGATCGGAGCATCGATCTGGATGAAATCGTCATAGGGACCGCTGTGCAGATCCCGGCCGCGGGCCGAAACGATGCCGGCGGTGACGGTCGTGCCGATACCGAAGGGATTGCCGATCGCCAGGATCTGGTCACCGAGCTTCAGCTTGTCGGAATCACCCCAGGCGATGGTGGCAAGCGGCTTCGGCGCCTTGATCTTCAACACAGCCAGATCGGACTTGGCGTCGGCGCCGAGAAGCTTGGCCGGCAGTTCGGTGCCATCATCGAGCGTCACCTTGATGTCGGTGGCATTTTCAATGACGTGGTTGTTGGTGACGATGACGCCGTCCGGGCTGATGATGAAGCCGGAGCCGAGCGCCATGGCGCGCTGTGACGGCCGACGTTGCGGCACTTGCTGCTGCGGGAAGGGAATGCCCTGGTTCTCGAAGAACTGGCGGAATTGCTCATCCATCGGGGAGTCGCCAACATCCGCGCTGGTATCGGTGGCCTTCATCGTCGTGGTAACGGTGACGACTGCGGGCTTGTCGGCGTCGACGATCGAGGAGAAGGAACCGCTGGGCGCAATGATGCCGCTGGGTTCAGCGGCGGCTATGGCAGCGGGTGTGCTGAAGGCGAAGGGCAGGGCGCCTGCGCCGACGATGATAGCCGCTCCGACGATGGCTGCGGCGCGATGCTTGCGAAGTAGATCTGACATGGCAAATGTCCCTTACGAGATCGTTGTGATATGGCGACTTGGGCCCATGCCGGGAACCAGGCGTCGAACGGAGTGCCGTTTCTATTCCTTCTGAAGAACTGCGATTATTCGAAGTTACTGCGGAATTGCAGTATAAAGAAGAAATGGCGCTGGAGATTTATATGATCCGCCTGATGAGTTTTACAAATTAAATATTGATCATGTTTATATTGCAATTTTGTAATACATTACTAGACTTTAATGTTGGAATGCCCGAATTTCTTCACGTTTATTGTTTACGCGCCGTCCGTCTGAGGCCAGCGCTTCAATGCTTCCGAACCAAGTTCGGTCAGAGCGTAAATGCCGCGGTCGACGCGTTCAAACCAGCCATAGACGTTGTGCCGCAGGATTTTGGCGGCTTCGGGAGCATTGGCGCGAATATCCCTAGGGCGCTGCTGCCCGTTCTGGATCGCCATCGCACAGGCAAGCGCCTGCTGGCGATAGGCGGTCATGATCGGCGCACGCGTGCTGCCGCCGAGCGCGGGATCGCCCTTGCGCCGCTTATGTTCGTCAACAAGACGTGATCGCCGGCGAATATTCTTGCGCGGCATCGGCGCGACCGGGCTGACGATGACGTCGACGGTGCCGTTGTCGGAAACGGCGAGCATGCCGAAACCGAGGCGGCGGCAGAGATCGCGAAATCGGCGGTCACTTTCCCGTCCCTTGCCTTTCGCCGAGACGCGGGCGGCGATCCACACTTCATCGCTTGCCGTCGCGCGATCGACCGCCTGCAGCACGAGTTCGAGATTAAAAGTCAGCTTCAATTCGCAGATGACGACGACGGGCGACTCATCGTTGCTGAGGCCGACAAGATCGCAACTGCCGATTTCGCCTTTCACCGCGTAGCCGGCGGCTTCCAGGAAATTCTTGATCGGAAGATAAAGCGCCGTCTCCAAATCTCGTCCTCTGCTATCTGGTGCTCAGCACTGTTTTACGTGATTCGCGATGCCAGAAAGTCGACAAAGGCACGGATGCGGGCGGCAAGATAATCATGGCCGGCATAGACGGCATGGATCAGCTCGATATCTCCCGCATTGAAATCCTCGAGCACCGGCACCAACGCGCCGGCTTCAATATCCGGCTGCACATGAAAATATCCGACGCGAGCAAGGCCGAGGCCGGCCAGACAGAGGCTGCGCACCGTCGGTCCGTTATTGGCCTGCAGATTGCCGTAGACCGGCTTTACGAACTCCGATCCGGTGGCCGGATCGCGAAACGGCCAACCCTCGACGGTCGGGCGGAAGTTGAAGGTCAGGCAATTGTGGTGGTCGAGATCGTCCGGTGTCGCCGGCATGCCGCATCTTGCGACATAGGCCGGTGAGGCAACGATGACCCGTCGTCTTTCAAGCAGCTTGCGGGCTTTCAGTGAACTGTCGCGCAACGATCCGACACGAATAGCGACGTCGGCGCGCTCGCCGACAATATCGATGACGCTGTCGCTGAGCGAAATATCGAGTTCGATTTCCGGGTAGAGCGCCAGGAAATCCGGAATAAGTGGCACGATGCAGCGCACGCCTATGGCAACGGAAGCGCTGACGCGCAGAGGTCCGCGCGGAACCGCGGAACCCCCGGCAGTCACCAAGCGCTCCGTCTCCTGTATTTCGGCGAGAATGCGTTGAGCGCGCTCGAGATAGACCTCTCCCTCCGGCGTCAATTGCAGCGACCGCGTGGTGCGCACGAGAAGGCGCGTGCCGAGCCTGTCCTCCAGGCGTGTGACGAGCTTGCTGACGGCCGAAGGCGACAGGCGCAATTTTCGTCCCGCCGCCGAGAAGCTGCGAAGCTCGGCCACTTGGGCGAAGACATCCATTTCCCCGGCGCGATTGTCCATCACCCTCTCATTTTTTTGAATTCAATTCACAAGTGTTGAGTTTATATACGCAATTATCAATCGAATGTCTCGGGGCCATATTCTGCGCGAACAAGAACCAGTCCAGCCGGATGTTTCCGGATGCCTTTTTCGATCGGGTTATCTCATGCCATTAGCTCTATTTGCCTTGACGATCGCGGCCTATGCGATCGGCACCACCGAATTCGTCATCGTCGGTCTGCTGCCGACGGTCGCGACCGATCTTCATATCACCCTGCCGCTCGCCGGCCTCATCGTCAGTGTCTACGCGCTTGGCCTCACCTTCGGCGCGCCGATTCTCATAGCGCTCACCGGCCGCATCGAGCGCAAGCCGCTGCTGCTCGGCCTGATGGCGCTCTTCGTCGCCGGCAACGGCATGGCGGCCCTAAGTCCAGGCTACGAGCCATTGCTTGTCGCCCGCGTGCTTTCGGCCTTCGCGCATGGCGTCTTCTTCTCCGTAGGATCGACCATCGCGGCCGATCTGGTGCCGGAAAACCGCCGTGCCTCGGCGATCGCGATGATGTTCATGGGGCTGACAGTCGCGATCGTCACCGGCGTGCCGCTCGGCACCTTCATCGGCCAGACCTTCGGCTGGCGCGCCACCTTCGCTGCCGTCGCCGTCCTCGGCATCATCGCCTTTGCCGGCATCGCCTTGTTGCTGCCCTCAAACCTGAAGAAGGCGCCGCCGGCAGGAATCGGCGAGCAGGTGCGCGTGCTTGCGAGCGGCCGGCTGCTGATCGTCTTCGCCATGACCGCTCTCGGCTACGGCGGCACATTCGTCGCCTTTACCTTCCTGGCCTCGATCCTGCAGGAAGTGACCGGCTTTGCGGCCTCCGCCGTCAGCCTGATCCTAGTGCTCTACGGTATTGCCATTGCTGTCGGCAATGTCGTTGGCGGCCGGCTTGCCAATGGCAATCCGGTCAAGGCGCTGACAGGGCTCTTCATCGCCCAGGCGATCGTGCTCTTGCTGTTCAGCTTCACCGCCGTTTCGCCTTGGCTGGCAATTCCGACTTTGGCGGCGCTCGGCTTCCTGTCCTTCGCCAATGTGCCGGGTCTGCAGCTCTATGTCGTCCAGCTTGCCCGGCAGGTGCGTCCAGCCGCGGTCGATGTCGCCTCGGCGCTGAACATTGCCGCCTTCAATCTTGGCATTGCCGCGGGCGCCTGGATCGGCAGTCTGGTGGTGGAATCCTCGCTTGGTCTCGGTGCCACGCCCTGGGTCGGTGCGATCCTGGTCGCCGCGGCCCTCATCCTCACCCTCTGGAGCGGCGCACTCGACCGCCGCTCAAGCCCCGTGGCGCATCATGTCTCCTGCGCCGCCTGACTGCAAAATTGGCAGAGGAGCCGCGTCAGGCGGCTCCCTTCGTAATTAGGCTTCGAAATTCAGCTCGACTTCGGAAATGGCAACGGATGCCGGCAACAACGGCTGACGGGTGCGCGCGCCGAAGTGCCGTTTGAAGCCGAAGACATTGCTGATCAGGCTTTTCGTAAAGAGACCGGGGCCGCTCGAATAGATGCGCCAGCCGCCATCGAAGGCAATATCGGCAGCCTTGACGCGACCCCAATCATCGGACGCTTGATAGCGATCGGCGAACGCGGCGTCGCTGCTGCTGAAATAGGTGTTGCGCTGGCGCAGCGATGCGTGGTCGAGCCGGCCGCTGACCGCGATCGGATTGGCGAGCGCCAGCGCGCTCCAAACGCCTTCGGCATCGCTGTCGAGAGCCAGCGCCTCGCAATAGCGCAGGTGAGCATGCACATACATCAGCCCGATCTCGCGTCCGAAGAAAGCCGAGGATTCAGCGCGGCGGAACAAAGTCTCCGGCCCGCCGGCATAGGTCGCCGGCTTTTCCATCAGTCGCACGCCGTCGGGGAAAAGCAGATTGTCCTCGATCAGCTTCATATGCGCATGCCGCTGCTCCGGCGTGAAGAGACCACCCAACATCGGCTGTGTCATTGCGATCAGCGAATAATGCAGGCCCGTGCGCGTATCCTGCGGATGCAGCAGCAGTTCGACGCCATCATGGCTCGGATCAAAGACGCCATAGCCCGCGACGACGCCGTCGCGCATCAGGAGGCGATTGAAATCGCTGCGCATGGCGGCGGCCGTTTCCTTGAGCGGCTCCGCCTCTCCGCCGCGGCTGCACAGCGTCAGGATCGCCGCGTAGCGCACCAGTTGCTCATAAAGCAGCGAGACGGTCCAACTGCTGACCATCCAATCGCGCAAATGCGGATCAGCCGGCTGCAGGCTGTCATTCCAATCGCCTTCGCCATAACGGATCAGGCTGGTGCCAGGTACGAAGCGGCTGCGGACGGTATCGAGCAGCTTTTCGACATGCGCGGAAATCGTCGCCGTCTCTTCAGTCCGTTGCATGGTGTCGTCGGCGCGCCACGGCACGGTTTCGGCCAGGAAGGCAAGATCACCCGTCGTTTCGATATAGTCGCAGAGCGCCTTGAGCGGCCAGACGACGATATCGCCATGGCTCTCGCCGGCACGAATACTGGCATAGGGCTCCAGCATGAACCATTGCGGCCAGTCGCCCCGGTCGCGGTATTGTTCGGAAAACACGGTGCTCAGCACCTGCTTCACTTCGTCATCATGTTCATAGGCGAGCAGGAATTCCACTGGTCCCTGACAAACATCGCGCGTTCCCCAGGCCGCCCCCGTATATTGTTCGAGGCCGTGCGGCACGCTCAAATGCACGATCGCGTCATGCGCAAGCCAAGGCAGCATCACGGCCTGGGCGAACAGATCCGGCCCGTCGCCCTCGATACGGGCGCCCCGCGTGACATGGTTCCAGAAGCGCTGTGCAGGCGCAAGCATCTCTTCGCTGCTGACACCGGCCTTATACCGTGCGGCAAGACGTTCGCCTTCCGCTGTGTCGGTCATCGATCCGGTGACGGCAAAACTGAAGCTTTGGGTCGGGCGCGATTTGAGCGCGATGAAGGGGCCGTTGCGAGATGCGCCGTCGCTGTAGAGAAGCTCGTCGCCGCCAACCGCCTCGAAAGCATCCGGCGTCGAGGTGACGAGATGGTAGGCGGCCTGCGGATAGCGATCCCAAAGCCAGGAGGATTGCGGCCGGAACGATATCTGTTTGGCCGCCGCATCGATCTCGATGTTGGCGACGGCTTCATAGTCACGCTCGCCGAGCACGATATGGCCGAACACCAGGAAACGGCAGGCGGCACCGTCGACTGCTACGGTCCACTGCATCGACGGATCGTCGCCGCAGGCGATTGCTGTCACCCTGATGGTCCGGTCGGCGAGCCGATAGATCCAGCGAATATCGCTCAATCCCATGTCGAATGCGGCGGGAACGCCAAGCAGGTGCCAGCCTTCGCCCATGTCTACGAGGATACGCAGGCCGCTTGCCCGGGTCAGATTATAGGGGTCGCGGGAGACCGAGAAAAGCTTGTGGAAGGACGTATTGCCGATCGTCAACTGCGCGGCGAAAATGCCCTGCATCCAGCACGTTGCTGCCAGCGTCTGATCATCCAACAGCATGTTCTGGCCGCTGCGGACGATGGCGCCGTGACGGCGTGCGACAACGCGCTCTTTCTCACGCAGCACGATGTGGCGATTAAGCGAGCCGTCCGGCACGAAGAAGGAATAGAGCTGGCCATCAACGCGTTCTTCAAGCATCCGCTCGGGATAAAGCCGCTCGATCGTCGCTTCGTCCAATGACTCGGTCACCAATAGCGGCGCGTCCTGTACAATGCTGCGAACCGGCGCACCACCGGCAATGTCGGTTTTCGTCAGTTCGCCAAGCGCCAGCGGTAGGGCGTCAAGCCTTGCAAGATCGGCATCGCTTGAGGCCGCAGGGTGATCGGCAACGAATAGGCCGAAGAATGTTGTGGTCACGAGTGTCTTTGGCGTGAGCGCGAGCGGCTTCGATTGGATTACCGGACAGGCGACCTCGTGCTGCCGACGAATGCTCGGCAGGCTTTCACCAAAGCCAGGCACCATCTGCGCATCGCCGCTTGGGGCGGGCACCACCAACTGGATCGCGTCCGTGGCATAGGCGGCCGCGCCATCCAGGCAGCCTTGTGCCAGCCAAGGATTGCGCCCGCCACCCTGCTTGAGATTTTGCCGGTTCATCACGACAGGCCCGAAAGCGGAATGTTCGGCAATGTGATGGTCGATATATTGCGAAGCATAGGCCTCGCTGTTCATCAGGAAACCGCGATCGCCGAGGCCAACGTCCTGGATCAGCACGAGATCGGCCGAAAGCGCAGCATTGGTCGTATTTTCCAGCGAAACCTGCCAGAACCAGGCGCTTTCGCTCGAATGGAGCTGCAGCCGCACCGAATGCTTGATTCCAGCGGTCTCTCCGCTCCAGCAAAAGCCGGTCTCGTCATGGCCGAACCGCACCGTGGCCTTCGGCCCAACGATTTCGGCGACTTCCGGCTGCGAGCCGCCGATGCGCAGATAGAGGCGTCCGATACCACCGTAAACAGGCGATCCCAGCACCTGGTTGATCATGACGCTTCCCTGCTGGTCGGCGAAATCGATTGCAAACAGCGTGCCGTTCGGCAGCGCCGATACCGACAGGCCGGCGCTGTTGGCAAACGTGGAAAGACCGAGTTCTTCGCGCCGTGGCGTCTGAAAGCTACGATTGGATTCCAAGGACATAACCGTGTCTCGCTGATTCATGGGTCGGTGATAGTACTAGACCACAAGCCGCTGTACGATCATAGGAGGCAATTTGCCGTTTCCGATCGCAATGTTTCCTGAGGGCATTTCGACCTGTGACCGGTTGAGTTCCTCCTCACCGGTGCGGCGCTGCACCCGCAACTTGATTTGCCGTGCGCACTATAGAGAAAAGATCGGCATCGTCCCCAGCCTCTTTCGACACGCCCTTGATGCGGAACGTCTTGCTTTCGCTGGGCATCAAAGTGACCAACATGTCGTCGACCTCGGCATTCGGGCTGATGCGGTCGGCAAACAGGCAGAGGTCGCGCAGGAAGGATTGGGCTGTGATCGTAACGGCGATGCCGTCGGCGATCTGTTCCGCCTGAAGCTCGAAACGAGGCTCGGGATATTGCAGTTTCATGTCCTTTTCGAAAAACCACCAGGCCTCGGTATCGCCGAGGCGAGCGCGCAGGAATTCACGCTCGGGGTTGCCCGGCGTCGCCACATCCTTGGGGATCGAGATTTCGGCATTTTCGAAGCGGTCGCAGAGGACGCGCCAGACGGAATGGCGGGCGAGAAGCGTGCCGTTGAAATCGAAGCGCTCAATGGTGAAAGGGACGCGCCAGAACAGGGTCGTGTCGTTGACGGCGATGGCGGCAAGACCGTCGCCGCGCGGCTGGATAGTGAGGAGATGCGGCGCATAGCTGTGGCGCAGCGCGTACCAGAGCGGTTTCTTGCGGCCTGCGCCGTCGACTGCCGCCCAGGAGGTCACCGGCCAGCAATCGTTAAGCTGCCAGACGATTGCGCCCATGCAGGTCGGGCGATGCGAGCGCATGTGATCGATGCCGAGGCTGATGGCGCGCGCCTGGTTGAGCTGGGTGACGAAAAGCCAATCGCCGAAGTTTTCCGGAGCGGGAAACCAGTTTTCCAATCCCTTGATCAGCTTGTCGTTGCCGCTGGTCGCCTTCTGGTGATGCAGGACGCCGGGGGAGGCCGGCGCTCGGTTTTTCTCCCGAACGGATTCGGTAAGCGTCGCGTAGGTCGGCGGTGCCTGCCAGCCGAATTCGGAGCAGAAACGCGGAATATAGTTGCGGTAGGTCTCATATCCGACTTCGTTCCAGACGTCCCAGATGTGCTTGCAGCCGTGCTCGTCGGCGTTCGGCGCAATATCCATCGAGCCGGAATAGGGACTTCCCGGCCAATAGGGCCGCGTCGGATCAATCTCAGCGACCAGTTTCGGCAGCAGGTCAAGATAATAACCGGCGCCCCAAGGGCGGTTGGCAAGCACATCCCCCCAACCCCAGTCGAAATAGCCCCAGATGTTTTCATTGTTGCCGTTCCAGAGCACCAGCGAGGGATGCGGCATGAGCCGGGTGATCGCCTCGCGCGCCTCCGCCTCGATCTCGCTATAGACCGGCTCTTCCTCCGGGTAGGCGGCGCAGGCGAAGAGGAAGTCCTGCCAGACCATGATGCCGGCGGCATCGCATTCTTCGTAAAAGGTATCCGTCTCGTAAATGCCGCCGCCCCAGACGCGGAGAATGTTCATATTGGCATCACGTGCCTGGGCGATCCGTTCGCGGTAGCGCTCCCGCGTCACCCGCGGCAGGAAGCAATCCTCCGGGATCCAATTGGCACCACGGGCAAAGACCGGCACGTCGTTGACCACGAGCGTAAAGGCGGAGCCGATCTCGTCGGGTGTGGTGTCGAGGCGCACGGAACGGAAGCCGACGCGGCGTTGCCAGCGCTCTAGCATCGCTCCGTCGGAGCCCAGAAGCTGAAGATCGAGATCATAGAGAGGCTGGTCGCCGAGCCCATGCGGCCACCAGATTTCCGGATTGTCGATGCGGCATTCCACCAAAGCATGCGTTTCGCCCTGTGCGATCCGGACTTCGGACCGCTTGCCGCCGATCGACATCACCAGAGCCGCGCTATCCGTACCTTCTGCAGCCCATTCGATTTCGATGCGCAGGCGCGCGACACCGTCACCGCCCTGCAAAGTGATTTCCGGGCGGACAATGGCGAGACGCGCCTTCGACCAGCTCTCGATGGTGATCGGTTTCCATATGCCCGAAGTGACGACGCTCGGACCCCAGTCCCAGCCGAAATTGCAAGCCATCTTGCGGATGAGATGGCCGGGTCCGGGATAGTTGGCCGGGATATCGGCGGCCGAACCGAGCGCGCTGCGGACCGCCTCACCATGAGCATAGGCGGAATCGAAGTTGACGATCAGCTCATTCCGCCCCTCCTTGAGCTGGTCGCGAATATCAAAACGATAGCTGCGGTGCATATTGCGGGTTTCGCCGAGCAATGCGCCGTTCAGTTCCAGACGCGCCGCGGTATCAAGCCCGAGGCAGGAGAGATCGATCCTTTCTGCCTCTTGGTCGTCCCAGTCGAACGCCACCCGATAGCGCCAGGCCGAGCGGCCGATCCAATCCTGGGAGATTTCGTTGACATCGAGATAGGGGTCCGCGATCAGCCGAGCCGAGAGCAGATCGAGATGCACATTTCCGGGCACGGCGGCCGGGATCGTGGCGGGCAGAGAAGGGGCTGTAGACGGTGCGCGAAGGCGCGAAAGCGTCCAGCCGGTGTCGAGTGCCAGTTTCTTCATGATTGTCGTCCGTTATGAAATGGATTGTGTCAAATCTGCCGTGGCTCTGCAGAAGGCTCGATGAACTGCAGCCCGGCGTGAAGATGACGATTCATGTGATAGGCATAGGCGATGCGGTCCCGCTTTTTCAAGGCGGCGATGATATCGCAATGTTCGTCATAGGCGCTTTCGACGGCGGCGCGGGATCGTTTGCCGGCTTCCATCAGCCGCTGCAGCAGCGGCTGCAGAATACCATAGACCTGTGACAGCGTGCGGTTGTCGGCAAAGCTGATCAGCTCGGCATGGAACTTGAAATCGAATTCCGCTGCCTCCGACAGTTCCGATGCCAGCTTCATGGCGTCGTTAATTGTTTGAAGCCGGACAATGCCGGCATCGTCGATATTCTCGAACAGAAGATCGGAGAGATTGACCTCGATGAGCCGGCGAAAACCTTGGATGTCGAGGAAGCTTTCAGCGGATATGTCGATCGCGAAGGAGAACAGCTCCATCAGTGCCTGTTGGCGGCGGTCGGTGATGACGGCACCGACCTTCTGCCTGCTTTCGACGATGCCGTAGGCCTTCAGGATGCGGATCGCTTCACGCACGGTATTGCGGCTGCTGTTGAACATAGCCGCCAGCTCGATTTCCGAGGGTAGGGCGTCGCCGAGGCCAAGATTACGCTCGCGCATCAGCCGCCGGATCGCATCGACCACCTGGTCTACCGCCGATCCCCTTTCCTCGATCTCAGCGGTTTCCACGTCGTGCATCCTCCAATTCCCGAAAAGGATATTGTTGGTCAATAACATGTGTCAATGGCCAAGCCGTATGGACTTTCAGCAATTCGGGGATATGTTGACCAACAAATAGGAGAGGCATCGTATGGAGAGCTGTTGGCGCTGGTTCGGACCGAAGGATTTGGTTTCACTCCTTCATGCGCGTCAGGCCGGTGCAACGGGCATCGTCACGGCACTGCACGAAATCTCCCATTCCCGCGTATGGACGCCGGAAGAGATCGAGGGGCGCAAGGCCTTGGTGGAGGCGGCGGGCATGCGCTGGAGCGTCTGCGAATCGATCCCGATCCCGAGCGCTATTAAGCGCGGTGACTCCGGCGCTGCCCAGGCGGTCGGCGTCTGGAAAGATACGCTGGTCAATCTTGCCCGATCCGGCATTAAGACGATCTGCTACAACTTCATGCCGGTGGTCGATTGGACGCGCACCGACCTGCGCTTCGAGATGCCGACGACGGCGCTTGCCCTGCGTTTCGACATGGTGGAATTCGTCACCTATGACGTCTTTATCCTGCGCAGGAAAGGCGCCGAGACGAACTATGGGCCCGAGCTTTTGCAGCGTGCCGAGGAGCGGCTGAAGGGGCTCTCGGAAGAGGCAGTTCGCCGGCTGGAGAGCAATATCATCGCCGGACTTCCCGGTGGCGAGGACAGCTACGGGCGCGAGGCGATCCGTGCGGCCATCGAGTCCTTTGACGGATTGACGGCGGAGGACCTGCAGGCAAACCTCAGCACTTTTCTCAGCGAGGTCGTGCCCGTCGCCGCCGAAGTTGGGGCACGGCTCGCCATCCATCCCGACGATCCTCCGATTTCGCTCTTTGGTCTGCCACGGGTGGTTTCGACGGCGGCGGATCTGCGTCGTATCCTCAGCAGCGTCGATCATCCGGCGAATGGCTTTACCCTTTGCGTCGGCTCCCTCGGTTCGCATGCCGACAATGACGTGCTCGCCATTGCCCGCGAATTTGCGCCGCGCATCAATTTTGCCCATCTGCGCGACGTGACGATCGAGCCCGACGGTTCCTTTGTCGAAGCCGCGCATCTGGAGGGACGCAGCGACATGCATGCAATCCTGCGCTTGCTGTTGGCGGAAGAGGCTCGCCGCCGCACCGATGGCCGACCCGACCATATGATCCCCATGCGCCCTGATCACGGACACCTGATCGGCGACGATGTCGATAAGCCGACCAATCCCGGCTATTCGCTGATCGGGCGGCTCAAAGGTCTGGCGGAGTTGCATGGCGTCATCCACGCTGTTGGCAAAACCGGCGAATTTTCAAGGTATTGGAACAGCCTTTAGAGATCTCGATGATAGGCGCGGGACCGCATCGATGAAGACGGCGGATTCCGTCTCAAGATGCTTTTGCCTAGAGATGATCCATCAAAAAAATCCTCGTTTCACATGTCGGAAAGTCGGATCGACGACCGTCCTTGGAACAGCCCGTCCAGTTGGGCACATCAGCAAATCCGTTCCGAGGAGACGATCATGACCGATGCAGCAGAACAAACGCAATCAGAGCAGCCCAAGGTGCCGGTGCTTGGCGGCCTGGTGCCCTATTTGACGGTCGGCGGCGCCGTGAAGGCGGCCGAATTCTACAAGCGCGCCTTCGGTGCCGAACAAGCTTTCATGTATCCGGCCGACGAACAGGGCCGGACGATGCATATCCATCTCTATATCAATGGCAGTTCATTGATGCTGGGCGATGCCTATCCGGAACACGGTCATGCGCTGGAAAAGCCGCAGGCTTTTACCCTGCAACTGCTTGTCGATGACATCGATGCCTGGTGGAAACGCGCCGTCGATGCTGGTGCCGAGGTCGTCATGCCTATCGAGGTGATGTTCTGGGGCGACCGCTGGGGTCAGCTTCGCGATCCCTTTGGCATCACCTGGGCCATGAACGCGCCCGTTCAGAAATAAACTCTGCAGAACAGGAGCCGGGTTCGCAGAGCTCGAACCCGGGTCTCCCGCGAAAAGGCATTCACCTGCCGCGCCCGGGCCGTCAGGTTAATCAGAGAGCAGGGTCCGCGTCAGCGGATGCATGGGGTCGGTCAGGCCGTCTAATATGGTGAAATGATTTTGATCCGGCGCGACGACAGCGGCAGTTGCGGCGCCGAGGCCGGTCCAGATATTGGCAAGCAGGGCATTCTGGCGAATGAACTCGGCACGTTCAGCGCCGCCGACCCAGCATGTAAGGCGGACATTTTCCGCGGGCTCCAGCAGTGCCGGGCTTTCGGCCATGGCTTCGGCGGCATCGATGCGCAGAAACTCGTTCATGGCTCTCTTCATGATCGGGCGAAGGTCGTGCAGCCCGGAGATGGAGACCACATGGCGGATGCGGGTTTGGATGGATGCGGCAAGCGGGGAGGTCGCCGTGATCATGCGGGCGGCAAGCTGGCCTCCGGCCGAATGTCCGGCCAGTATCATGGGGCCATCGACCATATCGGCGGCAACGCCGATCGCTGCCGCAACCTCCTTGGCGATGCCCGTGAGGCGGTTCTCCGGACAAAGCGTGTAGGAGGGGATGGCGACAGCGTAGCCATTGGCGATCGGAGCAGCGGCCAGATGCGACCAATAGCTCTTGTCGAGCTCCAGCCAATAGCCGCCGTGAATGAAGACCACCAATCCTCTTGGTTTCTCATCGGGCAGGAAGAGATCGAAGCGATTGCGCTCATGAGGTCCGTAGGCAAGATCGAGCCTGGCACGACCGCTCGTTGCCAGGCTATCGCGGAAGGCCTTTGCCGGCTCTATCCAGGCCGCCGGCCAGCGGTCGCCGCCGACCACATAGGCATCGCTAGTATAGGCACTTTCCCAGTCGGTAATTCTGAAATAGCTCATCGCCTCATCCCCAGCTTTGCGAGGCCAATCTGGTATCAGGTCACGGTCGAACGCACGGCAAACCGCGCATCCTTCCACGATCCGCTGCTCAGAATATCCTCCAGCACCTCCGCCGCCTGCCAGACGTCGCGGTAGCCGACATAAAGCGGCGTGAAACCGAAACGCAGGGTGGCGGGCGCGCGGAAATCGCCGATCACGCCGCGTTCGATCAGCGCCTGCATCACTTCGTAGCTGTTGCTATGCGTGAAGGAGACCTGGCTTCCGCGTCTTTCGCTGTCGCGCGTGGTTTCCAAAACGACGCCATATTGGCCGCATTTCGCCTCAACCAACTGGATGAAGAGATCGGTCAGCGCAACGCTCTTTTTGCGAAGCGCGGCCATGTCGACCTCATCCCAGACGCCGAGCACGCCCTTCAGCGCCCGTAGCGACAAAATCGGCTGCGTGCCGCAGAGAAAACGCTTCATGCCTTCACCGCCGGCAAAATTCTGCTCGAAGGCAAACGGCCTTGCGTGCCCCCACCAGCCGCTCAGCGGCTGCGTGATCGCGTCGTGATGACGACGGGCGGCATAGATGAAGGCCGGCGAGCCTGGGCCGCCATTCAAATATTTATAGGTGCATCCGACAGCGAAATCGGCATTGGCGCCGTCGAGATCGACGGGCAATGCGCCGGCGCTATGGCAGAGATCCCAGATCACCAGTGCGCCGGCCTCGTGGATCCGGCGCGTCAGCGCCGCCATGTCGCGCAACTCGGCGTTCTTGTAGTTGACGTGGTTGACCAGGACGACGGCAACCTGATCGTCGATCAGGTCCTCGATATTATCCGCATCCCTGCCTTCGAGGCGAAGGCTAACGCCTGGACGCGTAAAGGCGACACCTTCGGCCATGTAGAGATCGGTCGGGAAGCTGTCGCCTTCCGCGACGATGACACTGCGGCCCGGACGCATGGCAAGGGCGGCGTGCAGGGCCTTGTAGATGTTGATCGAGGTCGAGTCGGTGACCACGGTCTGGCCTGGTGCGGCGCCGATCAGCCGGCCAATGCGGTCGCCGAGATCGAGCGGCAGGTGGAACCAACCGGCGCTGTTCCAGCTACGGATCAGGCCGTTGCCCCATTCCTCCGTCGCAGCCTGTTGCAATTCGGAGAAGACGTCATGCGAGGCAGCGCCAAGCGAATTGCCGTCGAGGTAGATGACGCCCTCGGGTAAGGCGAAGCGGCTGCGGAGGAACCATAGCGGATCGGCCGCATCCATGGCCTCGACAGCGGCGAGATCGGGAAGGCTGCTCATGGTATCGCGTCTCACTTTATTCGCGGATGGTTTCTCGGGCGGGCGCGCCGCCGCGGCTGCGCTTGATGCTCGGCAGCGCCAGCATCAGCAGGACGAACAGGCCGGTAGCGAGCTTCAGGTTCGGCGGCGGCATGCCGGCAGCGAGGCAGAGCGAGACGAGCTGGTAATAGATGATCGAACCGACGAAGGGCGCGAGCAGTTGCCGCAACACGGTCTGCTTGCCGGTGAAGGCCTCGCCGATCATCAGCGCCGCCAGGCCGTTGATCAGGATGCCGATGCCCATATTGACGTCTGCAAAGCCCTGCGATTGTACCATCAGCGCGCCGCTGGAGGCGGAAAAGGCGCTGGCGAGGCCGACACCGCCGATCGTTGCGGCCCAGACATTGATGCCCTGCGCTTCGGCCATATCCGGATTGGAGCCGACGGCGCGCATGGCGGTGCCCTTTTCCGTCTTGAAGTAGAGATTGAGGGCGATCAGCACGATAAGAGCGAGAATGCCGGCGATGACGATCTTGCTTGCCGGAAAGCCTGGTTGGGTCAACGGCACCCAATCGAACACCGTCGGTGAGCCGAAGACGGAAAGGTTCGACTTGCCCATGATGCCAAGATTGATGCTGTAGAGCATGGTCGACATCAGAATGCCGGCGAGCAGCGTATGGATGCGGAAGCGCAGGTGGATGAAGGCCGTGCAGCAACCGGCGGCGAGACCGACGACAAAAGCGGAGATGATCGCCAGCGGCGGTGCGACACCAGCGGCTAAGAGGATGCCGCAGACGCAGCCACCCAGCGGAAAGGCGCCTTCGCTGGTCAGATCCGGAAAGCTCAGCATGCGGAAAGGGATCATGATCCCCAGCACGACGAAGCTCAGGATGAAGCTCTGCGCCAGCGTGACCGGGATCAGCGAGACGAAGCTCGAAACGGTTGTCTGAATGAAATCCATCATGATGTCAGCTCACCAACAGCATGCGGTCGGTCTTGACGGCGAAGTGGCCGATCAATTCGGGCACGGTGATGCACCGCTTGCCTTCCCCGGTGATTTCGAGATGCACGCGGCCGGCATCAAGCATGATGATGCTGTCACCGAAATCGACGGCGTGCTGCATGTTATGGGTCACCATCAGGGTCGTCAGCTTCAGCGCTTCGACAGTGTGCACCGTCGCCTGCATGACGATATCGGCCGTGCGCGGATCGAGGGCGGCGGTGTGTTCGTCGAGCAGCAATACGTCGGGCGAGCCGCCCACTGCCATGATGAGCGATAGCGATTGACGCTGGCCGCCGGAAAGAAGCTCCACCTTGGTATCCAGACGGTTCTCAAGACCCAGCCCGAGAACGGCGAGGCGTTCCTTATAGGCGGCGAGGCGGGCGGCATTCAGACCGGGCCGAAATCCACGCTTCTTGCCGCGCAGTTCCGCCAGAAGCATGTTCTCGCCGACGGTCATGCTGGCGGCGGTTCCCTTCATCGGATCCTGAAACACGCGGGCGAGGCGCGCTGCGCGCTTGTGGACCGGCGTGTTCGTGACATCGTTGCCGTTGATGAGGATCTGGCCGGAATCGAGGCTGAGGGCACCGGAAATCGCATTCAGCATGCTGCTCTTGCCGGCGCCGTTCGAACCGATGACGACGCCGAATTCGCCGGTCTTGAGGGAGAGTGTCAAGCCGTTGAGCGCGACCTTTTCGTCGGGCTGGCCTCTGTAGAAAACTTTGCGCGCGGATTTGATGTCCAGCATCCGTGCCTCCCCTGTACTGTAGGGTTATGAAATGGCGGCGCTTTCAACGCCGCCATGGATCACACCGATCCTTCGAAGATGCCGCCTATTACTTCGTGAAGCAATTGCAATCGGCAAGCGAGGCCGGAACGTCGGCGCCGAAGGCCTTCAAAACGGTCTTGTTGATCAGCGGAGCGTGGTCCTCATAGGCAGGACGCGATGGCGCGATCGTCTTGGGATCGCCACCCTTGAGGATCTTTGCGGCGATCCTGCCGGCATTTTCACCGACCTGCTCGTAGTTGACGGCGAAGCTTGCCGGGACGACACCGCTGCGAACTGCAGCGTCGTCAGAATTGACGATCGGGATCTGCGCCTGGCGGGCGGCTGCGGCAACGGCGGTGATTGCCGGCTGCAACAGGTTGGAGGCGGGCGTGTAGATCACGTCGGCCTTGCCGGCGAGCGATGCGATACGCTGCTGAATGTCGTTGACGTTATCGACACCGACGGGAACGACTTCGAAGCCGGCGGCCGGAGCGGCCTGCTTGACCTTTTCGATCAAGGCGGCGTCGTTGGCCTCGCCCGGATTGTAAGGCACGCCGATGCGCTTGGCATTTGGAAGCAGCTTCTTGGTGAACGTCAAAATGGCGGCGATATCCTGAAGATCGCTCGCGCCGGTAATGCCCTCATCGCCGGCATCCCAGGAGGGAACGAGCTTGGCGGCGACCGGATCGGTAACGGCCGAGAATACGATCGGTATGCCGGAGCCGGCGAGCGCCTTTTTGGCGATCTGCGAGACCGGCGTCGTGATGGTATACATCAGCTTCGGACGGTCCGACTGCAGCTTGGCGATCATCTGCGGCACCAGCGACGCGTCGAAGCTGGTGTTGCTCTCGGTATAGACCACATCCTTGCCTTCGACGAAGCCATTGTCGGCCAGCGCCTTTTTGAAACCGGCAATCGAAGCGTTGAGCTGCGGATGTTCGCCGAAATTGGCGATCGCGATCTTGATCGGCTCGGCGGCTGCCGTGGCGACGCTCGCCATGAAAGCGCCGGCGATAACAAGCCCCGACAACCATCTGGATGCGGATTTCCTCATGATTTCCTCCCGGATTTTATAGAGAGCCTTGCTCTCTCAGCTTTATTGACAGCGATCATAGCGGCTGCGCTGTCCGTGTCAATTTGCGATATATGATATGCTACATAAACCTGTTTGATATATAATTTGGCTGCAGGCAGAATTTATATATAATCTTGTCCAGCGAGCTGGGAACGACGCGATGCAGGACAAGGAACCTCTTACGAAGACAGAAGCGGCTTATTGGCTGCTCCGGCGGGATATTCTCAACACGAAGCTCCGGCCGGGTGCCGCGTTGAAGCTCAGCGCCTTGCGGGATGCCTATGGCGTCGGCTGGACTCCACTGCGCGAAGCCTTGTCGCGGCTGGAAGCCGAAAAGCTGGTGACGGCCATCAGCAATCGCGGTTTTGCAGTCGCTCCGGTTTCCCGCACGGAGTTGGAAGATCTGATGCGCGCGCGGATGGTCGTCGAACTGCCGCTGCTGCTGGAATCGATCGAAAAAGGTGGGCCGGTCTGGGAATCCGCTGTGGTCACTGCGCACTACCGCCTCTCTCGTTGCAAGATCGTACCCGATGCCGCTTCGGAGGAAATGGCGGACGAATGGGATGAAAAGCATGCGGCTTTTCACGCCGCGCTCTTGAGCGCTGCGACATCGAGCTGGCTCCTGCGCTTTCAGGGCACGATTTCCGATCAGCTCCGCCGTCATCATCGTTTTCTCGGTCTGGCGCCGACGCAGCGTGCCGCTGCCGGCCTGACCATCGGCTACGAGACGGCGGTCGCCGCCTTGCGCGACGCGATGGCGATCGAGCATCACGCGGCCCTGATGGAAGCGGCCCTCGACCGCGATATCGACCGCGCCAGGGCGCTGATGACCGAGCATATTGGCTATACGCTGCAGGTCTATATCAAGTCCGAGGATGAGGACGGCGAGCTCGAGCCATTGAAGCTGCGCCGCGGCGCCTAGCTGCGACAAAGTTCCTTCCCGCATGGGGATGACAAGGCAGTGTACGCGCCTATTCTCTCGAGCATCATTCTCTTCACTCCAGATTCCGACATCCAATTTTGAAATATCCTTGGGAGGACATCATGACGCGTGCAGTGGTCATCGGCGCAACCGGTCATGTCGGCACCTATCTCGTGCCGCGGCTGGTGGAGGCCGGCCATGAGGTGGTGGCAGTGAGCCGCGGCCAGGCAAAACCTTATTCGTCGAACCGGGCATGGGATGCCGTCGAGCAATTGACGATGGATCGCGCAGCGATGGAAAAGGACGGCAGTTTCGGGCCGGCGATCCGGGCCTTGAAAGCCGATATCGTCATCGACATGATCTGCTTCACCCTGGAAAGCGCCAGGCATTTGGCGGAGTCGCTCTCCGGACATGTCGGCCACTTCCTGCATACGGGCACGATTTGGACGCATGGTTTTCCCACCGTCGTGCCGACGCTCGAAGAGGCGCCGAAGCGACCCTTCGGCGAATACGGAACGCAGAAAGCCGCCATTGAGAACTATCTGCTAACGAAGGCGAGGATCGGGAGTTTCCCGGCGACGTTGATCCACCCCGGCCATATCGTCGGCCCCGGCTGGGCGCCGCTCAATCCGGCCGGTCATTTCAATCTCGCGGCATTTTCGACCCTCGCCCGAGGTGAAACGCTCGCGCTCCCGAATTTCGGGCTGGAGACGGTCCATCATGTCCATGCCGACGATGTCGCACAGATGTTCATGGGCGCTATCGCCAATTGGCGCGCCTCGACCGGCGAGAGTTTCCATGCGGTGTCAAGCGGCGCATTGACGCTCCGAGGCTATGCCGAGGCAATGTCACGCTGGTTCGGCCATGAACCGAAACTGGAATTTCTTCCCTATGACACATGGGCCGAAAGCCAGACGCCGGAGGATGCCGAAGCGACCTGGGAGCATATTGCCCGCAGCCCGAATTGCTCGATAGCCAAAGCCGAGCGGCTTCTGGGCTATCACCCTCGCTACACTTCGCTGCAGGCCGTGCAGGAGTCGGTGACCTGGCTGATGGAGAACGGGCGGATTGGCTGACGGCATCTCGCTTTAAGACAGATGCGAGTCCGTTAGCGCCCCAGCCAAGCTTCCATTCCTCTCGCCGCGGCGCGTCCGGTGGCGAAGCAAGCGGAGAGAAGATAGCCGCCGGTCGGCGCCTCCCAATCGATCATTTCTCCGGCGACGAATACGCCGGGGAGCGCTTTCAACATATATCCATCGTCGATACCGCTCCAACGAATGCCGCCGGCCGACGAGATCGCCTCGGTGATCGGCCGCGGCCTCAGGAGCGGGATCGGCAAGGCTTTGATCAGCCGCGATAGCCGCTCCGGGTCCGCGAGATCAGCGGGGGAAACGAGTTCTCGCAGCAGCGCCGTCTTCACGCCTTCAATTCCCGCGCCTTTGCGGAGGCGATTGGAAAGGCTGGCTTTTACATCCTGTCGTGCCAGATCGCGCGATAGCCGTTCTGTGGTCCTGCCGGGCGCGAGGTCGATCGTAAGCGCGGCTCTGCCATCGCTTGCAAGCCGGTCACGCAGGCTGGCGGCATGGGCGTAGACGAGGCTGCCTTCGATCCCATGCTGGGAAATGACGAACTCGCCGGGAAAGGTGCCGGCATCGGACGTTGCCGTCACCGCCTTCAGCGGCCCCCCGGCGAAGCGTTCTCTGAAAATCGTGCTCCAGGCGACATCGAAGCCGCAATTGGCGGGCTGGAAGTCGTCGATGTCGACGCCTTTATCGCGAAGCCAGGTGATCCAGGCGGCATCCGAACCGAGCCGGGGATAACTCGCACCGCCAAGCGCGAGCAGGGCCGCGTCGCACTGAAGAATCCTCCGTCCCTCCGGCGTTTCGAAGACAAAGCCGCCTTCGGCAAAGCCGGACCAGCGATGCCGTGTCCGAACCTTGACCCCTTGCGCCTCCAGCCTGCCGAGCCAGGCGCGCAGCAGCGGCGATGCCTTCATGACCGTTGGAAAGACGCGGCCCGAGGAGCCGGTGAATGTCTCCGTGCCAAGCGCCGCCGCCCAGCTCTTGATATCGTCAGGCGTAGAAGCATCGAGGGCCGAACGCAGACGCTCGGAGCTCGGGCCGAAGCGACTGGCGAAGCGGCTGTACTCTTCCGAATGCGTGATATTGAGGCCGGATTTCCCTGCGAGCAGGAATTTGCGAGCGACCGTCGGCATACTGTCGTAGACTGTGATCCGATGACCGGAGAGTGACAGCACTTCGGCCGCCATCAGACCGGCCGGGCCGGCACCGATGATCGCGATCTGTTTTCCTGTCATAAGGCCGCCCGTGCTGAATTGTTTTTTGTTCTCTTGGGCCGTGCCGGCGTTGAAAGCAAGATGCCCTGCGATGAAGGCCCGACGATCAACTTAAAGGCGCTCACTGGCCAAGCCCGCCGTGTCGCCTAAATCACTGCCATCCATCAACCGAACTAACGTGCTGCGTCATCGATACTCCTGCAGTTTCATAGTCTCTTACTCGTCTCAAATCTCTAAACCCAGGGAGCCCCGCATGAGCAATATTCAGGCACAAGGCACACCACAGAGCGAGAGCTTGACAACACCAACGGTCGCGCTGAAGCTTGAGGTCGCCGTCCTTCCCGTCGCTGACGTCGACCGCGCCAAGCGTTTTTATGACGGCCTCGGCTGGCGGCTTGATGCAGACTTTGTCCGAAAGGACGGATCTCGCGCCGTCCAATTCACGCCTCCCGGTTCGCCGTGCTCGATCCATTTGGGGGAGACACCGAGCTTCTATCTCGTGGTCTCTGATATTGAAATGGCCCATGCGGAGCTTGAAAAGCGTGGCGTCGAGATCAGCGAGATATTCCACCGCGGCGAAGGGCCGGGCCGTGTGAGCGGACTGGACCCCGAGCGCCGCAGTTATGCCTCACTCGCATCATTCAGCGATCCGGACGGTAATACCTGGCTGCTTCAGGAGGTGACAACGCGATTGCCCGATCGCGTGGACAGGAACGTCACGTCATTCGCCTCGCCGACCGAGCTTGCGGCCGCGCTCCGACGGGCGGCGGAGGCGCACGGCGAGCACGAGAAGCGAACCGGCGGCCAACGCGATGAAAATTGGCCGGACTGGTACGCCGAGTACATGGTCCGGGAACAAGCCGGCGAGGAACTGCCGTTGTAACTGCAGGCAACTGCGAAGCAGACGAAAATCGCCCGCTTCACTCGCCCACCCTCGGCGAAGGCATGTGATTAGCGCGGTGCTTCGAGCCTGCGCGCTAAGCGCGCATTGCCAAAAGCATAATTTTATATAACTATATAGTTACTACTGCCGGCGATTTTCGAGGGACTGTTAACTTGTGCCATGATCGAGTAATTGTCGGCGGTTAAAAGGCCGCATGGCCTGCCAGATGCAATCGGGGGCCGCGATGAGCGAAGCCAAAATCAAAAAGGGCCGATCGAAGAGCCCAGAGGCTGAAACTGTGGCCGAGTCCACCGGTCAGGCGGCATCGAGTTCATCCGCCGAGCGACCGCGCCTGAGGGATGCCGAGCGCACGAGCAAGGCGATCCTGGCTGCGGCGACCAAGGAATTTGCCGAGCGCGGTTATGGTGGCGCCCGCGTCGACGCCATTGCCGAGCGCGCCAACATCAACAAGCGCATGCTCTATCACTATTTCGGCGGTAAAGACGCGCTCTATGTCGCCGTCCTCGAAGGCAGCTATGTTGCCATCCGTTCGGCGGAAGCAAGGCTCGATCTCTCGCACCGCAGCCCCACCGAGGGCATGCGGGAGCTTGTTGTTTTCACATGGAAATATTTTCTTGATCACCCGGAGTTCCTCGGCATTCTCAATACGGAAAACCTGCATAAGGCCCGCTTTCTGAAGCGGTCGGCGCGGATTTTCGAGCTGCATTCGCCCCTAGTCGCCGAAATTTCCGGTTTGCTGGATCGCGGCGCTGCAGCCGGCGATTTTCGTCCCGGCTGCGATCCCGTCAAAATTTACATGAGCATCGCCGCCCTCGGTTCCTTTTTCCTGACGAACCGCTGGACGCTGTCGACGATCTTCCGGCGGAACCTTTCCGACAAATCGGAGATAGAGGCCTGGGGCGAGCATATCGTCGACGTCATCTTCGCCTATCTGCGTCCCTGAGCGCTAAAACAGCCCATAATTTCGCCGAATCCGGGTGACTGCCGACGCGGCCACCGACGATGGCCGTTGACAGCGCCGCTTTGCCGTGTCAGTCATGTAACTATATAGTTATTTACGGGAGGAGTGGGATATGGTGACGAAGCCGATCGGCATCATCATGCATGGCATCACCGGCCGCATGGGTTACAATCAGCATCTCGTGCGGTCGATTCTGGCGATCCGCGAGCAGGGTGGCGTGCTGCTTGCCAATGGCGACCGGTTGATGCCGGACCCTATCCTGGTCGGCCGCAATGCCGAAAAGATCACGGACATCGCCCGCAAGCATGGCCTCGCGAAAACGACCACCGATCTCGACAGCGCGCTTGCCGATCCCAACAACACGATTTTCTTCGACGCCGGTTCGACGCAGATGCGCGTCTCCCTGCTGGAGAGGGCTATTGCAGCCGGCAAGCACGTTTATTGCGAAAAGCCGATTTCCGAGACGCTGGAGGAAGCGCTTTCGGTTGCGGACTCGGCCGAGCGCCGCGGCGTCAAGAATGGCGTCGTGCAGGACAAGCTTTATCTGCCGGGCCTGCGCAAGATCGCCATGCTGCGCGACAGCGGCTTCTTCGGTACGATTCTCTCCGTACGCGGCGAATTCGGCTATTGGGTCTTCGAAGGCGATTGGGGTGTAAAGGCGCAGCGTCCCTCTTGGAATTACCGCAAGGCCGAGGGTGGCGGCATGATACTCGACATGCTGCCGCATTGGCGCTACGTGCTCGACAATCTCTTCGGCGAGGTCAAAGCCGTGAGCTGCTATGGCGCGACGCATATTCCGAGCCGCGTCGATGAGATCGGCAAAACCTACGTCGCCGACGCCGACGATGCGGCCTATGCCACGTTCGAGCTCGACGGCGGTATCGTCGCGCAGATCAATTCCTCCTGGGCCGTACGCGTGCGCCGCGACGATCTCGTCACCTTCCAAGTTGACGGTACGCATGGGTCCGCGGTCTGCGGGCTGATGCGCTGCTGGACGCAGCATCGCGTCAATACGCCGAAGCCGGTCTGGAATCCGGATCAGCCGCAGCCGATCAATTTCTTCGAAACCTGGGACGAGGTGCCGGACACGCAGACGTTCGACAATGGTTTCAAGGCGCAGTGGGAAGATTTCCTGCGCCACGTCGCCGAGGATGCGCCGTGGAAATTCACCTTGCGCGAGGGCGCCAAGGGCGTTCAACTCGCCGAGCTCGCTCAAAAGAGCTGGGCGGAGCGCCGCTGGGTCGACGTTCCCTCGCTTTCCGCTCGCCAGGAGATATAAGACCATGACGAAGACCCTTCGTTTGCCCGCGACCGATGGCAAGCTTGCCGAATTCACCGTCGCCAACACGCCGCTTAGCCCTCTGGAGCGACCGGCAGGCGGCCATCGCTTCAATCGCGTCGCCTATGCCGCCGCCCATGTCGTCGTCGACCCCTTGGCCGACAATGATCCCTGGCTCGACCGCAATATCGACTGGGAGCGGACGATCGCTTTCCGCGAATATCTTTGGGATCTCGGCTTTGGCGTCGCCGAAGCGATGGACACGGCGCAGCGCGGCATGGGCCTCGACTGGACCGGCGCCAAGGAGCTGATCATGCATGCGCAATCGGCCGCCCGCAATCGCTCGGACTCGCTGATCGCTTATGGCGCCGGCACCGATCATCTGGCACCAGGTCCCGATGTCAGCATCGATGACGTCATCCGCGCCTATGAGGAGCAGGTCGCCTTCGTCGAAGACCAGGGCGGACGGATCATTTTGATGGCGAGCCGCGCGCTTGCCGCAGCCGCCAAAGGCCCGGACGACTATATCCGCGTCTACAACCGCATCCTCGGGCAGGTCCAACAGCCGCTGATCATCCATTGGCTGGGCGCGATGTTCGATCCGGCTCTGGCGGGCTATTGGGGTTCGTCCGACGACATGCGCGCGATGGAGACGGCCGTTGCGATCATCAACGACAACGCCGCCAAGGTCGATGGCGTCAAAATATCCCTGCTGTCGGCGGAAAAAGAGATCGTCATGCGCCGCCGCCTGGATCCGGCGGTGAAAATGTATACCGGCGACGATTTCAACTATGCTGAACTGATCGCAGGGGACAGCCAGGGCTATTCGCATGCGCTGCTCGGTATCTTCGATGCGATCGCGCCAGCGGCAAGCGCGGCTCTCGCGAAGCTAGCCGAGAACGATCTCGACGCCTTCCATCAAATGATGGCGCCGACCGTTCCGCTCTCGCGCCACATCTTCAAGGCGCCGACGCGCTTCTACAAGACCGGAGTGGTGTTCCTTGCCTATCTCAACGGCTTCCAAGACCATTTTCAGATGCTCGGCGGCCAGCAAAGCACGCGCTCCATCGTGCACTTGTCGGAGCTGTTCCGTCTGGCCGATACCGCGCGGGTTCTCAGAGACCCAGATCTCGCCGTGCAGAGGATGAAGACGATCCTTGCAACGGTCGGCGTCGCGTAATCGGAAACAGGATCTGGGAGGATCAACAGAATGGCTGTATCCGGCCTTTCCATCAATCTTGCGACCGTGCGCCAGCAATATGACATGCGCCAGGCAGTCGAGGCTTGCCTGAAGCAGGATATCGTCGCAATCGCACCCTGGCGCGATCAGGTGCACGCGATCGGTTTGGCGGAAGCGGCAAGAATCATTGCCGACAACCGGCTGAAGGTCACGGGGTTATGCCGTGGCGGCATGTTCCCCGCGGCCGATGCCGAAGGCCTCAGGGCGGCGATCGACGACAACAGGCGGGCGATCGACGAAGCGGCGGCGCTGAATGCCGATTGCCTCGTGCTTGTCGTCGGCGGCCTGCCGATGGGCTCGAAGGATATTGTTCATGCCCGCGAGATGGTGGCTGACGGCATTGCGGCGATCCTGCCGCATGCGCGCAGCGCCGGCATTCCGCTCGCGATCGAGCCGCTGCACCCCATGTATGCCGCCGACCGTGCCTGCGTGAATACGCTCGAACAGGCGCTCGATATCTGCGACTTGCTGGGCGAGGGCATCGGCATTGCCGTCGATGTCTATCATGTCTGGTGGGACCCGAAGCTTTACGAGCAGATCGCTCGCGCCGGCGCCAAAGGCCGGATCCTTGCGCACCATATCTGCGATTGGCTGGTACCAACCAAGGACCTGCTGCTCGACCGAGGCATGATGGGCGACGGCGTCATCGACCTGAAGCGCATTCGCGCCGCTGTCGAGAAGGCCGGCTTTTCCGGTCCGCAGGAAGTGGAAATCTTCTCGGAAGCGAATTGGTGGAAAAAGCCGGGTGAGGAGGTCCTCTCTACCTGCATTGAACGCTTCCACACCGTTTGCTGATGGGCAGCGCAGGGTCGACCAGCATAAAAATGCCGGGCCGCAAACGGCCCGGCAAAGTTTGAAGACGCGAGCCGCGTCGCTTATTCGACCGGTACGATCTTGCCGGCTTCCCACTTGTAGAGCGAGAAGCTCTGCGAGGTGAGATCGCCCGTCTCGCCATAGGTGACCTTGCCGATAGCGGTTTCGATCGGTTCGCCGCTCTTCAATGCCGTTGTCACGGCTTGCGCGTCATCGGCGCTGCCAACCTTCTCGATGCCGGCTTTCAGTACCTGCACCGCGGCATAGGCATTCAGCGTGAAGGCTTCGGCCGGGATGTTGCGCTCCTTCAGCGCCTTCGCGGCGGTCTGGGAATCCGGATTCTTCAGAGCGTCGGAGGCGTTGGTGAAGATCGTGCCGGCGGCAGCTTCATTGCCGATGGCCCAATATTCGGTGTTCGACAGGCCGTCGCCGCCGATGAGCTGCGCCTTGACGGAGATGTCGTGCAACTGACGGGCGAGAAGACCACCTTCCGGATGATAGCCGCCGAAATAAACGACCTCGGCGCCGGCGGACTTGAGCTTCGCCGTCAGGGCGCTGTAGTCTTTTTCGCCGGGGTTTAGGGAGTCGTTCAGCACTTCCGTCACGCCGCCCGCATTGAGCGTTGCTTTGAAGGCATCGGCCAGACCTTTGCCGTAGGCGGCCTTGTCGTTGAGAATGGCGATCTTCTTGTCCTTGAAGTTTTTCAGGACGTAGTTCGCCGCAACGTCGGCCTGCTGGTCGTCACGGCCGCAGGTGCGCAGAATATTGGTGAGGCCGCGCTTGGTGAGATCCGGCGCGGTCGCGGTCGGCGTCACCATGAGGATGCCGTTTTCGGCGAGCGCGTCCGAAACCGGAATGGCCACACCCGAAGTGACCGGACCGACGACGAAACGAATGCTCTGGCCGACGAAATCGTTGGCAACGGAAACGCCCTGCTTCGGATCGCCCGCATCGTCTCCCAGTTTCAAAACCACTTTCTGACCGAGAATGCCGCCGCTCTTGTTGATCTCGTCGATGGCGGTCTGGGCGCCGTTCTTGACCTGGTCGCCGTAAGCGGCCACGGGGCCGGTTAGCGGCGCGATCAGCCCGATCACGATGTCCGCATGCGCAAGCGGCACGAAGGCCAGCGAGGCGACGAACGTCGCAGCCGTCAATGTCTTCAGACTCATTTTTTCTCTCCTTGGATGGGCGCGGCAGCGCCCTTTGAACCCGCCGCAATGGCCTGTCGTCATGCGCGAACTGCCGTAAGGCGCCTTGAAATGGAGACAGGAAGTGACATCGAGGCTGATGATCGCTTTCGGACATTTTTGACCTCAAAAGCGCTCATAAGGGTAGTTTCTGTAGGAATATTACCGCGATTCCGCAAGAAAATAACCGTCGTGGAGACAATTTTGACGGTTCTCAGAAATTTCCAGCGGCAAACTACTGCGGGAATTTAGGGGCGAGAGGCAGCTTATTCCGCCAATGCCCGATGCCAGGCCAGCCGATAGTCTTGCAGACCCGGCAGATCGCCACGGATGGGCGGGTTTTCCGATGGAGCCGTTGGCCTGATGCCGGTCAGCAGCGCCGCGCCCTGGCTGGTGCCGGTCGAACCGGGAAGGGCGATGACATTAGATTGCGTCAGTGAAGATAAGGCGGAAAGATAGGCGTGATTGAGCGCGAAAGGCCCTTCGACGAAGATCGGCCCCTTGGCGCCGATCAAGCCGAGGCATGCTTCCGTCATCAACGCAAGATAGAGACTGACGGCGGCGAGGCGTTCTGCCGGATTTGCCGAGGCGTCGCCGATCCAACGTCTCGTCTTGCCGGGAAAAGGACCGGAGCCATCGACCACATTCGGGAGCAGCATCAAGCCCTTGCCAATCACGGTTTCCAGCGCCGCTTCTATGGCTTCAGGTTCGGCCTGACCGATTTCACTCGCCAGAATCTCGAATTCCCGCCCGCCCATGAAGCGCGAGGAAGGGACGGCCCGACCATAGGCATCGACGTTGGCGAGCGCATCACGCGCCGGGTCGAGATGGTCGAGATCGCCGCCGACGGCGAAATTGATCACCCAGGTCCCGGTCGACACGACGGCGAAGGGCGCTTCGTTCTCCACCAGATGCGGCAGCAGCGAGGCGTTGGAATCATGAATGCCGCAATAGACCGGAATCGCAGTATCAAGACCGATCTTCGCCGCGATTGTCGGCAACAGAGGCCCGAGCGCATCGAAGGCGGAGCGGATGGGGGCCATCAGCGGGCGAATGCCAAGCGTGTCGACCAGCGAGGAATAAGCGCCGGTGGTCGGGTTCCAGAGATCGGTGTGGCAACCGAGCGAGGTCACCTCATTGGCGGTGACGCCCGTCAGCCGAAAGGCCCAATATTGCGGATAGGTGAGGATCGTGCTGACGCGCGCGAATTCGCGGGGAAATACGCTTTTCTGATAATGGATCTGTGCGCCGACATTCAGGCCGCCGGAAAGGCTCGGGGAAAAAGTCTCCTTGAACGGCGGCCGCAGGTTTTCATAGGCTTCCTGCACGGCTTGCGGATAGCGATGCTCGTAGTCAAGTACGGGGAGGGCCAGGCTGCCATCTCCGGCAAGAAGAACGGCAGAGGCGCCATGGGTGGTAATCGAGATGGCGTCGTACCCGGGCGCAGCAGCAAAATCCCTCAGCGCGGCGATAACGAAATCCCATAACCGCTCGATATCGTAATGTGGATATGGGCCGGTCTTCAGCGTCGTATTGGACGTCCGCACGACGGCGATCTCTGCGCCGGTCTGCGCGTCGAGTACTACGACCTTGGCGTTGGTTTTGCCAATATCGAGGACAGCAATGCGGCGGTAGGTCGACGGAGCTGTCATGGCAGATGGAAAACCGTGACGAGATCGCTCTGAACGGGCGAATTGTCGGGATTGGCTGTCATGATATCGGCCATATGCGCCCACCACTTCTTCATGACGGGATGGTCGGGAAGGCTTGCCATCGTGTGATCCTTCGGCCGTGTCAGGACGCCAAACAGCGTGTTGGTCTCGCGGTCGAGATGGATGGAATAGTCGCTGACGCCGGCCTGGTGCAGCAGTTCCACCAGTTCGGGCCAGATTTCGTCATGGCGTTTCCGGTATTCGGCCTCCATCCCGGGATTGAGCCTCATCTTGAAGGCATGGCGTTCGAGAGGAGTGGTCATTTCGGGCTCATGGCTTTGATGCGCCGTGCAACGATCGGCAGCGCGATGGTGATGATGAGAAGGAGGCCGATGAAGATGGACATGACTATGCCCGGCACGTTGAGAAGGCCGAGACCGAACGTTACCAGGCCCATGACGAAAGCTGCAATGACGACGCCGCCGATCGTGCCGGAGCCGCCAAGGATCGACACGCCGCCGAGCACCACCATGGTCACGACTTCCAGCTCCCAGCCGAGCGCGATCGAGGGGCGGGTGGAGCCGAGGCGCGAGGTCAGGCAGACGGCAGCAATGCCGCTCATGATACCGGTTAGAAGGAACAGGATGAATTTGACCCGTTCGACCGGAATGCCGGAAAAGCGCGCCGCAAAATCATTGTTGCCGATCGTATAGACTTGCCGGCCGAAATTCGTCGCATGCAGCAGCACCGCAAAGGCGATCGCCAGCACGATGAAGAGAACGAATTCAAAGGAGAAGACCCAGAAGACATAGCCCTGGCCGAAATAGGCGAAGGGCTCGGGGTAGTTGCCATAGGCCTGGTCGCCGAGGACGATATAGGAAATGCCGCGGAACAGGCTCATCGTGCCAATGGTCACAACAATCGACGGCAGTTTCAATACCGAGACGAGGAAGCCGTTAAAAAGGCCGCAGACGAGGCCGACACCCAGCCCGATTGCCACCAGCCCGACCGTGTCGACGCCCACCTGCGCAGCGGCGCCCATGGCGGTCGAGGCAAGCGCGATAATGGCGGCGACGGATAGGTCGATTTCGCCGGCGATGACCAGCAGCGCCATCGCGAAGGCGATCATCGCTTTTTCGGTGAAATTGAAAGTCGCGTCAGAAAGATTGTAGGGGTCGAGGAAATAGGGCGAAGCCAGTGAATTAAAAATGAAAATGGCAATCGCAACGCCGAGCAGAAGGACTTCCCAGCTCGCCATCACCCGCTTGAAGGGCGTGCCCAGACGGTCGGGAATGCTGCGCTTTTCCGGCGTGGTTTCGGAAACGGTGCTCATGCGGCGACCTCCTTGCCCGAGGTTTCCTTCGCCGCTTGATCCCTGAGGATGATACGGCCGCGATTGCGTTCGCGCCGGGCGTTGAAGGCGACGGCGAGGATGATGACGGTGCCGGAGATCGCCATCTGCGTGAACGGCGAAATACCGATGACGGGCAGGGCATTCTTGATAACGCCGAGAAACAGCGCGCCGAGCAGGGTGCCGGCGACCGAGCCCACACCGCCGGCGATCGAGATGCCGCCGATGACGCAAGCCGCGACGCTGTCGAGTTCAAAACCGTTGGCGATGTCTACATATGCAACCGCATAGCGCGATACCCAGAGATAGCTGCTGAGGCCGGCCAGAGCACCCGACAACACGAAGGCGAGAAAGCGCGTCCAGCCGACATCAATGCCGGCATAAACCGCCGCAACCGGATTGCCGCCGCTAGCATAGGTGGAGCGGCCGAAGCGCGTATAGCGCAGAACGAAATACATCATCAGCACGATGGCGATGGCAATCCAGGAGAGCACCGGCAGGCCGAGGAGCAGCGTGCGCGGCACGTTGAGGAAGATCGGCGTGAACTGATGCGCATTCACCCACGCACCGCCGGACAAGACGAAGGCCATGCCGCGATAGATGGTCAGCGTGCCGAGGGTGACGACGATCGGCGGGATTTCCAGAGCCCAGACCAGATAGCCGTTGATGGCGCCGAGCACCGCGCCCATGACGACAGCGGTGACCACGAGCACGATCAGCGGCAGATCGGGATAGGCGGCATTCAGCATGGCAATGGCCATGCCTGTGAAGGCAAGATTGGCGGCGACGGAAAGATCGATCGATTTCGTCAGGATCACCGTCATCTGCGCCAGTGCCAGGATGATCAGGATCGATGTATCATTGAAGATATTGGCGAGATTGGCAGGCTCGGCAAACCCGGCTGCACGCGTGGCGAAACAGGCGATCATCACGATGATGATGACGAAGAGCAGCGTTTCGCGTTTTTTGAGGATACGTGGCATCCGGCTCTCCCTATGCATTGCCCGTTGCGGCGCGCACCAGCGTTTCCGGCGTTAGCCCTTCGCGGTCGAAGAGACCGGCGGAAAGGCCTTCCTTCATCACCAATACGCGATCCGACATGCCAAGAATTTCAGGCAGTTCGGAGGAGATCATGATGATACTAAGCCCCTCGGCAGCCAGCTCGCTGATGAAACCGTGCACGGCCGCCTTCGAGCCGATGTCAATGCCCTTGGTAGGCTCATCGAGCATGATGATCTTCGGCTGCGTCGCCAGCCATTTTCCGATCACGACCTTCTGCTGGTTGCCGCCCGACAGCGTGCCGACGGGAACTGAAAGGGCAGCGGCCCGCAGATCCAGCCGCTCGGCATATTTGCGGGCGAGCGCGAACTCGTCGGCTGCCTTGAGGAAGCCTTTGCGCGAGGTCCGGCCGAGGGAAGGCAGCGACATGTTCTGATAGATCGGCATCGGCAGCGCCAGCCCATGGCGGCCGCGCTCCTCCGGCACATAGACAATGCCGGCGCCGATGGCGTCATGCGGCGAATGGATGTGGATTTCCTGACCGTTCAGCGTTAGACGGCCGGAGAGCGGCTTGGTGATGCCGAACAGCGATTGGCAAAGTTCGGAACGGCCGGCACCGATCAGGCCGTAAACGCCGAGAATTTCGCCGCGGCGCAGCTTGAAGGAGATGTCCCGAAATTCCGTGCGGTGACAGTAGTTTTCCACCTCAAGCACGACGTTGCCGATCGTGACCGGCACTTTTGGAAAGGCATCCTTGACGTCGCGGCCGACCATCATGCGGACGATCTCGTCCTGCGGCGTTTCCTTCAGGCGGCCATGACCGACGGCGCGGCCATCGCGGAAAACCACGAAATTATCGGCAATTTCGTAGAGCTCGTCGAACTTGTGGCTGATGAACAATATGGCCTTGCCCTTGGCCTTCAGACCCTCAACGATACGGAAGAGGTCATCGATCTCCTTGCGGGACAAGGCCGCGGTCGGCTCGTCCATGATGACGATGCGGGCATCGATCGATAGCGCCCGGGCAATCGCGACGAGGTGGCGCTGCGCAATGGAGAGGTCCTTCAGGCGGATCGACGGATCGATGGTGCTTTCCAGCGATTCCAGTAGCAGCCTTGATCGGCTGTTCATCGTCTTCCAGTCGATGGTGCCGAATTTCGTGCGCGGCGCGTGGCCGAGAAAGATGTTTTCGGCAACCGTCAGCTCGTCGAAGAGCACGGTCTCCTGGTGAATGGCAGTGACGCCGGCGTCGATCGCGGCCTGGGCACTGTGGAATGTGGTCGCCTTGCCGTCGACGAGGATTTCGCCTTCGTTCGGACGATAGATACCGGTCAGAATCTTGACGAGCGTCGATTTGCCGGCGCCGTTTTCGCCGATCAGGGCAGTGACCTTGCCGGGATAGAGCGAGATGCTGACGCCGTCGAGCGCCTTGACGCCGGGAAAGATCTGCGAAATGCCGCGCATTTCCAGAATGGCGGTATTGCCCAAGCTTGGCATGCCCGTGGCGGGTCGTTGAAGAACTGTGGTCATCAGCAATGCACCGGATGAGTTAACCAAGTCCGGCGGCCGAAGCCGCCGGAGAGCTGCGAACGATTCCGTCGATCAGAAGACCTTGGAGAACTGATCGATATTCGAAGCATTGTAGACGAAGGGATCGGCCATAGCGGCTTCGCCGTTGTCGCCGACCTTGATCTTGCCCATGCGGCCGGCATTGATTTCGCTGCCCGGCTTGCCGTCGGTTTCACCCTTGACGAGGCGGTAGGAGATCTGTGTTGCGGAATAGCCGAGGTCGATCGGGTTCCAGATCGCAAATTCCTTGGTGGCACCCGACTTGATGGCGCCAGCCATTTCGGAGGGCAGGCCGAGACCGGTTACATAGACCTGGCCGATCTTGCCGGCATCCTTGACGGCCTGCGAAGCGGCAAGCACGCCGACGGTCGTCGGAGCAACGATGACCTTGACTTCGGGATGCGAGGTCAGAAGGCCCTGGGCTTCGCGGTAGCTCTTGTCCGAAAGGTCGTCGCCATAGACGGTCGTTACCAGGTTGAGGCCCGGGAAGTCCTTGAGCTGCTTCTTCATCTCGCCGATCCAGATGTTCTGGTTTGTGGCGGTCGAAGTCGCGGACAGGATGGCGAAATTGCCCTTGCCGCCGTCAAGATGATCCTTGGCGAGCGTCAGGCACATCTTGCCGATCAGCTCGTTCGAAGACGGATTGAGCTGTAGGATGCGGCCGGCTGGAGCCACGCCGGAATCCCAGGAGATAACCTTGATGCCGCGCTGCGCTGCCTTCTTCAAGGCGGGCACCACAGCATCCTTGTCGTTGGCGGAGATAGCAATGGCGTCGACGCCCTGGGCGATCAGCGAGTTGATCACTTCGATCTGGGCTTCGGCGGTCGGCTGCGTCGGGCCGGTGTAGATGACCTGGACGCCGCCAAGCTCCTTAGCGGCTTCCTGAGCGCCCTTGTTGGCCGCTTCGAAGAAGCCATTGCCGAGCGACTTCACCACGAGGCCGATCTTGACGTCTTTCGCACTTGCCGTGCCGGCCATCATTGCGACGGCCAGCGCTGCGCCGATCGCCAATTTCTTTGCAATATTCATGTCTCTTCCTCCCAAAGTTGATAGGCTATGCTCACCCCGCCTGAGCCGCGCATCTCATGCGACCGACGGGGAATCCTCCCTCTCGGCCTGCGCCGTGACGCTCGCGATAATCAGCGACACGCCGGCATCCTCGATCATGCGTACAGTCTCCGCCGAAACGCCGTCGTCGGTGATGATGGTCGTCACCTGCTCGAGCGGGCAAAGGATCAGGCTGGAGCGCTGACGGAATTTGCTTGAATCGACCATGACGACCAATTCATCGGCCTGGCGCATCAGCTTCTGCTCGCTCTGGATCACCAGCGCGTCAGCCTCCATGATGCCGAGCGGACCAACGCCTTGCGCGCCGACGAACATGCGCCGCGCGTAGAAGTTCCGGGTCGTGTCGTTGTCGAAGGGCGACAGGATCAGGCTCTGCTCGCGATAGATCGCGCCGCCCGGGACCGTCACGGTGTTTTTGGAATGCTTGACCAGATGTTCGGCAATGGCGAAGGAATTGGTCATCACCTGCAGCCGATAGGCCGAAATATAATGCACGAGCTGGAATGTCGTCGTGCCGCCATTGATGATGATGGCATCGCCCTGGCCGCATAATTCGGCGGCCTTGCGCGCAATTGCGCGTTTCTTATCGATATTGACGCCTTCCGAAACGCGGAAGGGGCGCCCGGCCAAATTGCCGAGCTGCGGAGGATGGATCGATTCCGCGCCGCCCCGCACGCGCCGGATCTTTCCCTGCACATGCAGGGCCGCGATATCACGGCGGATCGTCGCCTCGGAAGCCTCGGTCAATTCGGAAATATCCTGAATCGTAACCACGGGCTTTTCCTGTACGGCGCTTAAAATGATGCGATGGCGTTCACGTTCGTGCATCGGCTCCTCCTTCTCGGGTTATTTCGCAAATGTGACAAAGTGTCAATCACAAACGCTCAAAAACTTTCATATTGCAGCGCAGCATTATCAAATTTGATCGTTTTCGATTGACAAAACGACTGTGCGTGAGCGATATCGTGGTGACAAAGGGCGGTTTGAGCGCGTTTCAGATCGTCCGCAAGACATGATCTTATGGGAGGATGACATGGCGGCTGGTGTTCAGCTTCTGGAAAACCGTTGGGATGATGCATATGCGGCCGGCCTCGATGAGCCGGGCAAGCTTCTCTACCGGTCGAATCTGCTCGGTGCCGACAAGCGTATCACCAATTATGGTGGCGGCAACACATCGGCCAAGGTCATGGAAACCGATCCGCTAAGCGGCGAAAAGGTTAAAGTGCTGTGGGTCAAGGGCTCCGGCGGTGATGTCGGCACCATCAAGCTCGATGGTTTTGCCACGCTTTATCAGGACAAGCTCGACAGCCTGAAGGGCATCTATAAGGGCGTTGCCGATGAGGACCGCATGGTCGGCTTCCTGCCGCATTGCACTTTCAACCTCAATGCTCGCGCCGCTTCGATCGACACGCCGCTGCATGGTTTCGTGCCCTTCACCCATGTCGACCACATGCATCCCGATGCGATCATCGCGATCGCCGCTTCGAAGAATTCCCGCGAGCTGACACGCGAAATCTTCGGTGAGGAAATCGGCTGGCTGCCCTGGCGCCGCCCCGGTTTCCAGCTCGGCCTCGACCTCGAAGCCTTCGTCAAGGCGCACCCCAACGCCAAGGGGGTCGTTCTCGAAAGCCATGGCCTCTTCACTTGGGCGAACGATGCTAAGGCCTGCTACGAACTGACGCTTGCAATCGTCAACAAGGCAATTCAATGGTTTGCGGCGAAGACTGAAGGTAAGACCATTTTCAGTGGCGCCGCAGTCCAAAGCCTGCCGCAGGCAGAACGCCGCGCGATTGCCGCCAAGCTGATGCCGGAAATTCGCGGCCGCATCGGCAAGGCGGAGCGCAAGCTCGGTCATTTCGATGATCAGAATGCCGTGCTCGAATTTGTCAATTCGAACAACCTCCGTCCGCTCGGCGCGCTCGGCACCAGTTGCCCGGATCATTTCCTGCGCACCAAGATCCGCCCGCTGATCGTCGACTTCGATCCGGCAAAGCCCGACGCGGACGCTGTCATTGCCGGACTCGACCAGGCGCTGGAAGACTACCGCGCCGACTACGCCCGCTATTATAACGACTGCAAGCACGACAATTCGCCCGCCATGCGTGATCCCAACCCGGTGATCTTCCTGGTTCCGGGCGTTGGCCTGCTCTCCTTCGCACGTGACAAGGCGACGGCACGCATTGCCGGCGAGTTCTACGTCAATGCCATCAACGTCATGCGCGGGGCATCCACCGTATCCGAATATCAGGGCCTGCCGGAGCAAGAAGCTTTCGATATCGAATATTGGCTGCTGGAAGAAGCAAAGCTGCAGCGCATGCCAAAGCCGAAGAGCCTTGCCGGCCGCGTTGCTTTCGTCACCGGCGGCGCCGGCGGCATCGGCCGCGCCACGGCGGCGCGTCTGGTGGGCGAGGGCGCTTGCGTGGTGCTGGCCGACATCGATCAGTCGGCACTTGAGAGCACGCAGGAGGATTTCGCGAAGAAATTCGGTGCGGATGCGGTGCGCAGCGTCAAGCTTGATGTGACCAAGGAAGACGCCGTGATTTCCTCCTTCGCGGAGGCCTGCGTCGAGTTCGGTGGTGTCGACATTCTCGTTTCGAATGCCGGCATTGCCTCCTCGGCTCCGATCGAGAGTACGGAACTTTCGATGTGGAACCGCAATATCGATATTCTCGCCACCGGCTATTTTCTCGTCTCGCGCGAAGCTTTCCGGCTGTTCCGCCGCCAGAATCTCGGCGGCAACGTCGTCTTCGTCGCCTCCAAGAATGGCCTTGCCTCGTCGCCGAATGCGGCCGCCTATTGCACGGCCAAGGCCGCCGAAATCCATCTGGCGCGCTGCCTGGCTCTCGAGGGCGCGGATGCCGGCATTCGCGTCAACACGGTCAATCCCGACGCGGTCCTGCGCGGCTCCAAGATCTGGAACGGCGAATGGCGCGAACAGCGCGCCGCCTCGTCGAAGATCGAGGTGGACGAGCTGGAGGAACATTACCGCAAGCGCTCGATGCTGAAACTCAACGTTTTCCCGGAAGATATTGCCGAGGCTATCTATTTCCTTGCCTCCGATCTTTCCGCCAAGTCGACGGGCAACATCATCAATGTTGATGCCGGCAACGCGCAGAGTTTCACGCGGTAATGGATGAGCTCTTCCTTCTCCCCTTGGGGAGAAGGTGGCCCGAAGGGTCGGATGAGGGGGTGCGGCAGCGCGGTTCTATCTTTCGCTTACGCTCAAGATGGTCGTCGCTACGCTCCTCTCCCCCTCATCTGCCCGTTGGGCATCTTCTCCCCGAGGGGAGAAGAGGGGCGAGCCAATCAAGGCACCGTAACATATCGAATGACATACCTGGGAGGAAAGAATGGCCGAGTTCAGAATTGCGCCAGATCTGGTTGCTGCGGAAAACGACAAGCGCGCCGCCGCGCTGAAATCCGATTATGAGGCGCTCGGCGCCACGCTTGGGCGCCGGGGGGTCGATATCGAGGCGGTGACGAAAAAGGTCTCCGAATTCTTTGTCGCCGTGCCTTCCTGGGGCGTCGGCACCGGCGGCACGCGCTTTGCCCGTTTTCCAGGCACCGGCGAGCCACGCGGCATTTTCGACAAGCTCGACGATTGCGCTGTCATCCATCAGTTGACGCAGGCGACGCCGACCGTTTCACTGCACATCCCCTGGGACAAGGCCGACGCAAACGAATTGAACGCGAAGGGCGATGCGCTCGGCCTCGGTTTCGATGCCATGAATTCCAACACCTTCTCCGACGCTCCCGGCCAGGCACATTCCTACAAATACGGTTCGCTCAGCCATGTCGACGCGGCGACTCGCGCTCAAGCAGTCGAGCACAATCTCGAATGCATCGAGATCGGCAAGGCGATCGGTTCAAAGGCGTTGACAGTCTGGATCGGCGACGGCTCCAATTTCCCCGGCCAGAGCAATTTCACCAAGGCATTCGAGCGTTACCTCGCCGCAATGGCGGAGATCTACAAGGCCGTGCCGGATGACTGGCGGCTGTTTTCCGAGCATAAGATGTACGAGCCGGCCTTCTATTCAACCGTCGTGCAGGACTGGGGGACGAACTATCTGATCGCCCAAACCCTCGGGCCGAAGGCTTTCTGCCTCGTCGATCTCGGCCATCATGCCCCGAACACCAATATCGAGATGATCGTTGCCCGTCTCATCCAGTTCGGCAAACTCGGTGGCTTCCACTTCAACGATTCGAAATATGGCGACGACGATCTCGACGCCGGCGCGATCGAGCCCTATCGCCTGTTCCTCGTCTTCAACGAATTGGTCGACGCAGAGCATCGCGGCGTGAAAGGCTTCCACCCGGCCCACATGATCGACCAGTCGCACAATGTTACCGATCCGATCGAAAGCCTGATTTCCAGTGCCAACGAAATCCGCCGCGCCTACGCCCAGGCCTTGATTGTCGACCGCAAGGCGCTGGCGGACTATCAAGACTCCAACGACGCCCTGATGGCGTCCGAGACCCTGAAACGCGCTTACCGTGCCGACGTCGAACCCATCCTTGCCGAAGCCCGCCGCCGCACCGGCGGCGCCATCGATCCGGTGGCGGCGTATCGCACAAGCGGCTATCGCAAAAAGGTTGCTGGCGAGCGCCCGGCTTCGGCGGCAGGCGGCGGCGGAATTATCTGAGAAGGCTATAGCTTGGGTGGATTCGCGAAAGGATCGAGTGAGCGCGCATCCATCAGCCGAAAATGCCTCAGGTTTCGAGTGAGGACCGTGTAATCATATCGCAGTGCTGTTGCGGCAATCGCAGCATCTTCGAAACCTGGATCTCCGCCCCGCCCGACCGCTTGGTCGAATAGTCGGCCAGCGATACGGGCGGTGGCTGTATCGAGCGGCAGGATGCGGTCGCCGTAAAGATGAAGCGTAAGTTCAAGCCACTCGCCAAGCAGTTCAGCTTTCTTGGAAGCGCCTGTCCGATGGGCTTTCGCAATCCCGGTTTCTATTTCGGCGACAGTCACGGTGGAGAGATAAAACTGCTGGGCATGGGCTGCAATCCATGCCCGAACAGCCTGCGAGAGCAGATCTTGCGCGCGCAGTGGCGATGTCGCAGAGATGATATTCGTATCCAGAAGATACATTAGAGATCATCATCGCGTAGCAATCGGCCGGGCTTGCGCACTGGCAGGTCGTCGTCTTCCAGCGGCGCGTTGGTAAGCAACCAACCAAAGGACGGGACCTGCGTCAGTTTTTGATATTCGTCATAAGAGATGATGACCGCAGTGCGCTCGCCATGGCGAGTAATGACTGCTGCATTGCCACTGAGGGCATCATCGACAACGGCGGAAAGGGTTGCCTTCGCATCTTTCAACTGAATTTCTCTCATGGGTCACCTATATGACTAGTATGGTCATATGTAGATGTTGCGGCTCGACCCGTCAATATGCGGGTTCAATAGCGGAGAGCGATTCCGTATCCTGTTATGCGTCGGACTGACATTTTCCATTTGAGACACGAGATTGCTGATGGCCACAATTCCTATCCAGTGTTCTGCTATTTCCACAGTCCTTTTACGCCGCATCGGCGAGGAAACACAGGTATTGCTACTTCGGAGAAATCATAGCTTGGTGGGAGAATGGTGTCAGATCGTGGGCAGCATTGAAGATGGCGAAAAGGCTTGGGAGGCCGCCCTTCGCGAGGTATGGGAAGAGACCGGCTTAAAATGTAGTCGCCTCTACTCAGCTGACATCTGCGAACAGTTCTATGAAGCCGATCGTGATGCCATCAGCATGTTGCCTGTCTTCGTGGGTTTCGTAGAGGCCAACTCGATAGTTGTTTTAAATCAGGAGCATAGCGAATTTCGGTGGGTTTTCCTTTGACGCTGCGCTCAGCATGGTTCCATTCGCCGGCCAGCGCCATGTTTGAAGCACGTAGGGGCCGAGTTCGTGAAACGCGAACCCGTCCGACACCTTCTCATAGAAACATAGCCGAAAAGTCCGCGATCAATACCCGAGCGCGATGCCATCCTTGCGGTGGTCGGAGGCGCCGAGCAGGACGCCGCGCTCGTGATCGATCAAAATCGCCTGCGCGCCGCCAATCGGCGCATCCGCCCATTCGGTGACATGGCCGCGGCGCTCGAGGCACAGCTTCACGTCTTCCGAAATTGTCGGTTCGAGCGACAGCTTGCCGTCGTAGCAGAAGCTGCGCGGCTGATCGCTAGCCTGCTGCGGATCGAGGTCGCGGTCAAGTATCTGGCTCAGCATATGGGCGTGGCCGACGGCTTGGTATTGCCCGCCCATGACACCGAAGCTCATGCGCGTCTTGCCGTTTTCCATCAGCATGGCCGGGATGATGGTGTGGAGAGGCAGCTTGCCGGGGCCGATGGCGTTCGGATGGCCCTCCTTGACGACAAAGCCCGCACCACGGTTCTGCAAGAGCACGCCGGCGCGCGGCGCATAGATGCCGCTGCCGAATGCGAAGAAGATCGAATTGATCAGTGAAATCGCATCGCCGTCGCGGTCGACGACGGAGACATAGACGGTATCCTTATGCGTTGGCCCATCCCAGATCGCGGCGTCGGCGGCGCGTTCGAGGCTGATCCGCGAGCGCATGGCGGCAATCGACCGATCGGACAGCAGTTCGTCGATGCTGAACGTCAAGTGGTCAGGATCGCTGATAAGCTGATCGCGTTGGGCGTAACCGGCCTTGGTTGCTTCCGCGAGCAGATGGATGCGATCCGCTTCGGTGAGTTTGGGATCGCGAAGGTCGAAACCGTCGAGAATGCGGGTGATCAGCAGCGCGGCCAGGCCTTGGCCGTTCGGCGGGCACTCCAACAGGTCGCGGCCGCGATACTTGCCGGAGATTGGCACGGTTTCGAACGCCTTGTAGTCAGCAAAATCACTTTCTTCATGCAATCCGCCAAGCGATTGCAGAAGCTCCGCAATCTCCTCAGCGACCTTGCCGCGATAGAAGGCGTCACGGCCGTCCTTGGCGACGGCTTTCAGCGTCGCGGCGAGGGCAGGGTTGGTCAAGCGTTCGCCGATGCGCGGCGCGCTTCCATGCGGCAGGAAATAGGCCGCAGAAGCCGGGTATTTGGCGACCCGCTCGCTATAGCGGCTCCAGTCGAGTTCGACGCGCGGCGTAATGCAATAGCCGTCTTCGGCGGCTGCGATTGCCGGCGCCAGCACACGGCCCATATCGAAACGGCCATAAGAGCCGATCAGCCGGCACCAGGCATCGACGGCGCCGGGGACGGTCACCGCATGCGGACTGTCGTCGGGAATGGCGGTAAAGCCCTTCTCCAGGAAGTAGTCGAGCTTCGCCTTTTGCGGAGCCCGGCCGGAGCCGTTGAGCGCGATCGGTGTGCCACTGGCCGGGCTGTAGAGAGCAAAGCAGTCGCCGCCAATGCCCGTCATGTGCGGATCGATGACCGATTGCAGCGCCACCGCCGCTACGGCTGCATCGACCGCGCTGCCGCCGGCGCGCAGGATATCGACAGCCGCGAGTGTCGCCTGCGGATGCGAGGTTGCCGCCATGCCTCTGTCGGAAACTGCGACCGAACGGCCTGGCTTGAAAAAATCGCGCTGCTGCATCCCTTCAACATCCTCTGTCATCTGTTGCTTTGTGTCTGCCGTGGCTGGACGAAGCACTCAATTCGCGCCAGGATTGATACCTATCAAACCTGACAGCCTTTCAGGAAGACCTCGGCGCAAATTCTCGCCCGACGGCTGATTTCAGCGATATTCGGAGGAGGAAGCTGGCGCAGGATAGCGGCGCGTTGCGGCTCCATGATCATCATTCCACGCAGCATGCCCGAGGCCATATGCGGGTCTTCCAGCCGGATGACCCCGCGTTCGCACTGCGTCGTCAGCCATTTTTCCATGATGGCGTTCGAGCCGACGATTGCCGTCTCATAGAAGGTCGTGGCGATTTCCGGAAAGCGGTCCGATTCGGATATGACGAGGCGCATGATGTCGATGGTGTCATCCGACATCGTCAGCATGCCATAGGCTGTCAGCAATCTTTCCAGGCCCTGCCGCAAGTCCATCGTCGCTAGCGTCGATTGGTCCAGCGCCAGGAAAAACCGGCTTATGCGGTCGGAAACGATGCTTGAGAACAAATCCGCCTTGGTCGGAAACAACCGGTAGAGCGTCTTGGTTGAGACGCCGGCGGATTGCGCGATCGCACTGATGCTCGCCGCCGCATAGCCGTTTTCCCGAAATTGTGTGTCGGCAGCCTCGATGATCAGGCTTTTCGTATCGTCGTCGCAGCGAAGTTGGGGTCGGCCGCGCGGGCGCCTCTCAATTATTTGATTTTCGACCATGTTGGTTTTCCAAATTCCTGTTGACTTCCATTTTATAGCGCATATTTTGGAAAACAACAAGTTTCCTAAATGTGCGACCGATAATTTTGCGGGCCTTCCGCCCAATCAAGACGATCGGTCATCAGGAGAGACGACAGTGGAAAACAAGGTTCACGTATTGAATGCCAATAAGCCAGTATCCGGCGCTGAGGCTCCTACCATGGACGCCGGCAAGCCAGATGTGTCCGTCGAACTGGCGCGCATCGCCGCCCAGGAAAAGCCGGCGGCAAAAAAGAGGGGCAAGTCGTTCCTGCTCGGCGCTACCGCGCTCGCGGTTGTCGCTGCCGCCGCCTACTACGGTCATAATTACTGGACGGTTGGGCGCTTCCAGGTATCGACCGATGACGCCTATGTGCAGGCCGACAACAGCGCGATCGCCCCGAAGATTTCCGGTTATATCACCGATGTTGTCGTCAAGGACAATCAGACGGTCAAGGCAGGGCAGGTGCTTGCCCGCATCGATGACCGCGACTTCAAGACGGCGCTCGACCAGGCCAAGGCTGATGTTGCAGCGGCCGAAGCTGATGTTGAGGCCAAACAGGCCTCTCTCGACATGCAGCAGTCGTTGATCTCGGCCGCCCGCGCGACCGTTGATGTCGACAAGGCCAACGAGACCTTCGCCGAGCAAAATGACAAGCGCTATGCAAGCCTCTCGGTCAATGGCTATGCGCCGGTGCAAACCGCGCAGCAAGCCGCTTCGCAGATCGCCGCCACGCGCGCCGCGATCGACCGTGATACGGCATCGCTCGCCGGGACGATCAAGCAGGTCGATCTGTTGAAGGCGCAACTGGCGCAGGCCAGGGCGACACTTGCCCACGACCAGGCCGTCCAGGCCCAGGCGGAGCTTAATCTGTCCTACGCGACCATTGTCGCACCGCTCGATGGCGTCATCGGCAACCGCACGCTCCGCGTTGGCCAATATGTGCAGGCTGGCACGCAATTGATGTCGGTGGTGCCGACATCGGCAGCCTATATCGTCGCCAATTATAAAGAGACGCAGTTGACCGACGTGCATGCCGGCCAGCCGGTCGACATCGAAGTCGATATGTTCCCGGGCCGTGTCTATCATGGCCATGTCGACAGCCTGGCGCCTGCAAGCGGCCAGGAATTCGCGTTGCTGCCGCCGGACAACGCCACCGGCAATTTCACCAAGGTCGTGCAACGCATCCCGGTCAAGATCGTCCTCGATGGCGACAGCGCTGCATCCGGCGATCTGCGCCCGGGCATGTCGGTGCAGCCAAGCATCGATATCAAGACGGCCAATCAAGGCCACGGCGCGTGATGGTGAGAGATGAGGAGTATTGAGCCATGTCCACCATCACAGCCACCGCCATCCCGCAACCAAGCGCGAAGGCCAGCACCAGGGAATGGATCGCCGTACTCGCCGGCATGATCGGCGCCTTCATGGCGATCCTTAACATTCAGATCACCAATGCCTCGCTTCTCGATATCGAGGGCGGTATCGGCACAGGCGTCGACAACGGCGCCTGGATATCGACGTCCTATCTGATCGGCGAAATCGTCGTCATTCCGCTGACGGCTTTCTTTAGCAACGTCTTCTCGTTCCGCCGCTATATACTGGCGAATTCGATCCTCTTTCCGTTGTTCTCGATTGCCTGTGCCTTTGCGCACGATCTCGGGACGATGATCGTGCTGCGCGGACTACAAGGATTTGCCGGCGGCGTGCTCATCCCTATGGCCTTCACGATGATCCTCACCAAGCTGCCCAAGTCGCAGCAGCCGACCGGGCTTGCGATTTTTGCGCTCTCAGTCACAGTCGCCCCGGCCATCGGCCCTACCATCGGCGGCTATCTGACCGAGAATTACGGCTGGCAGACGATTTTCTTCATCAATGCCCTGCCGAGCGCGATCATGGCGATCGCCCTTGCGCTGACGCTGGAGAAGGGACCGATGCAGCTTGGCCTGCTAAAAGGGGGCGACTGGGCTGGTATCGTCACGATGGCAATCGGGCTTTCAGCGCTGCAGACCGTGCTTGAAGAGGGCAATAAGGATGATTGGTTTTCCTCGCCCTTCATTCTGAAGCTCAGTGCTATCGCCGTCGTTTCGCTCAGTGCCTTCATCTGGATCGAGCTGACCGTTCAGAACCCGCTCGTGAAACTGCGGCTTTTGAAGCAGCGCAATTTCGGCATCGGTGTGCTCGTCAACGTGCTGGTCGGTTTCGCGCTCTTCGGCTCAGTCTATATCCTGCCGCAATATCTCGGTCAGGTGCAGCGTTATAATGCCGAGCAGATCGGCAACGTGTTGGCCTGGACCGGCCTGCCACAGCTCATCCTTATTCCGTTGGTTCCGATGATGATGAAGCGTTTTGACGTCCGTTATATCGGCTTCCTCGGCATCAGCATCTTCGCCATAAGCTGCTTTATGAACGTGACGCTTTCCGCCGACACCGCGGGCGATCAGTTCTGGATACCGAATATCGTGCGCGCCATCGGCCAGGCCATGGTGATCACCCCGATCACCGCCATCACCACCGCCGGTATTGCGCCCGCCGACGCTGCCGCCGCATCCGGCCTCACCAACATGCTGCGAAATCTCGGCGGTGCGGTCGGAACAGCGACGCTTGGCACCGTGCTCACCAAGCGCGAGCAGTTCCATTCCAACATCATCGGCCAGTCGGTGACGCTGGCGCGCGACGAGGTGAGGGACCGGCTGACGCAGGTTACCAATTATTTCCTGTCGCATGGCGTATCGGATCATGCGCTTGCCGCGCAGAAGGCGACGGTCGCTCTCGGCAGCGTCATCAAGCGGCAGGCACTGATCATGGGCTTCAGCGACACCTTCGCCGTCATCGGCGTCCTGCTGGCAACCGCGGCAATCGCCACGCTTTTCGCCCGCAAGCCGCAGCCCGGCGGTGGGGCGGGGGCGCACTGATATCAATCTATCCTTTTGGAAGGCTTCAGGCCGCGGCAAGCTCCACCAGCTTGCCGCGGTCGCCGTCGTCGGATAGCCGTGACCTCTATCTTTCGGGTAGCCGAGGCGCTGGAATTCGCTATTGTCGGCGGCAACGAAAATCTTATTTCCACAGTCGTCGCCCCGTTCGACGGCATGAAGCAATCCGGCCTCGCTTTTGGCGGGCCTGGTAATCGAGGAAAATCATGATGACCACTGATATCAACGGTTTCGCGGGTCGCCTGAAGCGCCGGGAAAATGGCGGCATGATCTCAGCCTGGATCGGCACGCCCGATCCGCTTCTGGTGAATCACCTGTCGCAGGAGGCTTTCGACGCCGTGGTCCTCGATATGCAGCATGGCATGTGGGACATGGCCTCTGCGGCGAACGGCATTGCGCAGGTGCGCCTGGCTGGCAAGCCGGCGATCGCGCGGATCCCGGTCGGCGATTTCGCGTCGGCTTCACGGCTGCTCGATGCCGGGGCCTCCGCCATCATCGCGCCGATGATCAATTCCGCCGATGACGCCCGCGATCTGGTGAAAGCAACGAAATATCCGCCGCTCGGCGAACGCAGTTGGGGGCCGTCGCTCGCGCTCAATCATTTCGGCATCGCCGCTGACGAGTATCTGCAGGGCGCCAACGGACTGACCGTCACCATCGCCATGGTCGAGACTCGCGCCGCGCTCGATGCCATCGATGAAATCCTCGCAGTCGACGGCATCGACGGCATCTTCATCGGCCCTTCTGATCTCTCGATCGCGCTCTCGAACGGCGCGCGTCTGGCGCCCGACAGCGCCGCGATCGATCAAACATTGGCGCATGCCGTGGCGCGTTGCCGCGCATACGGCAAGTTGATCTGCGCCTTCGGTACCGACGGTGAACGCGCCGGACAATTCCTGAAGCTCGGCCTGGATCTCGTCATTGCGGGAGCCGAAACAGCACAGCTCCGCTCCGGCGCCCGCACCGCAATCGAAACTGCCCGGAAAGTTGCTGCTTCCTGACAATTCCAATCTTCGCTATCGAGAGCCCATTGTTGACGGTTTGGACTGAGCCGTCACAGTGGATAGTTCGAATAAATCCTGGTGAGATTTGGATCACTGGCAATGCTGACGGGCGTCACGAGACTCTGATTGAGGATATATTTATAGCACTGATCGAAATCGTAACCGCGCTCAGTACATTCGCTATCGCGCTGCCATCGCGACTGCACAAGGCTTCTGACAAGCATGTTGTCGATGTGTAGCTCAGAGATTTTTTGCACCTTGCCGATCTCGATGCCCACGGCCTTGTAGGCGAGATAAGGCAGCTCGCTGCAGTAAATCGCATCGTTATTGAAAGAGAAAAAGAGATCGTAGGATTTGCCGTAAAGCGTGCGGGAATAGGCCAGAAGCTGCCGTGCGATTTCGGGTGTGAGGCGCGGATCGCGATAGATCGCCACCCGTTTTAACAGGCCGCGATCGACCCAGGTTTTCAGCGGCGTTTCCTTGACCTTTGCGGCAGCCTCGATGACCGTGATTGCGCCATTGTCGTTCCTGATGATCCCCATATGCGAAAAGGCGGAGCCAGTGGCGAGCATGATCGCGCTTGATTGGTTACTGGTCGATGTCTGGAAGATCAGATCGCCGTTCTTGAGCGGAGGATAATCGCCGCCTGCAACGGCATAGAGCGTTCCCACGACAAGACAAGCGCACAGGATCGCAAGAGCCATCAGCTTCTTCATGCCGTCTCCAGAACCTGTTTGAAGCCTTTGATCGAGTTGTGTTTTTATCAAGCGTCTTTGCGCTGAAACATGGCAACCAGAAGGCCAATCATGAACTTACGATAAGGATCTCTAAGACGCCTTTGCAGAGGAAGCCGAAAGCCAGACCCACGCGCCTGCAAAGCACCAATGCAGAGCCAGATGAGGAAACGGTGACGGCGATTTCAGGTGTCGACGGCCTCAAGGAGCGATTTTGACATAGCAGGGATTATACATGTTGAAGCCGCAGCCATTTCCGACAGCTTGTGCGGGCGTAATAAAATTTTGCAGGGCAATGGCTACCACCGCGGCGGCTATGACCGTCAGCACCGCTTTTACATATTTGTCCATAATATTCCCCTAAATATACAACCTATGCGAACAGGCCTAACGTGATTCTCGTGCGATTGCGAGGGGCTCTTATGACAAGCTTGGAAATCCGTGATCGGTCTCAGGACAAAGTTGCTATCCGGAAATTAGAACCGTTCGTGCTCGTACACCACCTCAGCCCAGGTCCCCGTCGCCGTCGATTTCAGACAGGCGTCGATGAAGGCCAGACCATCGACGCCAGACCAGGCATTGGGCGTCAACTGAGCTAGCGGATCAGGCTCGGCGCCGGCAATGCGGGTTGCGACCAGTTCGGCGAAATCGGTATAGATATTGGCAAAGGCTTCGAAGAAGGCTTCCGGGTGGCCGATGGGCAGGCGGGTGCCTCGTTGGGCATGCGGATGCAGGCTCGGCAGGCCGCGAGTGCGGATCTCGTCGGCGCGGTTCAGCCGCATGACACGCAAATCATTGGCCTCGGCCTGATTCCATGAGATACCGCCCTCTTCGCCATAAGCCTCGATGCCGACGACGTTCTGCGCGCCGGTCGCCACCTTGCTCACCAGCATCTGGCCCCGCGTGCCATCATCGAATTTGAGAATCACCTGCGCCGTATCATGTGCCGTCCGACCGGGCAGCGATGGGCCGACATCGGCAAGAACCGCGGTGATGCGGCGGCCGCAAACAAAGCTCATCAGTTGATGCGCATGCACGCCGATATCGCCGAGCACATGGCTCTTGCCGCCCTTGGCCGTATCGAACCGCCATTTGGTGCGTGGCGCCATCTTGTCGGGCTCGGCCTCGACAGGCCGGCTAAGCGAGCCCTGTACGTAGCGGACATTGACGAGACGGAGGGTGCCGATCTCGCCGCCGGTAACGATAGCCCGAGCCTCGCGCACCATGGGATAGCCGGAGTAATTATGGGTGAGCGACAGAATACGGCCGCGATCATGCGCCTTGCGGGCCAGCGCCAGCGCGCTGTCGTAATCGTTGGTCAGCGGCTTGTCGCAGATGACGTCGAGACCGGCGTCAAGAGCGGCTGCGGCATATTCATAATGGCTGTCGTTCGGCGTCATGATGGCGACAGCGTCGATGCCGTCGGCGCGCACGGTCTCGGCTTCGATCATGCTCGGAACGTCTGCATAACCGCGCTTGATGCCGAAAGCGTGGGCGGAGTTCAGCGACCGCTCCGGATCGGAGGAGAAGACACCGGCAACAAGATCGAAGCAATCGTCGAGACGCGCCGCCGTGCGGTGCACCGGACCGATAAGCGAGCCCTGTGCGCCGCCGATCAGGCCGAGCCGCACCCGCCTGCCGAGAAGTTTGAAAACCACAGCCTGCGACATGCAATCCGCCTTTCGTGGTGACCGATGAGAGAAATGAGATAGCGCAATCCTGATATCAGCATAGCGCCGCGCTCGACATTTCGCATGCAGGCGCAGAGGAAATTTTTGTCGATCAATTCGCGTAATAGGCGCGTCCTGCAGCCGAAGATGGCTGCCGCCTCGATTTCCTGATCGACGAAAGCCATTGATTTCGAACGCGAACTCCTCGCGACCCAAGAGTGGCGCTTGCACGCGCATTCGGCAGCGGGCATTGTCGGACGGGCGAGATGGTGCGAAGGGATTTGTCCAGCATGCAGGGATCGGGGATCAGGCGTGGGTTGCGGCGTGATGCGGGTCAGCGGGTGACATTGCGCACGGTCGCAACCACACTTGGCCTTTCGATCACCACCGTCAGCCGTGCGCTGAAGGAAGGCCCTGAAGTCAATCGCGAAACGATCGAGCTCGTGAAGCGGGTCGCAAGCGAACTCGGGTATCGTCCAAATCTCGGCGGCCTCAATCTTCGGACCGGCAAGACTCATGCGATCGGCATCGTGCTGCCTTTCGAGCGCGAAGGCGAAATGAACATCGTCGTCGCCTCGCTGGTCGAAGGCGTGTCGCGCCATATGAAAGGCTGCGGCTATCGAACCACCGTCGTACCGCAATTGCAAGCGGACGATCCCTTAGCGACGGTTCGCGATCTCGTCGAAGAGGGCTCCGTCGATGGCGTCATCATCACTCATACGAAGCCGCAGGACGATCGCGTCAAATATCTGCTCGAGGTCGGCACGCCCTTCGTCACCTTCGGGCGTACCGAGCTCTTAAGCATCCACCCGAGCGTCGATCTCGATCACGAGATGATCGGTGCGGAAGCGGCGCGGCTGCTCCTTGATGCCGGCCATCGCCGGCCTCTCCTGATCGCACCGTCCAGCCAGTTCACCTACAGCCTGCAATTCGTCAAAGGCTGGAGCAAGACCTTTACGGCGCGCAATCTCGCTGTTCCCGACGACCTCATCCATTTTGCCGCAACGACGCCGGACAGCGGCCAGGAGTTCGCAAAAAACATCATCGCCTGGCATCCGCAGGCGACCGGCGCCTTCGTCGCCAGTGAGGAGGCCGCTCTCGGCTTTCTCGCTGGGCTGCGCGAGGCGGGCCGGCATGCGGGGAAGGATTTCGGATTGATCACCTATGGCGGCACCCGACTGCACGATTTCTTCAATCCGCCGCTCAGTGCATTCTATTATTCCAATTATATCATCGGGGAGCGCTTGGCCTCCCTGTTACATCGCGCAATTGGCGGCGATGATCCGGCGGATCTGCGCGAGCTGGTCCATGCCGAATTCATCGATCACGACAGTCAGACGCTGTCCCCGTGAATTTCAATTTGCTTCGAGGCATCAAGTGATCTGTCGAAGCCATTCGTAACGTTGTCATTTCAGATCAGGGAAGGGAATCCCAAGGTAATCGATTGAAAGCGGGCGCTTGACAGAAACTTACTTATAGCTCATTCGTAACGTTACGAATTGTCGATCGAAGGGGTTGAGAGGCTTTGCTCGGCAATGAATGTCAGCAAGAGAACGGGAGCCTCGCAGCGCGTAGGGCACCCGCATTCCATGGGAGGAATGCCGTGGGCACAGGCTCGCTTTTTTTCGGATCACCAATTTGGACATTCAACTGGAACCCGCCTTATGAGGCACCGCTCAAGCGTCTCGCGCGGACCGGCTGCAAGGGCTTCGAGCTCACTGCCTGGTCTGTCGATATGCTGGACTACTATACGCCGGCGACGATCCGCGACCTGAAAGGGATCGCCGAAGGCGAGGGACTGACGCTCACTAATTTCTTCTTCAACCTGCCTTTCAGCCGGCAGGCGGGTGCGGCTTTTTCCACTGTCGATCTCGACGGCTACAAGCGCGGCGTCGAAGTCGCGGCCGAAATCGGCGCGCCGATCATGACCAGCATGACACCCTATCCATTCCAATCCGACGTGAGGCCGATCCTGCAGCGGCCGATTTCGCAGGAATGGACGGCCGCCGTCGAGCCGCAATGGAACTGGACAGCGGAATACAATGCCGTCGTCGACGGCTTTGCTAAGGCATGTGAAATCGCCGGCTCAGCCGGCTTGCGCGTCGCGATCGAGCCGCATCCCTATCGCTGGATCAGCTCCGGCCAGGGCATGCTGCGACTGATCGAACGCACCGGCGCCTCGAATCTGGGTCTGAATTTCGATCCCAGCCATCTCTTCCCGGCCGGCGATATGCCGCATTATGTCGTGCTGGCGCTCGGCGACCGCATCTTCAACACGCATTTCTCCGACAATGAAGGCCACACCAACGCCCATTGGCGTCCGGGCCGCGGCAAGATCGACTGGAAGGCGATCTTCGCCGCACTGCAGGCGATCGGCTATTCCGGCCCAATCACGCTGGAGCTGGAGGATGCACCCGGCGCATCGCACTGGATGCATTTCCGCGAGGCAACGCCCGAATTCGATCAGGAGATGCGACGTGGCATGAACTATCTGCGCGACGCCGCCGCTGAACTCAACATTACCATTTCCTAGAGGCCATATTCATGAGCACCGCACCCATGAAAGTCGGCATCGTCGGCGCCGGAAATATCAGCGCCACCTATGTCGCAACCCTGCATCTGTTCGATTTCATCCGCGTCAAGTCGATCCATGACCTCTATGAGGGGCCGGCACAAAAGCTTGCCGCCCAATTCGGCATAGAGGCAGTCTCGCTCGATGCCATGCTTGCCGACCCGGAAATCGGCCTGATCATCAACCTGACGACGCCGGTCTCGCATTACTCGATCAGCAAGAAGGCGCTTTTTGCTGGCAAGCATGTCTATTCGGAAAAGCCGCTTGGCATAAGCATGTCGGAAGCCGAGGACCTGATGTCGATCGCTCGCGCCGGCGACCTGCGCCTCGGCTGTGCGCCCGACACCTTCCTCGGCGGTGGCCATCAGTTGACGCGCCGCCTATACGATGAGGGTCGCATCGGCAAGGCAGTGTCGGCCACCGCCATGCTGCTTCTGCCCGGCCATGAGCATTGGCATCCGAACCCGGCCTTCTTCTACGGCCGCGGCGGCGGACCGATGCTCGATGTTGGTCCCTATTACGTCACCAACCTGATCGCATTGCTCGGTCCGGTACGTGAAGTTTTCGGCACCGCCAAGATCACCCGCATAGAACGCGAGGTGAAGACCGATCCGCGCCGCGGCGAGACGATCAAGGTGCTGGTGCCGACGCATCTGACCGGTGTGATGGAGTTTCACTGCGGCGCGACGATCACCATTGCCACGAGTTTCGATGTCATCAAACACAAGCACAATCAGATCGAGATTTACGGCTCGGAAGGAAGCGTGATAACTCCGGACCCGAACAACTTTACCGGTAAGGTTGAAATATTCCGCGATAGCGGTGAAACTTGGGAAGAGATTCCGGTCGATCATCCCTATACGGAAGGTGTGCCGGGGCATCTCGGACTGCGTGGTTTGGGCGCGGCCGAAATGGTAGATTCCCTTCGCGCCGGGCGCCAGCATCGCGTATCCTCGGAACTTGCCTTTCACGCGCTAGAGGTAATGACGGCGTTCGAGCGTTCGGCACAATCGCGCAAGACGGTTGCAATCCACAGCAGCTGCGGCCGGCCGGATCCGATCCCGCGCACAATTAATGAGGGACGTTTCGCATAGGCTGGGTTATAGAGAGTTAGGAGAATTGGCAGTCCTCCTAGACTGCATGCTTGACGGACGGGCGATGCCGAGGAAGCATTGCCCGTTCGCCGCAGGGAATGGAGGCCCGGCGGCGCGGTTCAGGAGGATGAACAGCATTCGGCACCCGATGGTCGTAAGACTGCGGCGGCTGAAATACAGGCGTTCAAAAGAACGCCATTAAAGGAGGAGGAGCATATGCGTGGATTGTTAATGGCATTGGTTGGCGCCACGGCGCTGATCGCAGTCGGCGTTACCGGCGCTCAGGCTGAGGGAAAGAGAGCCGAGGTCCTGCACTGGTGGACGTCCGGTGGCGAAGCCGCCGCGGTGCGCGAACTGGCCAATGCATTCAACGCCGCCGGTGGCCAATGGGTGGACACCGCGATCGCGGGGTCCGGCTCGACCGCACGTCCGATCGGCATCAACCGCATCATCGGCGGTAACCCGCCGACAGCTATGCAGTTCAACACCGGCACGCAGATGAACGATCTGGCCCAGCAGGGCCTGCTGCGTCCGCTCGACGATCTTGCCAAAGAACAGGACTGGAAATCGGCTCTGACGCCGGCCTTCTACAATGCCATCCAGTATCAGGATCATATCTATGGCGCACCGATCAACGACCACGGGCAGAACTGGATCTTCTATTCCAAGGCCGCCTTCAAGAAAGCCGGCGTGACCGAAGAGCCAAAAACCTGGGATGAAATGTTTGCCGCCCTCGACAAGATCAAGGCCGCCGGCCTGATCCCTGTTGCCGTCGGTGGCCAGCCCTGGCAGCTTCAGTCGATGTTCAACTCCATCCTGCTGGGTGAGGGCGGCAAGGACCTTTACAGCAAGGTCTGGAAGGATCTCGACACCGATGCCGTTAAGTCCGACAAGTTCAAGCACGTGGCCGAAGTCTTCGCCAAGCTGCGCAACTATCAGGACCCGGGTAGCCCGAACCGCGACTGGAACGTGGCGACCGGCATGCTGATCGATGGCAAGGCCGGTATTCAGTTCATGGGCGACTGGGCCAAGGGCGAGTTCATCCATGCCAACATGGTCGCCGACAAGGATTTCGGCTGCATCCTCGGACCGGGTGAATCCAACTTCATGATGGGCGGCGACATCTTCGTCTTCCCGGTCCTGAAGGACAAGGCGGCGACCGATGCGCAGACGCTGCTTGCGACTGTGATCATGTCCAAGGAAGGCCAGCTCGCCTTCAACTCGAAGAAGGGCTCCGTGCCGGTGCGCCTCGACGTCGATACCTCGAAGCTTGACGCCTGCGCCCAGAAAGGCCTGACCGCCCTCAAGGATCCGAGCCGTCAGATCCTTGCGCCGGACGTGCTCACGGCTCAGGACATCGTTCAGACCGAACAGGATCTCGTCGCCCAGTATTGGACGACCCCGAGCATGACAGCCGACCAGTTCGCCGACCAGTTCGCACAGGTCATCGAACAGGCGAAGTAAGCCTCATCCGACATCCATGCGGCGGCAGGAGCCCACCTGCCGCCGGTTCCCATGAATGCTGAGGAGGAGCTGAAGCCATGAGTACCCCCGAAACCGCTGCCGGGACCATTGCTGGGGCCGGTGCCGGGACGACTGCCACCAGGAAGAAGCGGCATCTTTCCGCCTATGTCGCCCTGTTCCCAGCCTTTATCATCGTCCTGCTCGCCTATGTGGTGACGGTTGTCTGGAACATCTGGATATCGTTCACGGACAGCAAGGTGCTGCCGGTCAACATCTTTGTCGGCACCAAGCAGTACGAACGATTGTTCACGACGGCGCGCTGGCTGCTGTCACTGCAGAATGTCGTCGTTTTCGGCGTACTCTTCATCGCCGGCTGCCTGATCCTCGGTTTTCTTCTGGCTGTCGCGCTCGATCAGAAGGTCCGCTTCGAAAATACCTTCCGGACGATCTTTCTCTATCCCTTCGCAATGTCCTTCATCGTTACCGGGCTTGTCTGGCAGTGGATCATGAACCCGACGCTCGGCCTGCAGAAGGTCGCCGACAGCATCGGCTTCACTTGGATCCGCTTCGACTGGATCGTCCAAAGCGATCTCGCGCTCTATGTCATCGTGCTTGCCGGCATCTGGCAGTCGTCCGGATTGGTGATGGCGATCATGCTGGCGGGATTGCGAGGGGTGGATCGGGAACTCTGGAAGGCAACGCGCATCGACGGCGTACCGGCGTGGCGCGTCTATCTCCACATCGTCATTCCGATCCTGAGGCCGACCATCATCACCGCCAGCGTGCTTCTGGCGATCGCCGTCGTCAGGGTCTACGAACTGGTGCTGGCCACGACCGGCGGCGGGCCGGGAATATCGACCGAGGTGCCGGGAAAATTCATCATGGATTACCTCTTCGGCCGCGGCAATATCGGTCTTGCGACCGGGGCCTCGACCGTCATGTTCATCACCGTGGTCATCCTGGTCACGCCGTGGCTCTATTACGAATATTTCCGTGAAAAACCGAGGGGGAACTGATGACAATACCATCCTCCGTCCCAGTCGCCATGGATGGCCCGGCCGGGCGCAAGCCGCAGCATCTGTCTCCGGCGCGCATCGGCCTTTACGCTTTCCTCGTCATTGCGGCTCTGTTCTTCCTGCTGCCGCTCTATGTGATGATCGTCACTTCGCTGAAATCCATGCCGGAGATCCGCCAAGGCAATATCTTTGCCTTCCCGCAGGTCTGGACAGGCGAAGCCTGGGTGCAGGCATGGAGCACGGCTTGTACCGGCCTTGAGTGCGGCGGTATCAGCGTCGGCTTCTGGAATTCGGTGAAAATCCTGATACCGAGCATGATACTCTCCATCTTCATCTCGTCGCTGACCGGCTATGCGCTGTCCTTCTGGCGGGTGAGGGGGGCGAATGTTCTCTTCGCCGTCCTGCTGCTCGGCGCCTTCATTCCCTATCAAGTCTTCATCTATCCGCTGGTGCTCATCTACCGCGGCGTCGGCATCTATTCGACGCTGCCATGCATCATCATCACCCACACGGTCTTCGGCCTGCCGGTGCTGACGCTGCTGTTCCGCAACTATTATTCGAGCCTGCCGATGGAACTGTTCAAGGCCGCGCGCGTCGACGGCGCGGGATTATGGCAGATCTTTTTCCGGCTGATGATCCCGATGTCGATCCCGATCCTGGTGGTAGCGGCCATCCTGCAGGTCACCGGCATCTGGAACGACTTTCTCTTCGGCGTGGTCTTCGCCGGGCGGGAAAACTTCCCGATGACGGTTCAGCTGAACAACATCGTCAACTCCACCCAAGGCGAGAAGCTCTACAACGTCAACATGGCGGCGACCATCCTTACGGCCCTGGTTCCGCTGATCGTCTATTTCGGTTCGGGTCGCTGGTTCGTGCGCGGCATCACCGCCGGTGCAGTCAAGGGGTAGCTCATGGCCAATGTTTCCATTCGCGAACTTGCAATCGATTTCGGCAGCGTCAGCGTTCTGAAATCGTTGAATCTTGAAATCCAGTCGGGCGAGTTCATCGTTCTTCTCGGACCGTCCGGCTGCGGCAAGTCCACATTGCTCAACGCCATCGCCGGCCTTACCGACATCAGCGGCGGCCAGATCTGGATCGGTGACAGGAACGTTACCTGGGAGGAGCCGAAGGACCGCGGCATCGGCATGGTGTTCCAATCCTATGCGCTCTATCCGACGATGACGGTCGAGGGAAATCTTTCCTTCGGGTTGCGCATTGCCGGCATGGGCAAGGACGAGATCGCCGAGCGCGTCAACCGCGCCGTGCAGATCCTGCAGATCGATCCGTTGCGCAAGCGGCGGCCGGGTGAACTTTCCGGCGGCCAACGACAGCGCGTCGCCATCGGCCGTGCCCTGGTGCGCGATGTCGATGTCTTTCTGTTCGACGAGCCGCTCTCCAACCTCGATGCCAAACTCCGCACCGAATTGCGTGTCGAGCTTAAGCGCCTGCATGCGGGGCTCGGCTCGACAATGATCTACGTGACGCACGACCAGATCGAAGCGCTGACGCTCGCCGATCGTATCGCCGTCATGAGTGGCGGCGTTATCCAGCAATTCGCCGCGCCGAAGGAAATTTACCGTCGGCCGGTCAACCGTTTCGTTGCCGGTTTCGTCGGCTCGCCGTCAATGAACTTTTTGTCGGGGCAGGTGGCGAGCAATGGCGGCACACCCGCCTTTATCCTGCCCGATGGACGCAAGATCGACCTAAATGGCTATGAATTCTCGGGGACGCCCGGAGACGGCCGGCTTGCAACGCTCGGCGTGCGGCCGGAACAGATGCAATTCACCGCCGCCAATGGCCGAATGTCTAGCCTGCCGGCCACCTTCAGCATCGTCGAACCCATGGGCTCGGACAATCTGGTCTGGGGCCAGATCGGCGAGGAGACCATGTCGGTACGCATCGATGCCGATGAAGAGGTCGCCTTGGAGAGCGAGCAGCCGGTCTATTTCCAGCCGGCGCTCGCATCCCTGTTCGGCGAAGACGGTCAGCGTCTATGAGAGCACAATCTGGCCCGCGCGTTGGATGGAGCGCGGCGCGGTTTTCATGCTCTGACTTCGAAGACCATGTTGAACGGCGTTTCGGTTGCCTTGCGGAAATGCGAATAGCCCGCATCCATGCAGACCTTGCGCAGCCTCATCTCACCGGCTTGCGCGCCCAAGCCCAGCCCGACTTCCTGCGACAATGAAGCCGGCGTGCAGATCATCGTCGAGGCGCCGTAGAAGACGCGGCCGACAGGATTGAGATTGTCCTTCAGGCAATCATGCGCGAAAGGCTCGACAATCATCCAGGTGCCGTCATCGGCAAGACTTTCCCTGACATGCTTGCCGGCACCGACGGGATCGCCCATGTCGTGCAGGCAATCGAACATTGCTACCAGATCATAGCCGGCAGCCGGGAAATCCTTGGCGGACGCCTGCTCGAAGGTGATGCGGCCGGCGACACCTGCCTCCTTGGCTGCGGCTTTCGCCCGCTCGATGGAGGGGAGATGGTAATCGAAACCGAAGAAGGTCGAGTTCGGATAGGCCTGCGCCATCAAGATGGTCGAGGCACCATGACCGCAGCCGACATCGGCAACAGCCGCCCCGGCTTGAAGCTTTTCATGCATGCCCTCCAGCGCCGGTATCCATTCCGAGACGAGATGGCTGTTGTAACCCGGCCGGAAGAAACGTTCCGTGCCGCGGAACAGGCAGGCGCTGTGTTCATGCCAACCGAGGCCGCTGCCGGTCTTGAAAGCATTTGCGATCTTCGGCTCGTCCATCCACATGGACTGAACGACGTCGAAGGCGCCGTTGAAAAAGGCGGGGCTGTTTTCCTCAGCAAACACCATCGCCTGTTCGGGCGTCAGATAGAAGCGCTCGGTCTTTTCGTCATAGCTGACATAGTCGGCGGCGGCCTGTGCCGACAGCCATTCACGCACATAGCGTTCTTTCACGCCCACCTTGTCGGCCAACTCCGCCGACGTCATCGGTGTCCCATCCGCCATCGCTTTGAACAGACCCAAATGGTCTCCGAGTGTCACCAACACACCCGAGACCGCCGCGCCGACATCGCCGATCAAGCGTCCGACCAGGGCGTCAAGTTTTTGCATATCAGGTTCGCGCATAACATCCTCCTCCCATCAGAACTGATGCAGCGTTCCGTCCGGATATATTCGGAAGCGGGAAGATACTCCCGGCCGCTAGGGGAGGCAATGATACGACCGGGCTAAGCATGCTTCGCACTGCCGCCCGCCAGAGGACATAACCATTTGAGGTTATATCTTATTTTTCGAAATCCAAGTCGTGCTTCAACCGGCGCGGGCGAGCTCTTTTTCCAGGACCGAGAGCAGGCGCGGATCGTCCGCCGTAACGTCAGGTGCGAAGCGGGCGGCGACCTTGCCGTCCCGGCCGATCAGGAATTTTTCGAAGTTCCAGACGATGCCGCCATCCTGTCCGGTTTCGAGACCGTGTTTTGCCAGGCGTTCCCGCATCGGGCCGTCACCGGTCGCCTCGACGCCGGAGGCGATCAGGCTGTTATAGAGCGGATGCCGTTCTTCACCGGTCACCGCGATCTTGGAGAACATCGGGAACTGCACGTCGTAGGTCAAAGTGCAGAAGTTCAGGATTTCGTCGTTCGTGCCGGGTTCCTGGCCTTTGAAATCATTGGCAGGAAAGCCGGCGATGACGAGACCGTCGTCGCGCTTGTCCTCATAGAGCTTTTCCAGCCCCTCATATTGCACCGTCAGACCGCATTTGGAGGCGACGTTGACGACCATGATCACCTTGCCGCGATAGTCGGCAAGCGTCGTCTCGCTGCCGTCGATCCGCTTTACCGGTATATCGAGTACGGTGTCGGTCATCGCAGTCACTCCAAATCATCTTGAAAACAGGCCGTCGATATCAACGCGCGAAGCGGCTGAAGTCAACCGCACGATTGCGTTACGCGGCGTCACGATAATCAGCGGTGTGCCGAACGAGCCGAAAGTGCCACCTCGGGCGCAAAGGCAAAATCCTTGTCGAATGGATAGGTCGGCTTCTGCTTGCGCAGACGCGGCAGGCGCTCGACAAACTGGTCGACGACGCCGGGCGACAGCGCCATCAGGTTTGGATTGGCGATCGGAGCCAGCTCCGGAGAAAGATAACCGGACTTCACGACGACGATCTTGGCGCAATGCGGATCGAGCCCGAGACGCGTGAAATCCGCGATGTTGTGATAGGGGCGCCGTTTTGCCGACAGCACGAGATCGATGCCGCCGACGGAGACGACTGCCTGCCTGTCCGTAGCGTCGTCGGTCTTCAGCAGGAACTTGACGGTGAAGGCAGCAGTCACGGGTTTGCTGCCCTTGGTGTCCAGCGATGCGCCGACAGCAAGGTCGAGCCTGGCTCCAACGCCGGCGGCATAGCAGGCTTCGGTGGCCGCCTTGTCGGCAATCCCGGTGAAGACGACGCCGGTGGCGCCTTTGGCAATCAGTTCCGCCAGCACATCGGCGCGGTCGCCGACACCGCCACCGGTCGGGTTATCGCCGGATTCCGCGAGCACCACTGGCGCCGTCGGGCTGGCGATCGCCTTGGCGACACACTCTTCGATCCAGCCGGTCTCGCAGCCGAAAATAAAATCCTTGCGAACATCCCAATAGGCCTGCGCCAGCCGCTTTGCTTCGCGTTCGAGAACGGTGCGGTCCGTTCCGGTCAGGATGGCGGCTGCCGTAGCGCGAGGCTCGTCGGCCCAGACGTAGCCGACCATCAGCGACGCATCCCACACACCATCAGTGGCGTCGATACCGGGCAGGAGATCGTAAAGGCTTTTTGCGGGCTCATCGACCGTGCTGGTGCGCTCGCCAGGCAGCAAGACGGGGATAGGCGCCCAGAGCAATAGCGGCTTCACGCCCATCTTCAGGCTTTTGGTGAGCATTGCCACCGCACGGCGCATGGTTTCCTCGACGTCGATATGCGGCGCCGTCCGGTAGGTGGAATACATGTCCAATGCGTCGATGATGCGCTGGCTGACATTGCCATGCAGATCGTAGCTCGCCGAAAGCATGCAGTCGTCTCCGACCAGCGCGCGGGCGGCGCTGATCCAATCTCCCTCCGCATCCTCCATACTCTCGACATACATCGCCCCGTGCATGGCGAGGTAGAGACCATCAAGCGGCAAGAGTGGCTTCAGCCGTTCCAGGAACTCCGCCTTGAACGCCTCGTAGGTGCGGCGGGCGACTGGACCGCCGGCAATGGCCTTGGCATGGATCGTCGGCAGGAACTCGGCGTCATAGTCTTTGAGGAACGCGAAATAGGGTGCGGCCGTCAGCTCCTCGCCGCGTAGGACGCGGAAATCCTTCTCTTCGTTCAGAACCGGATTGTATGTGCTGCATTCGATATGAATGCCACCGACAGCGATGCGCATGGAAAACCTCAATTCCGGTTGGGGCCAATCAGGAAATTATGGGCGGCAATGCTGGCCGCGCCCCGCGCCCAGATGTCGCCATCGATGCGTTGGGTGCGGACCGGTGTCTGACCGGCATAGCGCGGCAGCACATTGGCTTCGATCGCCTGCCGCACCACGGTGCCGAACAATCCGTCGAAATTGCCTTCGACATGGGTGATCAGGATCATGCCAGGATCGTTGAACTGGATGAGATGAGCGATTGCCAGTCCAAGGGCGCTGCCAGCCCGATGCAGAATGCGGATGGCGACCACGTTGCCGGCCGATGCCTCCTGCTCCAGCTCGGTGAGCGAAGTGCAGGAGAGACTTCCCGCCTTCGACATTTCCTTGATCGCCTTTATCGAGGCGACCGTATCGAGACAGCCGCGCTTGCCGCAGCGGCAGGACGCGCCGTTGGGTTCTATCGTGCAATGGGCGATTTCGCCGGCGCCGCCGTGATTGCCGCGATAGAGCTTTCCGCGGATGAAATGGGCGCAGCCAATGCCCTCGCCGAAGGAGACGACGCTGAAATTCTTGACGTCGCGGGCGATGCCAAAGAGTTTCTCGCTCACGGCCAATGCCTTGGCGTCGTTTTCGATGAAGGTTTCGATCCCGGTTTTCTGCCGGACGATTTTGGCAAGCGGCACATCCTGCCAGCCGAGCAGGGTGGATTGCACGCAATTGGCCTGCTTCTCATCGACAAAACCAGAGAGCGCAACACCGAGGCCGGACAATTTCTTCGCCACGTCCGGCCGGCCGGCCAGCAGTTTAGGAAGCATCTCGGCAATCCCGCTCGCTATGACCTCCGCATCGCGCGACAGAGGCATGTTCTCGCGAGCGATGATCTTGCCATTGAGATCGCTGAGAACCATCGGCGCCGGATCTTCAAGCAACGAAATCCCGACGAAGAAGGCGCCTTCAGGATGCAGGTCGAGTAATATAGAGGGCCGGCCCTGGCCATAAACCGTCTCGGTCTCGTGCAGGATGCCCAAGGCAATCAGGTCACGGGCGATACCGCTCATGGTCGCCTTGCTAACCCCCAGCGACGCGGCAAGAACCGTCCGGCTGAGCGGGCCGGATTCGCTGATGACGCGCAGGAGCTGCCGCTGCGAAGAGGTAAGCAATTCGATGTTCCGCCTGGGAGATAATGCCTCCCGATTCGGCGTGACGATAAGTTCAGAAAATGAACAAATCAATCGCAATAAATTTTCGCAGCGACGTAAGTTCTTCGCTTCTCACGCAGCTAAGGCATAGCTTGCAGCACGCAGCCGTGAAAGGTGTGTCCTTGTTAAACGATTGACATGTGCTGGCGTAAGTATGCAATGCTTACTATAATGGTTCAGCAGGCCAACGCCCCTGTAGTTGTTTGATCCTCCGGCGTTGATCCCAAAATTTTGTTCGCCCATGGCCGTCCCGACGGTCCGCGCGCGTTTGCTGCCGGGCGGAACATTCAGAAAGGAATGTCATGTCCAGTACGGCCGATCGCTCGAGACGTCCGTTGGTCATTGTCTCGATCATGCTTGCGACCTTCATGGTAGCGGTCGAGGCGACGATCGTTGCCACCGCCATGCCGCGCATCGTTGGCCAGCTTGGCGGTTTCACCTATTATAGCTGGGTTTTCTCCGCCTTCCTCCTGGCGCAGTCCACGACGACGGTAATCTATGGCAAGCTGTCCGACATCTTCGGGCGGAAGCCGATCCTGATCGGCGGCATTCTGATCTTTCTCGTCGGTTCGGCGCTGGCCGGCTTGGCCTGGTCGATGGTCTCGCTGATCGCCTTTCGGCTGCTGCAGGGCCTTGGGGCCGGAGCCATCCAGCCGGTGACGATGACGGTGGTCGGCGATCTCTACAAGCTGGAGGAGCGCGCCAAGGTGCAGGGCGTGCTCGCCAGCGTCTGGGCGGTCTCGGCCGTCATCGGTCCGCTTGCCGGTGGCATCATCGTCGACAATCTCTCCTGGGCATGGATCTTCTGGATCAACCTGCCATTCGGCGTGCTCACCATCATCGGCTTCACGCTCTTCCTGCACGAGCAGATCACGCCGCGCGAGGCGAGGATCGACTATCTCGGCACGATCCTCTTTTCGATATCGATCATCTCGTTGCTGGTGATCCTCACCGAAACCAATTCAGGCTTTGGCATCCTCGGCCCGCTCGCGATCGTCTTCGTCGTCACCGGCGTACTCTTCCTTTTGCAAGAGCGGCGCGCGCCGGAGCCGATCATCTCGATCGAACTCTGGGGCCGGCGGCTGGTGGCGACCAGCAATGCAGCCACGCTTTTGGCGGGCATGGCGCTGATCGGCCTCACGACCATCCTGCCGATCTATGTGCAGGGTGTGCTGGGACGCTCCCCGCTGGTGGCGGGCTTCACGCTGACGATGCTCATCGTCGGTTGGCCGTTGGCGGTCATGCTGTCGAGCCGCTTCTTCCGCGCCTTCGGCATTCGCAGAACGCTGCGTGTCGGCAGCTTCATGTTCCCCTTCGGATCGGCCTTCCTTCTGTTCCTGACGCCGGAGAGCAGCCCGGTTCTCGCCGGTATCGGCTCTTTCCTGATGGGCTTCGGCATGGGCCTCATCAGCCTCACCAGCATCGTGCTCGTGCAGGAGAGCGTGGAATGGTCGATGCGCGGCAGCGCCACGGCATCGATCATCTTTTCGCGCAGTCTCGGCAATACACTCGGTGCGACCGCCTTGGGCGCCGTGCTCAACATCGGCATCGTCCATTTCGGCAGCGGCGATCTGGCTGCCAAGCTGCACGACGTTCTGAACCAGCCAACGGGGCTTTCCGATCTTGCGAGCGACCCCGCGATCCGCGGCGTCTTCGATGCGGCCCTGCATTGGAGCTTCTGGGGCGTCGTCGTGGTCGCGGTCCTGACCTGTATGACCACCTGGCTCATTCCGGTCGCCCACGATGCCGGCCGCAGGCAGTTGTCGAAGACCGATGCGCAGGAGGCGATGACGCACTGAATTTTCGCCTATATCTTGGATTATGAACAAGCCCGGCGGATATATTCCGCCGGTGTCGTTTTGCGATTATCCGCTCTGGCTTAATGATCCCTCCGGCCTAAGAGCAGTTATCAAATCCGTTTGTTTGCAGCAGTTTCTCCGTCATGAAAGGCCATAGATGGCTTGCATCAACACGAAGGAATGCAGCTCATGAACACACATGCGAACACCGAAACGCCGCGGATGCGGGCCGCAAGAGTCCATGAATTCGGCGGCGTCGATGTCATTGTCATCGAGGAAGTCGCTCGCCCACAGCCTGGCAACGACGACGTGCTGATCCGCGTCGGTGCAGCCGGCGTCGGCCCTTGGGACGGGTGGATCCGCGCCGGCAAAAGCGCGCTACCGCAACCTTTGCCGCTGACGCTCGGCTCGGACCTTGCCGGCATCATCGAGGCGGTCGGTCCGGCAGTAAGCGAATTCGCGCTCGGCGATGCTGTCTTCGGGGTCACCAATCCGCGCTTCGTCGGTGCCTATGTGGACTATGCCGTCGCTTCGGCCGGCATGATTGCCAAGAAGCCGGCTTGGCTCGACGATGTCGAGGCTGCTTCGCTTCCGGTTATAGCGGTGACGGCATGGCAGGCGCTGTTCGATCAGGCAAAACTCCGGCGTGGCCAATCTGTGCTTATCCACGGCGCCGCCGGCAATGTCGGCGCCTATGCCGTGCAACTCGCCCGCCGCGCCGGTCTGAAAATCACCGCCACCGCTAGCGCTCGCGATATCGAGCATGTCCGGGAACTCGGTGCTGACCGCGTAATCCCGCGTGACGAACCGTTTGAAGAGCTGGTTCACGATGTCGATGCGGTCATCGATCTCGTGGGCGGCGAGACGCAGGCCCGGTCCTTCCAGGTGCTCCGCGCCGGCGGCAGGCTGATCTCGGCCGTCTCGCAACCGGATCAGGCGGAAGCCGAACGGTATGGCGTGGAAGCCGCTTTCTTCCTTGTCAACGTGACGACCGCTGCTTTGACCGAGATTGCAGCGATGCTCGACACCGGCGAACTCGTCACCAATATCGGCGCGGTTCTGCCTTTTGCGGATGTCAGGCTGGCGCACGAGATGCTGGAAGGTATGCGCCCGCATCCCGGCCGCAAGATCGTCTTGAAGATCGGCGCGTGAAGGCGTTGCCGCCTTAGAAATCGTAGCGATCGATACGCCAAGCGTCGAGCAGGCGGTGCGAAGCCTTGAGCGCAGCCTCGGGATCGCGGGCGACGATCGCGTCCAGGACATCCTTATGGTAGGGCAGGGACCGCTTCTGGCCTTCCGCCACTTCGTCATGACTGGAAAGCGCTCGGTTGGCGTAGATCGCGACGGCCATCAAATCGATGAGCTGCGCATAAACCATATTGCGGGTGGCGGCGAAGATCGCAGTATGGAAGCGCAGGTCGGCATCGGCATTGGTGTTGATGTCGCCGATGCTGGAAACCATGTCGTCATAGGCCGAGGCGATGGCGGCGAGATCCTCGGCCGTGCCGCGCGCAGCGGCTCGGGCCGTCGCTTCCGGTTCCAACACCCGCCTGAGATCCTTGATCGAGCGCATGATCTCGACGGAAGGGCCGGTCTCGTAGTGCCAGACCATGACGTCGGTATCGAGATGGTGCCAGTTGGAGCGTTCCTTGACGCGCGTGCCGACGCGGGTCTTGATCTCCACCAGACCTTTGCCGGCCAGGCATTTCATTGCTTCGCGGATCACGGTGCGGCTGATGCCGAACTGCTCCACGAGTTCCGGTTCGTTCGGAAGTGTTGAGCCGACCGGATGATCGCCGCCGACGATACGACGGCCGAGTTCATGCACGAAATAGCCGAAGACGCCCCGCCGCGGGATCGTGCCATACTTGCGCACATAGGCATCGAATGGCGACTGCGTCACGATCAGTTTCGTTTCCGGGCTAAGCCGAGAGGCAGTCGTTGCGCCAATGCCGTATTTCATTATCCGGGACTCTCATTCCTGTTGAGGAGCCGATACGAGTGAAATCTTCAGCTTATGACGGGCTCTTGGAGGCTTCATGCTGATATTTTTGGTTTGCTCGTAGCGGTCCATAATTGCTCGGTGTCGATCCAGCCGTTCTTATTGCGCCATATCTCGACGGGATGACTCTACCATGTCTTGCGTACGCATGCCTACTAGAGCCACATCGAGCGATTTGTTCGGCAAAACGAACCGAAATCAGGCTCGATTTATAGCGGGAAGCTTTGCTCGGGCTGACCGCCCGGCGCCGAACTGCCGGCAGCAGATCCCGATCAAGTTCTGATCGGGTCGTTAAGCGAAACGTGATCACTTCCTCGAATGGTAGGACGATTTCGTCTATCGCAAATGGTTCCGAACCGTTTAGATGACGAGGAATGAAAGGCGGATTCGGAGCAATTTGTGAATGACTGATATCTCCACGCCCAAACGAGGGCAGGGAGCGCACGCTTCCAACTCGCTGCCGCTGCAGATTGCGCTGCTCGTGGCCGGCGCTTTTTTCATGGAAAACCTGGACGGCACCGTCATCGCCACCGCCTTGCCGCAGATGGCCGTTTCCTTCGGCGCTCGTCCTGTCGATCTCAATATCGGCATGAGCGCCTATCTGCTGACGCTCGGCGTATTCATTCCGATCAGCGGCTGGATCAGCGATCGGTTCGGCGCACGCCTGGTTTTCACCACCGCGGTCGTCATATTCACCTTGGCGTCCGTTCTCTGTGGCTTTGCCAATGGCGTCGGCTCTTTTGTCGCCATGCGCATCCTGCAAGGCATCGGCGGTGCGATGATGGTGCCGGTCGGCCGCCTCGTGGTTCTCAACAATACGCCGAAGGATCGATTGATCTCGGCGATCGCGACGATCACCTGGCCGGCCCTTGTGGCACCCATTCTGGGGCCGCCGCTCGGGGGTTTCATCACCGATCATGCGAGCTGGCGCTGGATCTTCTTCCTCAATCTGCCGCTCGGCATAGTGGCCTTTATCTTTGCCCTCGTGCTGATCCCGGAGACCAAGAATGCCGCACGGCCGCCTTTCGATTGGACGGGCTTTGCCATCAGCGGTATCGGGCTCGCGAGCCTGATGTATGGTCTGGAGCTGATCGGGCGTCCCGATCCCGTTTGGCTGGAAGCCTGGGGTTACGTTGTCATCGGCTTCCTGATGCTTGCGTGGGCCACCTTTCATTTTCTGCGAACCGACCATCCCCTGATCGATCTTGTGGGGCTGAAACATCAGACCTTCGCCATCACTATCTCCGGCGGCTCGCTGTTTCGCATCGCCATCGGCGCCGTGCCCTTCCTGCTGCCGCTGATGTTCCAGGTTGGCTTCGGGCTTAGCGCTTTTCATGCGGGCATGCTGACGCTGGCGGTCTTTGCTGGCAATCTGGCCATGAAGCCCGGCACGACGCCGATCCTCAGGCGCTTCGGCTTCAAGCCGGTGCTGGTGGTCAACGGCATCCTCAATGCGATCTTCATTGCCGCCTGCGCGCTATTTTCCGCCGATACGCCGCTCTGGTTCATCATCCCCGTGCTGTTCATCGGCGGCATGTGCCGCTCGATGCATTTTACGGCGCTGAACACCATTGCCTTTGCCGATATCCCGCAGCAGCAGATGACGGGAGCGAATACGCTGTTCAGCACGGCCTTTCAGGTGACCATGGGAATGGGAATCGCCGTCGGTGCCATCGGCATCCGCGTCGGTCAGGCAATCAGCGCACCGGTCGGCATCAACGGGATTGCCGCCATCGAGTTTCGTCTGGCTTTCGTCATGCTTGGCGTCATCGCGCTGCTTGCCGTTCTGGACTGCCTGCCGCTCGATCGGAAAGCCGGAGACAATGTCTCGCGCACGCCGAAGTCGAACGCGAAAAAGGCGGCCTGAACGGTCGCCTTAATAAGAGAGCGCAGGTGAAACGCGTCGTCGCTCTCGGCTCAATAAGGATAGTGAATAAGATTATAGCGCAAAAGTACGGCAGGCACTGCGATCAAAAGGAGAAGAAGCACTGCTATGCTTGCGGCACGCAACATTTTTAAGCGGCGCGTGCGCTGACCGGTCCAGTCATATACCATTTACATGCCCTCCCGTTCCGTGCGTGCTAAAAGGCAACAAAATCAAGCTCTAGTCAATACTAATACTAGAATGACCTTTAACAAGTGCCGCCTAATGCATTGGATTGGCAAAAGGTTCCTTCTGTGACGGGCGATCTGACTCGGGTTTCGCAGAAGATCATTTTGTATCGAGGGTCATGGCTATATAACCGGTGAGGGTGTTCTTGCGGCTGCGCGGGGACAAGAATTTGCTTCCGAACAGAGGAAAGACGTGATGAGCAAAATGCGTGCCCTGGTACTGGAGCGTCAGCATGAGCTGGCGTTGCGCGATATCGACCTGCCGCAGGAGGTCGAGCGGGGCGAGGTGAAAATCAAGATTCATACCGTCGGCGTCTGCGGGTCGGACGTGCATTATTATACGCACGGCCGCATCGGACCCTTTATCGTGAATGCGCCGATGGTGCTCGGCCATGAGGCGGCCGGCACCGTCGTCGAAGTGGGTGCCGGTGTCACGCATTTGAAGGTCGGCGATCGTGTTTGCATGGAACCCGGCATTCCCGACCACAATTCCAAGGCCAGCCGCCTTGGCATGTACAATATCGATCCCGCCGTCACCTTCTGGGCGACGCCGCCAATCCACGGTGTCCTAACGCCCTTCGTCGTGCATCCGGCCAATTATACCTTCAAGCTGCCTGATAATGTCAGCTTTGCAGAAGGCGCCATGGTCGAGCCTTTCGCGGTTGGCATGCAGGCGGCCACGAAGGCGAAGATCACGCCCGGCGACACCGCCGTCGTGCTTGGCGCCGGCCCGATCGGCACCATGGTCGCCATCGCGGCACTTGCCGGCGGCTGCGCCCGCGCCATCGTTGCCGACCTTGCCCAGCCGAAACTCGACATCGCCGCTCAGTATCAGGGCGTGATCCCGGTCAATATCCGCGAGAAGAACCTGATCGAAGAGGTCAGGCGTCTGACGGATGATTGGGGCGCCGATGTCGTATTCGAGTGTTCCGGTTCACCGAAGGCCTGGGAAACGGTGATGGAGCTGCCGCGCCCGGGCGGGGTCGTCGTCGCCGTCGGTCTGCCGGTCGCCCCGGTCGGTTTCGATGTCTCGACGGCATCGACCAAGGAAATCCGCATCGAGACCGTCTTCCGCTACGCGCATCAATATGAGCGCTCCATCGCGCTGATCGCGTCCGGCCGCGTCGATCTGAAGCCGCTGATCTCCGAAACCTTCAAATTCGAGCAGTCGATCGAAGCTTTCGACCGCGCGGTGGAAGCACGTCCGAGCGACGTCAAGCTGCAGATCGTCTTGGATCAGTAAGGATCCGCTTTTGCCGTCGCGCGCCTAAAATGACGCGGCGGTTTGAATTTTAGCTGCGCATGAACTGTCTGAAAACACTATCCGCCGTTCGGGATCGTGCCCGCACTGGTAGACGTCCCTGCAAAAGCGATGCTAGCTTAGGATCGAATAGAGGGAACGAGGCGGTAAAGCCTGAAAGCGGGAAGGGCCACCGTGCCGCACGACGTCGCATTGATAGCACTGATTGCCGCCGGTTTCGTGTTCGCGGCCATATTCGGCTTTCTCGCCGACCGGCTGCATCTGCCGCCGCTCGTCGGATACCTCGTTGCCGGCGTTATGATCGGCTCGTCGACGCCGGGTTTTGTCGCCGATACCGCTCTTGCGTCGCAGCTTGCCGAGATTGGCGTCATCCTCCTGATGTTCGGTGTAGGTCTGCATTTTTCGGCGGCTGATCTGCTTGCAGTACGCGGGGTTGCTATCCCGGGTGCCATCGGCCAAATCGGCATTGCGGCCCTATTAGGGATAGGCCTCACCTCGCTGTGGGGCTGGAGCATCGGGGCCGGCCTGGTCTTCGGCTTGAGCCTCGCCGTCGCCAGTACCGTCGTGCTGCTGAAGGCGCTGGAAGAGCGCAATCTGGTCAGTTCCGCCAATGGCCGCGTCGCGATCGGCTGGCTGATCGTCGAGGATTTGGCGATGGTGCTGGCGCTCGTGTTATTGCCGGCCTTTGCCGGCGTTCTTGGCGGCCATGACAGTGTGGGCACCCACGCAAGCAGCGGACCGATCGGGCTCACTATCGCCATCACCCTCGTCAAGGTGGCGGCTTTTGCCGCCGTTGCGATCTTCATCGGCCCGAAGATCGTTCCCTGGCTGCTGACCTCCGTCGCCCGGACGGGCTCACGCGAACTCTTTACTCTTTCCGTCCTTGCCATCGCGCTCGGCATCGCCTTCGGGGCGGCGGAGATATTCGGCGTTTCCTTCGCGCTCGGCGCCTTCTTCGCCGGCCTGATCATGAGTGAGTCCCACCTCAGCCATCGGGCCGCGGCCGATTCCCTGCCGTTGCAGAATGCCTTTTCGGTCTTGTTCTTCGTTTCCGTCGGCATGCTCTTCGATCCGTCCGTGCTGATACGCGAACCGCTGATGGTCTTGGGGGTCCTCGCCCTCATCATTCTCGGCAAGTCGCTGATTGCCTTCTGCGTCGTGCTGCTGTTGCGTTACCCCGCCGGCATGGGTTTTGCCGTCGCCGCGGGACTTGCCCAGATCGGCGAGTTTTCCTTCATACTGGCCGGCCTCGGCGTCTCGCTGGGACTACTGCCACGCGAAGGGCAAGATCTCATCCTTGCCGGCGCCATTCTGTCGATCACGGTCAACCCGCTGGTTTTTCTTGGCAGCGAGCGGCTGGAGAAATTGGCTTTTTCCCGGTGGCCGGTGCGCATGGCCGGCTATGGTGCGGCAAAGCATGATCGCCTCTGCCGCGACCTCGCGGTCATCAGCCTGCAGCGCGAGGAGCGGGACCGCCAGCACCATCTTGAGATCGAGCAGTTGATCGACACGTTTCCGATGTTCGCCGATCTCGACGACAATGCCCAAGAGGAACTTCTGCTGCTCTTCCGGCCAAGGTCGGCATCGCCGGGCGACCGTGTCATCCGCACCGGCGACCGGGGCGACAGCATGTATTTCATCGCGTCCGGCGCGGTCGAGGTACAGCTCGAAGACGACGAAATTCCGCTCGGCGCCGGCGCTTTCTTCGGCGAAATCGCGGTACTGACGGGCGCACGCCGCACCGCCGACGTGGTGGCGGTCGATTTCTGTCAATTCCTGGTTCTGGAACGCCGAGATTTCAATCTCTTCATGTCCCGTCATCCGCACCTGCGCGCCGCCGTCAGCAGCATGGCGCAGGAGCGGCAGGAGATGAACGTGTCACGCCAAAGACGGGATCAATCGCTTGACGCGAGTTGATCGCTGAAAAAGGGCTCTTAGGCATCGCTATCGCCGCAGCCAGGCCTTCGACACGCGGCAGGCCATCGTATAGGCGGGATCGAAAACATTGCCGACGTCATAACGCACGACTTGGCCAAGCAGATGGCTGGCGGCAGTCTTGTCGAGTCCGTAGTCGGAGGTCAGCCACCGAAGCATTTCGCTGGTCGCATGCTGTAGCGCCTGGTCGAGTGGCCGGGCATTGCCGATTGTGAAAATGTCATCTGCGGTTTCGCCACGCGGCCAGATGATCTTCTTCTTTTCGACGCTGAGCCGCACGGTCACTTCGAAGGTCGTCTCAATGCCGGTCCCGACGATCTCACCGTCGCCTTGCACGGCATGGCAATCGCCAAGAAAGAAGAGGGCACCTGCCGCCGAGACTGGAAACCAGATCGTCGTGCCGGGTCCGAGCAGCCTATAGTCCATATTGCCGCCGGATTCGCCGCTGGTGGCAGTGGATATGGCCTGGCCGAGGGAAGGGGCGACCCCGAAGCAGCCGATCATCGGCGCCAGCGGCAGCACGAAAGACTGAAGGCCGGCGACCGGCTCGGCAAGCCGGGCCGTCAGCGCCTCACGATCGATTTGCCAAATTGCCCTGTCGCTCGGCGGCAGCGTCCGTACGTCTTCCGGCTCAACGACATTGCCAGCAACGACGCTTCGGGTAAAGCCCGTGTCGCGCGTCGGGACCATGCCGAGGATTTCGACCTTCAGTGAATCGCCCCGTTCCGCGCCTTCGACAAAAATCGGACCATTCATCGGATTGGGGCCCGAGGCCCTCTGGATGCCGTCCTTGTCATAGCCGGCGGCATCAAGCGTTTCGGTGATGACCGTGTCGCTATCCGCGATGTGCAAGGCCGGGGAAAGGGAGCCGATAACGTTGTGATAGGCCGTCGGGATAAAGCGGTGCGTTGCCATTAAGCGTCAGCCTTGTCTGAATTGGGTCCGCCCACCCTATGCCGGCTTCGGTCCCGACGAAAAGAGTGAAACGGCCGGGGCGGGTAAATTGTTGGAGCTGGGCTTAATCGCTCCTTTTTCGAACTAGTCGCTGGAGCCAACCCTCTGGGTTCTCCTTCAACCATAAGCAGCTTTGTGTTACGACATTCCAGGCGGATTTAAGTTGGCGTGCGGGGGATGGACATTTCAAATTCTCTCATTCTTCGGAACATCAGAAAATTTTCCGGCTCGATGATCCAACAATCGATCCGAAGGCGCATCGTCGCGATTGTTGCCGGCTTGATCGTCCTCATGATGGCGAGTTCGGTACTATCGATGGTGATGGTTGGGCGGCTGGGTAATCTGCTCGACGAACTGACGGCAAGCTACAATCCGGCGAACGAGCATTTGACGCGGATCCATACCCTGTCGCTTGAAAGAGCTCTCGCGCTGCGTCGCATGGTGATCGCAAAGATGCAGGAGCCGCCCGATCAAATAGGGTATAAGCTGCGCAAGCAGTTGTACGACGCTAAAGGCGCCGAAGTCGACCGCGAGGCGCAGGCTGCGCGCGAACTCATCAATGCAATCATTGCAGATACGAATACGGTTTCGGACAATGCGGCGCTGGCACGCATCGAGAGCCGCATCCAGAGCCTGATGAGTGACGGTCGCAGCCTTCTGAAGCAGGAGACGGCGGAACTGCTTTCACTCCTTGATGCGCGGGACTTTGGCGGCGTGAGAGAGCGCCTCCCGCGCGTCGACGCACTACGTGACGAACTCGATCAAAGGATCGATGGCCTGCGTAAGGAGATGCTGGAGGTGAGCCATGGCGCCATCGCGACGATTAGGAAAGAGCAGTCTCGAGCGGTCCTGATCTCTGCGATCGCGACGCTGCTCGCCGCGGTCCTCGGGTTAATTTTCGCCAATCTTGTAAGCGGTGGCATCGTTCGCTCACTCAAGCGACTGCTGGAGGGAACACGGGCCGTCGAAGCCGGCCATCTCGATCAATCCATCGATGTAACCACGCGAGACGAAATTGGAGAACTAGCGGCCGCCTTCAACCGGATGGTCGTGCAGTTGCGCGACAACCAGCGCGTCAGGGAAACTTTTGGCAAATATATTGATCCTCGTGTCGTGGAAGGTCTTATCGATCGGCCAAATCTAACCGCAGCCGAAGGCCAGCGCCGGTTGATGACGGTGATGTTCTGCGATCTGAGGGGATTTACGAGCCTGAGCGAAGGCTTGGTACCGCAAGGTCTGGTCCGGATCATGAATCGCTATTTTTCACTCATGTCCGAGCCTATTCGAACCAACCGCGGAATCATCGACAAATATGTTGGCGACGGCATCATGGCCTATTGGGGGCCTCCGTTCGTCGACGAGGCCGATCACGCGCGATTTGCATGTCTGGGTGCGCTGGAAATGATTGAGCGCATTGAGACGCTGCGTCGGGAAATCCCCGACTTGCTGGGCGTCCGCGGCACGCCGATGGAGAAATGCGATTTGCGGATAGGCGTCGCGACGGGTGAGGCATTGGTCGGAAGTATCGGCTCCGACATTATGATGAGTTATACAGTGATGGGCGATGTGGTAAATCTCGCCTCGCGCTTGGAGGGCGCAAACAAGGTTTACGGCACCCGCAATCTTGTCAGCGAAAAAACAATCGCTGCGGCGGGCAGCGCACTCGAGTTTCGGGAAATCGACCGGATCATAGTCGCGGGCCAAACCCGTCCCGAGGTCGTTTTTGAAGTGCTTGGACGCAATGGTGAACTGACGCCGGAGCGGCTGGCATCACGGGACTTCTATCGGGAAGGGCTTGCAGCATATCACGAACGTCGATGGGACGATGCGCTTCGCGCACTCAAGGCGTCGCTGGAAGTCATACCGGACGACGGACCATCCTCGGCTCTGCTGGCTCGCATCGAAAGCCTGAAGACAAACCCGCCATCCGATGATTGGGATGGGTCTTGGCGCATTGAAAAGTAGGAACCGATATAGTCTCGAAAGCCGCACGCGGAGGGGAGAGTTTGACATCTACTTTGCAGAAACAGGACACTTCAACTTTGCGGTGTGAGTTCATGCTGAACCGCGACTTGCGGGGCTGCCTAAGCTAACCGTCATGTCTCATCTGAGCGAGCAGTTTCTTGCGGAAAACTTCGGCGGGCGTTCGATAGCCAAGACATTTGCGCGGTGTCGCATTGAGCCGATTGCAGATCTCGATCAGATCGGCATCTGTGACCGACAATGGGTCGACCTCTCTCGAAAGCCATTTCCGTACTCGGCCGTTGGTGTTTTCGACCGTGCCTTTCTGCCAGGGTGATTGTCGATCACAGAACCACGTTTGCGTGCCTATACTCGCCTGAAGATAGGGCCAGTCCGTGAACTCCGTACCACGGTCGAAGGTGATTGAACGACGGGCGAGGTGGGGCAGTGCCTGCAGTGCTTGCACGAGACCGTCCATGACGGGCCGGGACTGACGGTCGTTGTTGCGCAGGAAGATTGCGAAGCGGCTGACCCGCTCGACAAGCGAAGTCACGTTGGCCTTGCCGAACTTCTTGCGGAACTGGATGAGGTCGCATTCCCAATGGCCGAACTGCTTGCGATCGGCGACGACGTCTGGGCGGCGCAAGATGTTCAAGTCCGGACTAAACCGTTGATCATGCTTGCGTCTGGCATGTCTCGGCCGGCGTTTGGCACGATGTTCCGGCAAATGTCGCCACAGTTTGATGGCATGGCCGTCGGCCGAATACGCGAACTTATAGATCGTCTCGTGGCTCACGGAGATCGGATGGCGTTCCAGGCGCATTCGACCGGCGATCTGCTGTGGTGACCAGCCGTGTACAATCCGGTCGATCACCGATTGCCGGACATGAGAGAAGCGCGCAAGCTTCCGCAGCTTCGCACGACGTTCGCAAGCCATCTCATGCGCCGTCACGCAATAGTAGCCGCTGAGATCAGGTATCTGCTTGTCGATGAACATATTGCGTCTGACTTCGCGAAAGATCGTCGAACGATGTCGTCCGAGCTTCTCGGCGATGACCTCGATGCTGAGGCCAGCCGTTCTCCAGCGAGCAATCTTACGGCGTTCGTCCAATCCAATCTGGGAGTAGGTGCGTCTCATTACGTCTTTCTTGCGAGTGATAACCCATTGGTATCATTCGCAAGTCGCACTTCATCCTTGAACCCACCCCGGCTACAACTGAAAAGTTGATAATCTATCTTATGGAACTCACCGGTCATTTGCCGGTTCTACGACGCGGTCCAGCGTCAGCATGGCAAAGATTGTCTCGACCAGTTGATCGCAGATGCTGATGCCGACACCATTGAGGATTGCCTGGTCGGATTCCTGGCCCAGCTCCGAAATGAAGCCGCCATCAGCCAGATCGATAAGTCCTCCACGTGGATATCAACTATCAGCTTTGTAACGGACATGCTCCGGTATTCCGGCAACGCATCCGGCGTAAGAGCCTCGGAAATGGAGGCAAAGCTGCTTCGGCTCGATACGTTGTATCGGCAACTTGCACCGAACCCTGAAGCTCAGGACAGACCAATCCGCGCATTACCGCCACGGGTTGTCGAAGACCTCTATGAAATCTTCCGACCAGACTCACCCCGAAACCCGTTCAAGACGGAGACACTGCGCTGGCGAAACCTCCTGATCTTCATGCTGTTGTTGCGGCTCGGTTTGCGACGTGGCGAAGCGGCGCTGCTCCGTGTGGCATCATTCAAAGAGGATTTCGACCCAGAGATCGGAAAAGATGTCCATTGGTTGGATGTCGAGGAGACGAACGACGGCGATCCTCGCTATGAGCAACCCAGCCTGAAAACGGAAGCATCGCGTCGGCAACTGCCGCTCTCGTCTGAAATTGTGGAGTTGACCCAATATTACAGTCGAAACTTCCGGGGCCGAGCGAACTATCCGCACCTCTTGATCTCCCAGAAAGCCAAACCATTGGCTTTGCGATCCTTCGGAAAAATGTTTGATGTGGCGACGGAAGCCCTGTCCGAATCGGCGAAACAATCTTTAGAAAAACAAGGTCTTACTAACGTTTCCTGCCACGATTTGCGGCATACGTCGGCGGTAATCAGGATGCGCCGTTACCAGGATGCGGGCATGGACGTAGATAAGGCGCAGGAGAAGCTGCGTGTCTTCTTTGGCTGGTCGAAGTCGTCCAACATGCCGCGCCTCTATGCAAAGGCCTATTTTGAGACCAGCCTTGCCGAGGTCTGGGACGAGAAATTTGACACTTTTGTGGATGCACTGCGTCGCACCATCCCGGAGAACAATTATCAATGAGCGAAAAAGCATTCAAACTGGAGCCTCCGCTCCAGGAGGAGACCGCGCGTCTTTCGGCTGTATTACCAACGCTTCCACCGACAGTTCGGTACTTCGACGACTTTGCAAATGAGATGCGTTCAATTGTAAATCTAACGGATAGTGCTGTGGTCGATATCCGATTGGACGGAGTTTCAACCAAGATCGACTTCACGCTGCCGCGCGACGATCAACGGATGGGATTTGGGATGCCGGTCCTCTTGAGGCGGAACTGGCGGTGCGGGCCGACAGGATTGTCGGGGCTTCAGATGCTTTTCTGGTGATCGATGACACGGCTATTCCGAAGAAGGGCGACCATTCCGTTGGGGTCGCACCGCAGTATGCGCCGATGCTCGGCAAGCGCGCCCATTCTATAGAAGATGCGATTTTCAGGTGGAATCTCCGCCTGTCGCCTAAGCAAACTGCATTGGGCGGTGGCAGCACAGGAAACCGCATCGACAACAGAACTGAATTCGATGATCGCGCCATCACCCATCGATTTGACAATGCGTCCGTGGTACTCGGTTATCAGCGGATCAATAACCTGGTGGCGCAGAGTTCGTATCGCGGCGAGGGTGTTGGCTTCGTCCGCCTCGACAAGTCGGGAATAGCCGACGATATCTATTGCAAGAACGGCGACCAGACGCCGTTCTGCATGGTCAATCGCCATTGCACTCCTCACGAGCAGATGTGTCAATCGTACCCTGGATCGACGGGTTGACGGAAGCCTAACCAGTCAATTTGGTGTGTCGGAGAGTACTCCCAATCCGGTCACGTGACGAGCGATATCCCGGAGCGTATTGGGAAGGTGAAGCACGAAGCTGCAGCGATCGAAGTTCTTGAAGAGCTCGCAGATGCCGTCAGGATCCGTTTCGTCCCGCTTGCGGTGCCGACGAGCGATGCACGCCTCTGTGGCACAAGCATTTCACTTTGATCGACGCCAAGCAGTGCGTAAATCGTTGGCCTAAGACCGCCATTGCGGTCAAGGACGTGATGTCAATCGACCCCGCTACGATCCTGCGCATCCAGCAAAAACATACATCCGAAATATTTTTGAACAAACGGCCGCTTTCCCGTCATCGTTGAGCGAAAATTGCGCCGTGATTTGGAGTTCTTCTCAGACCGATTTCAACGGTGAGAAAGAGTCCGAGATGACTGCAGAGATTTCGAGGTTCATCCAGAGCAAGCTTCTATATCTGGCAGTCGCCGGCGCAGGATTGGGTGCATCCTGGTGGATTGGCGCAGGAGACATAGAGGCGTCCCGCCCCTTGCCGCAGGTGCCAATCGTCGTGGCGGCCGACATCGGAAACATCCGACCTGCGAAGGACGATCTCCTGGCTTCAGGTCCGCGGCAGATGCAATCGGACATCTCGATGACGGAGGCCGCTTCGACGCCGACAAACCTTCCGATCCCCACCATTATCAGGACGTCTTCCGAGGTTGCGACGAAAGCAACTTCGAAACGGCACACTGCAACGCCCACTTTTGAATCATGCCTACCAGGATGCGAAAGCCGTGATCCGCTAGTAGCATCTTCCAGCCAAGTTTCGTACACGGAGCCCTCCGATGAGTACGATACTGCCGAAGTCATCGTTGAGCCGCGCAAACCGGTCATGGCGTCGATCATGAACGGTGGTGAAGTCTTCGTTGCCAATGTGGGGGCTGCCGCGTTGGGGGCATATCGCAAAGGTCAGTCGGCGTTGAGGGTAGCGGTGGATCCTCTCAGATAGTGGCGCGTGCCGCACCCCACCGCTCAGGATCAAGATGTTTCGCCTTGAAGAACAGTGCAGTTTCGAACAGATCATCAAGAAGAGCACGTTTCGCGCAGTCGCAATCCCTGTCGACTGCGAGGAGATAGCGAAGCTTGCTCTTCAAACCATCGCCACGGCGACAGGAGCCAATCACAATTGCTGGGCATGGCGCATCGGACAAGCCTACCGTTTCTCGGACGATGGTGAGCCGAGCGGTACGGCCGGAAAGCCGATATTGGCGGCAATCGACGGGCAGTCCGTCGATTGTGTGCTTCTGGTGGTTTCCCGATGGTTCGGCGGCGTGCTGCTCGGGACGGGAGGTCTCGTGCGAGCCTACGGCGGTACCGCCGCAGCTTGTTTAAAAGCGGCGACGCTGACTGCCTTCACGCCAATAATCTCCGGACAAGCGAAAATTCTGTTTGCCGATTTGGCTCTCGTGAAGGCACGCCTCGATTCGCTCGATCAGGTTCGCATCGTCGAACAACATTTCACCGACGACGGTTGCGATGCGACTATCCAGTTGCCTCAAGAGGCCGTCCAAGCCGTTGCACAACTCATAAATGACCTTACCAATGGGCGCTCGGCGCTTCGCACTTGATCTAGCACCAACAGGGCTCAAGGATTTGGAACCGTCCGCGACTATCTCGTCGTCAATGGAGATGACGGTAAATCCGGTCGATTCCACCCTTATGAAGCTTTAGCCTGATGCGCGACTGTGTTTTTCAATGGGCAGTATAAGCTCCGTCTACCAGATGGTAGCTCCCCGTGATGAAGCTCGCTTGTTCCGACAAAAGGAAACATACGAGGGCAGCCACTTCCTCAGGGTTTCCGCGTCTGCCCATGGGCTGGAGTGCCTCCATACGTCGGCTGCTCGTGGCTTCCGAATGCTCCGACAAAAGCGGCGTTTGAATCCAACCCGGACCGACGGCGTTTATACGGATGCCCATTCTCGCATATTCGATTGCGGCAGCCTTCGTCAGCCCGACAACGCCATGCTTGGCTGCGGTATACGCCGATGTGAGCGGCAATCCAACCGAACCGAGAATCGAAGATATATTGACGATAGCGCCGCCGCCCCCCTGCAACATGGCGGCGATCTCATATTTCATGCAATAAAAGGCGCCGTCCAGATTGACACTCATCAACTTGCGCCACTGGTCGAGCGGGTAGTCCGCGGTTGCCTTTCGCACACCGTCGAGCCCCGCGTTATTCACCGCCAAATGCAGGCCACCATAGGTTTGGACGGCGAAATCGACCAACCCCTTTACGGCCTCTGCATCGGAAACATCGACTGTAAAGGCACAAGCCTTGCCTCCCTGCCCGCAGATCTCGTCGGCAACGCGAAGCGCTCCATTAGCGTCAAGATCGGCAACAATGACCCTAGCTCCTTCGCTGGCGAGTTGAAGGGAAACTGCTGCGCCAATCCCGGAGCCCGCCCCTGTTACAACCGCGACTTTTTCGTCGAGGCCAAGCTTCATAACTATCCCCCCTTTTTCAGTTCGTGCTAATCGAGCAGAGGCCGATAGTTGATGCAAGTGGTTTCATCGGCGATACACAACCGCGCATTTGCTCTGGCGGGGCGCCTCTGATTTTTCCCGGTCCCGACAGCCGGCAGAGCCTCACATGAGGCCAAGGCCGCCTACACAATAACAGACGCAGCTTTAACAGACAGCTTTCGGTTTTGGATGTTCTCGAACTCAATCAGAATCAGCTAATGTGTGATGGCCTTGGAAGCGCGGCGATGTTAAAGACGAGCGCAGGGCTACTCTATTACTGGGCAGGTGGAAATGGACGAAAGCCGCGTTACGCGCCGGGGGCTGGTGCTCGGGAGTTTGAGTTTAATGATTTCTGGATGCGTATCGGGATCGGAGGATGGGCCGCCGCTTGGATACAACGTCTTCGGGAGAGATCCGGACGCCAATCCTAACCTTCGGCGGCAAGAGGTGGCCTATGATGGAAGCGAGCCGCCGGGAACGATCGTCGTCAATACGTCGGAGCGCTATCTCTATTTCGTCGAGCAAGGTGGCCGGGCCACGCGCTACGGCGTCGCCGTGGGCGAAGAGGGGTTGAGCTTCAAAGGGGAAGCCACCATCGGACGTAAGGCGGAGTGGCCGTCGTGGAAACCCACCGATGACATGATGCTACGTAAGCCGCGTCTGATGCAATATGCGGACGGTGTGCCGGGCGGCCCGCTCAATCCGCTAGGCGCCGCCGCGCTTTACCTCTACCAGGACGGACATGACACCATGTTCCGGCTGCATGGTACAAACGCTCCCTGGTCGATAGGTCATGCGGTGTCGAACGGATGCATCCGTCTGACAAATTCAAATATTGTCGACCTCTATAGCCGTGCCCCTGTGGGTACGCGGGTGGTGGTCATCTGAACGAGTGTTCATTCATCCAACACAGCAGTTTGACCAAGGGAAAGTTAAGCATGTTAGAAAACGAACAGATAATCCGCCACAGTGTGTTCTTTCTGCACTAGGCCTATATGTTAGTTATGACTACTATTTGATTCGTTGCCTACCACAAGTAATGCAATCCTGAGGAGAGAGGACTTCTTTGATGAGCAGAATTCTTATCGTAATCATCTCTGTTTTAGCCGTTGCCAATCTCAGCGCTTGCGCGGACATTGGCAAAGGAAAGGGTAAGGCACCGCCGCCCGCAGCAGCGGCAGTCTACAAGTAAGGTTAGCCTTAAATGAGAGGGGGGGCCGCACTAGACCTCCCCTCCATAACCCACCAAATGATCCTGTTTGCAATTTCCATGGCGAAGAGTTGATCGCTAACTTCCAGCCCCGCGCTTATTAGGGCTGTCTAATGGAGCATGCCGATGATGCGTGGAATGGGTGGCCTTTCGCTTGCAGTCCTGCTGGCGTTGACGACAGCATCGTGCCAGACGGAAGACAAAAGTCCCCAGCCCCGATACACTTCCAACCGCCACGGTCCCGCAACAACCTCCGCTCAAAACAAAGCCGGGCACTTTATCGAATTTCGTTCGCGCTATGCGCTCACCTACGGCCATACCTACGTGGTTTTTGGCCGCGCCGACGAGAATGGAAGGATGATCGATCCTGAAGTTGCAGGTCTCGCGCCGGCCTCGCCGGACCCTGGGCCTTATGTCTTGGGCCATTTCGTGCCAGTGCCGGCCACGACCGGAGCGACCGATGGTGATCTCGAAGAACAGTATAGGTCGGCTAGCTGGCGGGTCATGCTTAGCGATGCCGAATACGCTGATGTCGTTGCCTTCATACGCAAGCAGCAGGCCACTTCCCATCTGTGGCAAGCAACGGTCGACAATTGCAATGCCTGGGTGGGGAACATCGCACGTCACATGGGATACAAGACCCCCGGTATCTGGCTGAGGCCGCAACAGTTCATTACGCAACTCCGAGAGATGAATACGGCTTGAGGCGTTGTCGCGCAGAGTTGGCGCGCTACTCTGGTACTATTCGATTCTTCCGATACATTGTCGATGAAACTGAAGAGCGAGCGCGGTTGTGCCACCCGCTCGCGTCGCGAATCGTAGAAAGGCTTTGGTGAACAACTTGATCATATCGCCATCTGGGGCCGGCGAATTCATCTGGGTGCTCGGGGTCGTCGCCTGGTACGTTATTCGATATCCTTTCGCGCGTCGCGCCAAGCGCTTGCGGGTTGTCCGCGATCAACGCTCACACATGGAGACCTTCGGGCTTGCCGCGGCTCTTATAGGGCTCGCGGTCGTGCCCGGAATCTACGTCGCAACGGGCATTCCGCGGGTGGCCGATTATCCTGCCCATGCATGGGCTGTGGGTGTCGGGACGATTTTGTTCTTGGCAGCAATGTGGGTTTTCCGCAGGACCCATAAGGAACTCGGCAAGAACTGGTCGATAACGCTGGAGATTCGCGAAAAGCACCAGTTGGTTTGTAGCGGCCCATACGCCCTCATCCGCCATCCAATGTACACGTCTTTCCTGCTCATGGGGCTTGGACAGGCCTTTTTGCTATCGAACTGGGTGGTGGGGCTGGCAGGTTTGTTGGGCTTTGCAATCCTTTATTTCCTGCGGGTAGACAAGGAAGAGCATATGATGTTGGAATATTTCGGCCCCGAGTACCGCGCCTATATGGATCGCACGAAGCGAATTATTCCTTATCTCTATTGAGGTGGCACCATGCGAGGGCGAACCGTCAAGTTATCGGCATCACGACGCCTTGTCGGAGATTTGATGAGATTCTCGATCGGCGTGCCGCGGGTTACGGTGCAACGGCAGATGAATCTTGGTCCGCTGCTGGACGCCAGAGCGATGCAGACGCAGGCAATCAGGCCGTCCTGGACCGTCCTTTTCCTCAAGGGATACGCGCTTCTCGCGAGCGAGATTCCAGAGCTGCGGCGCGCCTACGTCAAATTGCCTAGAGCGCAGCTATACGAATACCCGGAAAGCGTGGCCTCGATTGCCCACGAGCGCGAACATGAGGGTGAGAGGGTCGTCCTGCTCAGCCTCATAAAGCGCCCCGAGAAGAGATCCATCGTCGAGCTCGAGGCGCTCACCATGGCGGCTCGGTCGCGCCCGGTTCTCGAGGTAAAGGAGTTCCGGCGGATGCTGAAGTTCGCACGTCTGCCGGCCCCCCTTAGATGGCTGATGATGTGGCTCGGGTTGAACATCGGCAGACAACGGCCGCGCTTTTTTGGCACTTTTCAACTGTCGGTCTATTCGGGCCTCGGAGCAGAGTCTCTCAATCCGCTTACGCCGCTGACGACGCTGTTGAACTACGGCACGATCAGCAAGAGCGGAACGGTTACCGTGCGCATCCATTACGACCACAGAGTGATGGATGGGGCCAATGTGGCGCGAGCCTTGGAGCGGTTCGAAGAGATATTGAACAACGACGTCGCCTTGGAAGTGAAATGCCTTGCTCAGAGTCAAGTCGTGCCCAGCGCAGCCGCCTTGGGAACCGCGAGATGAGCCTTCAGGAAGGGGCTCGTTTTGCGGTCGTCATTGTCGGTGCGTCGCGTGGCATCGGGAGGGCAATGGCCAAAGTTGTTGCCCGTGACCAGGCTGTCGTCGTGCTTGTTGCCCGGTCATCGGAAGATCTGGCGGCCGCCGCAGCGGACGTGCGAGAGGCCGGTGGTGAGGCTTACACACTGGAATTGGATATCGTTGCTTCAGACGCATCAATGCGTCTGCATGATTTCTTGTCCGCAAACGGTTTGGTCTGCGATGTTCTCATCAACAGTGCAGGATATGGTTTGCGCGGCGCGGCGACGATCCTTTCTATCGAGGATCAGCTTGGGATCGTTGATCTCAACATACGCGCCCTCACCGATCTGACCCTTCACTTTTTGCCGGAAATGGCCGCGCGGCGGCGCGGCGGCGTGATCAATTTCGGCTCCATAGCCGGGTTCCTGCCGGGGCCGAATATGGCGCTCTATTATGCTAGCAAAAGCTTCGTGCGCTCCTTTTCGGAAGCGCTTCATCAGGAGCTGCGCGCCACCGGGGTGACCGTCACATGTGTCGCTCCAGGGCCGGTGTCTACCGAATTCCTCGAAAAATCCGGCGCCGACCGGGCGACGCTGTTCAAGATCCTGCCCAAGCTGGATTCGGCTTATGTGGCCGAACGGGCCTGGCGCGGGTTCAAATCCGGACTCCGTCTCGTCGTGCCGGGCATCTCGGCCAAGCTGATCGCCGTTACAGCGAGACTGTTGCCTTCGGTTGTCCTGCTGCCTTTGGTCGGTCGATTGCAACGCCGCAGCGGTGATCCATGTCCCTGCGGTTCAGGCAAAAAGTTCAAGGAATGCTGCGGCGCCGGTCGTCGCCAAAGTGTCTGACGTCGCTGACTTGCTTTACACCTGATCGTTGCGCAGGTTCTCAAAATCAGCCTGAGCCCGGCCTTCGGTGCAACCCACATGCTGCCGTTGCGGCCGGCTTTCCCTCTAGCGTAAGCCCTTGTCCGCCGGGTCTCTGTGTCAGGCTTGCGGCCATTCCGGATGCCCTCCCCTATACGGAAAGCGGCACATACCGGCCCGCTCGGCATTTATAAGATTTTTATATCTTTCCCTCTCCCGCCGTCTCGAACCTTAATGCTGTTCGGCCACATATTGATGGGCGAGATATCGGCAAGATTATCTCCCCGCCAGGAAGAAACGACGATGCCTTCTTCGAAGGAGTCGTCAGTTTATTTCGGCACTCAATAAGAACAACTAGGGATCAACGATCGATGATGGACATTCTTCTTATCGGGATCGGTGTTTTATTTTTCATCCTGTGCATCGCTTACACCAAAGCCTGCGATAGCCTTTAGTCGGAGAGCCACCAATGCTCGTGGATTACATTCTCGGCGGCGGCGTGACCCTCTTTCTCACCGCTTACCTGATCTACGCCCTCATTCGCCCTGAGCGCTTCTAATTCCATAGCGCCGGGTAGGGAAAGTTACCCCATGACCTTCAATGGATGGCTTCAGATCCTGATTTATATCGGGATCCTCCTTCTGCTCGTCAAACCGCTTGGCGGTTACATGACGCGTGTCTTCACGGGCGAGCGCACAATCCTCTCTTACGTCCTCGGTCCCTTGGAACGAGGCCTTTATCGCATTGCGGGAACGGATGAGCGCGAGGAGCAGCACTGGACAACCTATTCGATATCCATGCTGCTGTTCAGCCTCGCCGGCTTTTTCGTATTGTATGTCCTGCAGCGGCTTCAAGCGAGCCTGCCCTATAATCCCGCCGGCATGGCCTCGATCGGCCCGGAGTTGTCGTTCAACAACGCTACCAGCTTCGTCACCAATACGAACTGGCAGAACTACGGTGGCGAAAGCTCGATGTCCTATCTCGTGCAGATGGCTGGCTTCACCGTCCAAAACTTCGTCTCCGCCGCAACCGGCATTGCAATCGCCATAGCGCTCATCCGCGCCTTTTCGCGCGCCTCCGGCAAGGCGATCGGCAATTTCTGGGTCGATCTGACCCGTGCGACGCTCTATGTCCTGCTTCCCGCCTGCATCGTCATGACGCTGGTCTTCGTCTATCTCGGCGTGCCGCAGACGCTTGGACCCTATGTCAATGCCACGACGCTCGAAGGCGCGCAGCAGGCGATCGCGGTCGGCCCGGTCGCTTCGCAGCTTGCCATCAAGATGCTCGGCACCAACGGCGGCGGCTTCTTCAACGCCAACTCCGCGCACCCGTTCGAAAACCCGGATGCGATCTCCAATCTCATCCAGATGCTGGCGATCTTTGCGATCGGCGCGGCGCTCACCAACGTCTTCGGACGCATGGTCGGGAACCAGCGCCAAGGTTGGGCGATCCTCGGCGCGATGGGCGTGCTGTTCATCGCCGGCGTCATCGTCACCTATTGGGCTGAAGCTGCCGGCAATCCGCTAGTGCATGCGCTCGGCGTCCAGGGCGGCAATATGGAAGGGAAGGAAGTCCGCTTCGGCATTACGTTGTCGTCGCTCTTCGCGGTCATCACCACGGCGGCGTCCTGCGGCGCCGTCAATGCCATGCACGGCAGCTTCACGGCGATCGGCGGCATGATCCCGTTGATCAACCTGCAGCTCGGCGAAGTCATCGTCGGCGGCGTCGGCGCCGGTTTCTACGGCATTCTGATGTTCGTCATCATCGCCATCTTTGTAGCCGGCCTGATGGTCGGACGTACGCCGGAATATCTCGGCAAGAAGATCGAGGCCAAGGAAGTGAAGATGGCGATGCTCGCGGTACTTTGCCTGCCCGCCGGCATGCTGATCTTCACCGCCATCGCCTCCGTGCTGCCGGCCGCCGTCGCTTCCATCGGCAATCCCGGTCCGCATGGCTTTTCGGAAATCCTCTATGCCTATAGCTCGGCGGCGGCCAATAACGGCTCTGCCTTCGGCGGTCTTTCCGGCAATACGCCCTGGTACAACATCACGCTCGGCATCGTCATGCTGATCGGCCGCTTCCTGGTCATCGTTCCCGCGCTCGCCATTGCCGGCTCGCTGATCGCCAAGAAGACGGTCCCGGCCTCGGCCGGCACCTTCCCGACGGACGGGCCGCTGTTCGTTGGTCTGCTGGTCGGCACGATCCTGATTGTCGGCGGGCTGACTTTCTTCCCGGCGCTCGCCCTCGGTCCGATCGTCGAACACTTGGCGATGATCACCGGCCAGGCTTTTTGAGGAACGACTGTGATGTCGCAGCCCAAACTCATCAGGCTTCGAAAGCTCATCGATCCACACTCCTTCGATAAGGGGCGTGGCCCGGCCCGAATGGCCTGCGCTTCCGACGCCATCCTGGTTGCGATGATCACGCTGTTCCTCGGCCTAGCCGTCTTCAGATTTCTGCTGGGCTGATCGGGCGATCCCGATCCGCCATTCCCTCTTCACGCTGGAGTCTCTTATGAGCCAGTTAAAATCCGCGAGTATTTTGGATTCTCGCATCCTCGTTCCGGCCGTGGGCGCCGCTTTCAAGAAGTTGAACCCGCGGACCCTTGCCAAGAACCCCGTCATGTTCGTCGTGGCCGTCGTATCGATGCTCACCACCGTCCTCTTCCTGCGCGATCTTTTGACTGGCGGCGGCAATCTCGGTTTTTCCCTCCAGATCAACATCTGGCTCTGGTTCACCGTGCTGTTTGCCAATTTCGCCGAAGCCGTCGCCGAGGGCCGCGGCAAGGCGCAGGCAGAGTCGCTGCGCAAGTCGCGCACCGAAACCCAAGCCAAGCTTCTGAGCGGCAACAGCCGCACCGATTACAAGATGGTGCCTGGCACCAGCCTGAAGGTCGGCGATATCGTGCTGGTCGAAGCCGGCGATATCATTCCTTCCGATGGCGAAGTGATCGAGGGCGTCGCTTCGGTCAACGAAGCGGCAATCACCGGGGAATCGGCCCCTGTCATCCGCGAATCCGGCGGCGACCGTTCGGCCGTCACCGGCGGCACCCAGGTGCTGTCGGACGAGATCCGTGTCCGCATTACGGCGGCCGCCGGCTCAACCTTCATCGATCGCATGATCGCGCTCGTCGAAGGCGCTGAACGGCAGAAGACGCCGAACGAGATCGCGCTCAACATATTGCTTGCCGGCATGACGCTGATTTTCGTGCTGGCGACGGTGACAATCCCGAGCTTTGCGGCCTATGCCGGCGGCTCGATCCCCACCGTCGTTCTCGTCGCCCTGTTCGTGACGTTGATCCCGACCACGATTGGCGCGTTGCTGTCGGCAATCGGCATTGCCGGCATGGACCGTCTGGTACGCTTCAACGTGCTCGCCATGTCCGGCCGTGCGGTCGAAGCCGCGGGCGACGTCGATACGCTGCTGCTCGACAAGACTGGCACGATCACCCTCGGCAATCGTCAGGCCACCTCTTTCCGCCCGGTCAAGGGCGTGACGGAACAGGATCTTGCGGATGCCGCCCAGCTCGCTTCGCTCGCGGACGAGACGCCCGAGGGCCGCTCAATCGTCGTGCTTGCCAAGGAGAAATATGCGATCCGAGGCCGCGATATGAGCAGTTTGAAGGCTGCTTTCGTGCCCTTTACCGCCCAAACCCGCATGAGCGGCGTCGATATCGAGGGTTCCTCGATCCGCAAGGGTGCAGTCGACGCGGTTCTTGCCTACGTCAACGGCAGCGCGGCTCCCGCCTCCGACGCCGGTGCGACCGTGATGTCGCGCACCAGCAGCGAGACGATCCGCGATCTGCAGGCGATATCGGACGAAATCTCCAAAGCCGGCGGCACGCCGCTTGCGGTCGCCCGCGACGGTCGTCTGCTCGGCGTCATCCAACTCAAGGACATCGTCAAGGGTGGCATCCGCGAACGCTTTGCGGAATTGCGCCGCATGGGCATCCGCACAGTCATGATCACCGGCGATAATCCGCTGACGGCGGCGGCCATTGCCGCTGAAGCCGGCGTGGACGATTTCCTCGCCCAGGCAACGCCGGAAATGAAGCTGGCGCTGATGCGCGAGGAGCAGTCAAAGGGCAAGCTGGTCGCCATGTGCGGCGACGGCACCAACGATGCCCCGGCGCTTGCCCAGGCCGACGTTGGCGTCGCCATGAACACGGGCACGGTCGCCGCCCGCGAGGCCGGCAATATGGTCGACCTCGACAGCGACCCGACGAAGCTCATCGAAATCGTGGAGATCGGCAAGCAGTTGCTGATGACCCGCGGCGCTCTGACCACCTTCTCGATCGCCAATGACATCGCCAAATACTTCGCCATCATCCCAGCGATGTTCATTGCCTTCTATCCGCAACTGAAGATGCTGAATGTCATGAGGCTGGCAACGCCGCAAAGCGCCATCCTGTCGGCGATCATCTTCAACGCGCTGATCATCATCGCCCTGATCCCGCTGTCATTGAAGGGTGTTCGCTATCGCCCGATCGGCGCGGGTGCCCTGCTTAGCCGCAACCTTTTGATCTACGGCGTCGGGGGCATCATCGTGCCCTTCATCGGCATCAAGGCCATCGACATGGCGGTTACCGCCATGGGCCTCGCCTAAGGAGATCCTGTCATGCTCAAACAAATCAGACCGGCCATCGTCATGATCGTCGTCACCACCGCCGTCACCGGCCTTCTCTACCCAATCGCCATGACTGGCGCTGCCCAAGCGCTCTTCCCGCACCAGGCGAATGGCAGCCTCGTGGAGAAGGACGGCAAGGTGATTGGCTCGACGCTCATCGGCCAGAATTTCACCTCTGACCGCTACTTCCATGACCGTCCGTCGGCCGCTGGCACGAACGGTTATGATGCGTCGTCTTCCGGCGGCTCCAACCTCGGTCCGACCAGCCAGAAAATGCTCGACCGCATTAAGGGCGATGTCGCAAGGTTGCAGGCGGAAAACCCGAACATGCCGGTTCCGATTGATCTGGTCACCACATCAGGCAGCGGCCTCGATCCGGATATTTCGCCTGAGGATGCCTATTTCCAAGTCCCGCGCGTCGCCAAGGCGCGGGGCATGGATGAGGCCAAGGTCCGCACGATCGTCGATGCCGCCGTCGAGCCGCGCGAACTCGGCGTTCTCGGCGAGCCTGTCATCAACGTCCTGGCATTGAACCAGGCGCTGGATGCTTCTATGACTCAGTAAGACCAAGGGGTTGAGACGGCGCTGGCCGCCTCAACCTCAGCCGTCAGGAAAGAGCAATAATCAATGCCAGACGATAGCCGCGACACGCTGAGCAGGCCCTCGCCCGACGCGCTTCTGGAGAAGGCTCGGCAGGAAACGCGCGGCCGCCTGAAGATCTTTCTCGGCGCTGCGCCCGGTGTCGGCAAGACCTATGAAATGCTGATCTCCGGCAAGGCCAAGATTGCCGACGGCGTCGATGTCGTCGTCGGCGTGGTCGAGACCCATGGCCGGCTGGAGACGCAGGCCCTGCTCGAAGGCTTCGAGATCATCCCGCGCGTCAATATCGACTACAAAGGCCGCCCGCTCGATGAGATGGACCTTGATGCCATCCTCAAGCGCCGGCCCGGCCTCGTGCTCGTCGACGAACTCGCCCACACCAACGCGCAGGGCAGCCGCCATCCGAAGCGATATCTGGACGTCAAGGAGCTGCTGGATCGCGGCATCGACGTCTATACGACGTTGAATATCCAGCATGTCGAAAGTCTGAACGACGTGGTCTCGCAGATCACTCGCGTGCGGGTGCGCGAAACCGTGCCGGACTCGATCATCGACATGGCCGACGATGTGGAAATCATCGACCTCACGCCCGACGATCTGATCAAGCGCCTGCATGATGGCAAGGTCTACATGCCGAAAACGGCCGAACGGGCGCTGACCAATTATTTTACCCCCGGCAATCTGACGGCGCTACGCGAGCTGGCGTTGAGGCGCACGGCGCAACGGGTCGACGACCAGCTTCTGACCCATATGCAGGCGCATGCGATCCCCGGCCCATGGGCGGCCGGCGAGCGCGTGCTCGTCTCGATCGACCATCATCCGCGCTCCACCTCTCTGGTGCGTTATGCCGCCCGCATGGCCTCGCGCCTGCGCGCGCCATGGGCTGCCGTTTATGTCGAGACCAGCCGGTCGATCAGTCTGACGGAAGCGCAGCGGGACACCATTGCCGCGACGCTCCGGCTTGCCGAGCAACTCGGCGGCGAAGCAATCACAATTCCCGGCCGCGAAGTTGCCGAAGAGTTGCTTCGCCATTCGGCCAGCAACAATGTCACCCACATCGTCATCGGCTCGCCGAAGATCGGCTCCTGGCGGGATTGGTCCAAGCGTTCGGTCTCCTACGAATTGATCCGCAAGGCCGGCGACATCAGCGTTCATGTCATTTCCGGTAGCGACGCGGAAGGTTCGGCGGCAAGCCGCGGCGTCAGGTCGGCGCCCTCGCCTGCCCCGTTCCAGTTGCGCGGCTATGTCCTGGCGACGCTCTATGTCGCCGTCGCCCTTGGTTTCTGCGTCATCCTCGACCAGGTGCTAGACGTTCGCAATCTGGCGCTGGTGTTCTTGATGGCAGTGCTGGCTTCGGCGGTCACGCAAGGCTTGCGACCGGCGCTTTATTCCTGCCTTCTCGGCGCGCTCTGTTTCAACTTCTTTTTCCTGACGCCGCGCTACACGCTGACAATCAGCGATCCGGAAAGCGTGCTCGCTTTCTTTTTCTTCCTGGGCGTCGCCATCGTCGCCAGCAATCTGACCGCAACCGTGCAACGGCAGGCGGCCGCCGCACGCCAGCGGGCACGAACGACCGAGGATTTATATCTTTTCTCGAAGAAGCTTGCCGGCACCGGCACACTCGACGACGTGCTCTGGGCGACGGCTTTCCAGCTCGCCTCGATGCTGAAGGTGCGCGTGGTGCTGCTGCTGCCGGAGGATGGTACGATTGCCGTGAAGGCCGGCTACCCGCCGGACGATACGCTCGACGATGCCGATATCGCCGCTGCGCGCTGGGCCTGGGAACACAATCACGCCGCCGGCCGCGGCGCCGATACGCTGCCGGGTGCCAAACGACTTTATGTGCCGCTGCGCACCGGCCGTACGGCCGTTGGCGTCATCGGCCTCGACAGCGACCGCCGCGACGGTCCACTATTGACGCCGGAACAGCAGCGCCTTCTTGACGCGCTCGCCGACCAGGCAGCGCTCGCCATCGAACGCGTGCAACTGGTCGCCGATGTCGACCGTGCCAAACTGGCGGTCGAGGCCGACCGGCTGCGCTCTGCCTTGCTGACCTCGATTTCGCACGATCTGAAGACGCCGCTTGCCGCGATCCTCGGAGCGGCTGGCACTCTACGCGACTATCTGGAATCTCTGCCGCATGAGGACCGCGTGGATCTTCTGTCGACCGTGGTCGATGAATCCGAGCGGCTGAACCGCTTCATCGCCAATCTGCTCGACATGACCAAAATCGAATCCGGCGCGATGGAGCCGAATTTCGCTCTGCATTATGCCGGCGATATTGCCGGCAGCGCGCTCCGGCGCGGGGCGAAGATCCTTGCCCACCACCGCGTCGACGTGCAGATCCCAGCCGATCTGCCGATGGTGCGGGTGGACCCCGTTCTGTTCGAGCAGGTGTTGTTCAATCTGCTCGATAATGCCGCCAAATATGCGCCCGAAGAGTCCGCCATCCGTCTGGAAGCCTGGGCCGATGTCGACAACATCATTTTCCGCGTCATGGACGAAGGTCCGGGCATTCCGCCTGCCGATCTCGAACGCGTCTTCGATATCTTCTACCGGGTGCGCAAGGGCGATCAGGTGCGGGCCGGTACCGGCCTCGGTCTTTCCATCTGCCGCGGTTTCATAGAGGCCATGGGCGGTACGATCACGGCAGGCAACCGGACGGATCGCCAAGGCGCGGTCTTCACCATTCGCCTGCCAAAACCAACGGATGTTCCCAAGCTGGATGAACTGAAATGAACACGACCGCCGTCAAGATACTCGTTGTCGATGACGAGCCACCGATCCGCAAGTTGTTGCGTGTCGGCCTGAGCGCCCAAGGCTATGCCGTCAACGAAGCCCAGAACGCAGCGGCGGCGCGGCTTTCCGTACAGGAAGATCAGCCCGATCTGATCGTGCTCGATCTTGGCCTGCCCGACAAGCCGGGGCATGACCTGCTGCAGGAGTGGCGCGAGGACGGGTTGCAAGTGCCGGTCGTCATTCTCTCGAGCCGCACCGACGAAGCCGGCATTGTCAAGGCGCTGGAAACCGGCGCCGACGACTATGTTACCAAGCCTTTCGGCATCAACGAACTCGGGGCACGCATCCGCGTCGCGCTTCGCCACCGCCTGCAGCAGCAGGGCGAAAAAGCAATCTTCCAGACCGGCGGCCTGTCGATCGATCTCGTCAAGCGTATCGTCAAGGTCGACGGCAAGGTCGTGAAACTGTCGCCGAAGGAATACGACATTCTGCGGGTGCTGGCACAGCATGCCGGCAAGGTGCTGACGCATCAGTTCCTGTTGAAACAGGTCTGGGGTCCGGCGGCGGATGTGCAGTATCTGCGCGTCTATGTCCGCCAGCTCCGGCAGAAGGTCGAGCAGATTCCGGACCAGCCGCAATACATCACCACGGAGACCGGCGTTGGCTATCGCCTGCGGGAGCCGGAATGAAGCCGTGAGCCATGGTTTGCGCAATCGCCGGCCTTGTTAAGAGGCCAGGTGATGCGAAGCCATGCCAAAATCATCGATTTCAGACCGTGAGAGTGACCATGGACCTTTCTCCCATCATCCTGCCCGAGCACGTCTTCGTCGGCCTCACCGCGCCGACAAAGTGGCGAGCCCTGCAGATATTGTCTTCGAAAGCGGCTCTTTGCCTCGGTCTTGATGAGGGCTCGGTTCTGCGGGCGCTCGAGGCGCGGGAAAGGCTTGGAACGACCGGCATAGGCAACGGCATCGCCATTCCGCATGCGGCAATCGTGGGAATGACCAGACCGCACGGGGTGATGGTCCGCTTCGGCCATCCCGTCGATTTCGAGGCGATCGATGACGTGCCGACGGACCTTGCCTTCGTCCTCCTCTTCGCGGAAAATGGTCGCAGCGAATATCTGAACGTGCTTGCAGCCATTGCCAGGCGGCTCAGAACCGAGGGCGTGTTGACCGCCATGCGCCAGGCAAAAAGTGCAGACGAACTCTATTCCGTTTTCATGTCCGACTCTCTTTGCTGATGTGCAGCTAGTGAGCCGCGACCAAATGACGAGAATGCGATTTCACTTTTGGAGATTCTATAGGATGTCGTTCTAGGTAATCGAGCCGAGCGGGAACAATCTTCGTTACTTTATACGACCAAGTTGATAGAGTTTAAGAACAACGAAGGAGGGCACCATGCAGACGATAAAGCTTTCGCGACTTCTCGCCGCCGCAGTTCTCATCGGCAGTTTTTCGCTCACAGCGGCAGCGCCGACATGGGCTGCTGAAACCACGCTTCTCAACGTTTCCTACGATCCGACGCGCGAATTATATAAGGATTTCAATGCAGCCTTTGCAGCGAAGTGGAAGAAGGATACGGGCGAAAGCATCAATATCAAGACATCGCATGGCGGCTCCGGCGCCCAGGCACGTTCGGTCATCGACGGCCTCGGCGCTGATGTTGTGACGCTGGCACTGGAAGGCGATATCGACGCCATTGCCAAGGCGACGAAGAAGATTCCCGCCGACTGGAAGACCAAATTTCCGAACAACAGCGTTCCCTATACTTCGACGATTGTCTTCCTGGTGCGCAAAGGCAATCCGAAAGGCATCAAGGACTGGTCGGACCTGATCAAGAACGATGTCCAGGTGGTCACGCCGAATCCTAAGACCTCGGGCGGCGCTCGCTGGAACATCCTGGCAGCCTGGTCCTGGGCCAAGCAGGCGAACGGCGGCGATGATGCCAAGGCGCAGGAATATGTCACGCAATTGCTGAAGCACGTGCCGGTGCTCGATACGGGTGCTCGCGGCGCAACGACAACGTTTGTTCAGCGCGGTCTCGGCGACGTGCTGCTTGCCTGGGAAAACGAGGCTTATCTATCGCTGGAGGAGCTCGGCCCCGATAAATTCGAGATCGTCACGCCCACTGTCTCGATCCGCGCCGATCCCCCCGTGGCGCTCGTCGATGGCAATGTCGATACCAAGGGCACCCGCAAGATTGCCGAAGCCTATCTGAACTACCTTTATTCGGACGAGGGTCAGAAGATCGCCGCCAAGCACTATTACCGGCCGATCAAGCCGGAAGCGGCAGACCCCAAAGATATTGCCCGCTTTCCGAGTTTGAAGCTCGCAACGATTGACGATTTCGGCGGATGGTCCCAAGCTCAGCCGAAATTCTTCGATGATGGTGGGATCTTCGATCAGATGTACAAGCCGGGACAGTAATTCTGAATGCATGTAGTAACCCGCAAACGATGGCGGTTTCGGCAGCCGAGTGTCATTCCGGGCTTCGGATTGGCACTCGGCGTCACCTTAACTTGGCTCATCCTAATCGTTCTCATTCCGCTCTCGGGCCTGTTGTGGAAGACCAGCTCGCTTGGCTGGTCCAAGTTTTGGGCCATCGCGCTCGACATCCGCACGCTTTACGCCCTCCGCATGAGCTTTGGCGGCGCATTCATCGCCGCCATCGTCAATGCGGTGTTCGGCCTGATCCTCGCCTGGGTCCTGGTGCGCTACCGTTTTCCGGGCAAGCGCATCATCGATGCCATGGTCGACCTGCCTTTCGCCTTGCCGACGGCGGTCGCCGGCATCGCGCTTACCACGCTCTATGCGCCGAACGGCTGGATCGGACAGCTCCTGACGCCGCTTGGCATCAAGGTCGCTTTCACGCCCGCAGGCATCATCATTGCGCTGATCTTCGTCGGTCTGCCTTTCGTCGTGCGTACGGCGCAGCCGGTGATGGAAGAGATCGACCGTGAGGTGGAAGAAGCTGCGGCGACGCTTGGCGCAAATCGTTTCCAGACGATCACCCGCGTCTTGTTGCCCGGCCTGGCGCCGGCGGCCTTGACCGGTTTTGCTCTCGCTTTCGCGCGCGCGGCCGGCGAATACGGTTCGGTGATCTTCATCGCGGGCAACAAGCCCTATGTCTCCGAAATCGCGCCGTTGCTCATCGTGATCCGACTTGAGGAATACAACTACGCTGCGGCGACGGCGATCGCGACCATGATGCTGATCATCTCTTTCGTCATGTTGCTGGTCATCAACCTCATTCAATCCTGGAGCAGAAGGAGATACGGCTATGGCACATGATGCCGTTTCCGCCTCCGACACGGTTCATTCCGTGATCACCGAGAGCAGGTTTGCGCGATTGATTTTTGTCGCCATCTCGCTCGCCTTCCTGGCATTGATGGTGCTGATGCCGCTTGCCGCCGTCTTCGTCGAAGCATTTCGCAAGGGTGTTGAAGAGTTCTTCAGCGCATTGGTGGACGAGGAGACCTTCGCGGCTATCCGACTGACGCTGATCGTCGCCGGCATCAGCGTGCCACTGAACCTCGTCTGTGGCGTGGCGGCCGCCTGGGCGCTCGCCAAATTCGAGTTCAAGGGCAAGGCGTTCCTGACGACGCTGATCGATTTGCCATTCTCCGTATCGCCGGTCATTTCGGGCCTGGTCTTCGTGCTGCTGTTCAGTTCGAACAGCGCGCTCGGCCCTTGGCTGCAAAACCACGGGATTCAGATCCTGTTCGCGGTTCCAGGCCTTGTGTTGGCGACGATGTTCGTCACCTTCCCCTTCGTTGCCCGCGAATTGATCCCGCTGATGCAGGAACAGGGAAATGCGGATGAAGAAGCGGCATTGTCGCTCGGCGCCAATGGCTGGCAGACCTTCTGGCACGTAACCTTGCCGAACATCAAATGGGGCCTGCTTTACGGCGTTCTCCTTTGCAATGCGCGCGCCATGGGCGAGTTCGGCGCCGTGTCCGTGGTCTCCGGCCATATTCGCGGCGAAACCAACACCATGCCGTTGCAGGTCGAAATTCTCTATAATGAATATAATTTCTCGGGCGCTTTTGCGGTTGCCACGCTTCTAGCTTTGCTTGCCCTCGTAACACTTGCACTGAAGACGCTGCTGGAAATGCGCTACAGCGAAGAAATCGCAGCCAGCCGGCGTCACTGAAGGAATTGTAAATGGAAGTTCGCGTTCAAAATCTGCGCAAGGAATTCGGTCGTTTTCCCGCGCTGCATAATGTTTCTCTGGACATTCGCTCCAGTGAACTTATCGCGCTGCTCGGCCCTTCCGGCTCGGGCAAGACGACGCTATTGCGTTTGATCGCCGGATTGGAGTCGCCGACCGATGGCCGGATTTTCTTCGGTGATGAAGATGCATCGAAGAAGACGGTACAGCAGCGCAATATTGGCTTCGTGTTTCAGCACTATGCGCTGTTCCGCCATATGACCGTGTTGGACAATATCGCCTTCGGCCTGAAGGTAAGAGCGGCTTCGCGCCGTCCTCCCCGCGCCGAAATCCATCGCCGCGCGCTCGAACTGCTTGAATTGGTGCAGCTTAGCGGCCTCGAAAAGCGGTATCCGGCGCAATTGTCCGGCGGCCAGCGTCAGCGCGTGGCGCTCGCGCGGGCCATGGCGGTGGAGCCGAATGTGCTGCTCTTGGATGAGCCCTTCGGCGCGCTCGATGCACAGGTCCGTAAAGACTTGCGCAAGTGGCTGCGCGAGATCCATGATCGGACCGGCCACACCACTGTTTTCGTCACCCACGATCAGGAAGAGGCGCTGGAACTGGCTGATCGTGTCGTCGTGCTCAACAAGGGTGCAATCGAACAGGTCGGGACGCCGGATGAGATCTACGACACGCCGAACTCGCCCTTCGTCTATGGCTTCATCGGCCAGTCCAACCGCGTGAAGGTGCGCATTTCTAACGGCGAAATCTGGTTCGATGACCGTCCCCTTGGGCTCAGCACATCACACAAGCCTGACGGCGAAGCCTATCTCCATTTTCGCCCGCACGATATCGAGCTCCGTGACGGCGACGGTGGCTGCATCGCCGGGCTGCTGACATCCAGCCGCCGCGTTGCCGGCACTCGTCATCTGGAAATGAATATCGGCGCCCATCACGAGCCTATCGAAATCGAGCTGCCGCCAGACAAAGCCGGTGCGCTCGACCGCAACCGCATCGCTTTCAGACCGACTCGCTGGAGATTGTTTCGAAACGGCGATTGAGGCTTTGCAAGCGGATCGCCGTTCCAGCCATTGCTGACCTCCTCAGTCCTTAGTCCTCCGGATGGCCGGCTGCGGCAAAGCCGCCGCCCTGATAGATGACGGCCGGATCACTCGGGTCTTCCGGCGACGCGTTCGCCAGAACTTCGGCACGCCAGGGCGAGGAACTGTCCTGCGGTTTCCAGCCGAGGAAGGCAGCGTTCCGGTTGTCCCACCATTGTTCGTCGTTATCAGAGGCGCCGTAGACGATCGTGTGTCCGAGCCGAGGAGTCTCGAAGGCGCGGCCACAGAGCGTCATCAGATCGCGCGCGCTGAGCCATGTTGCCAGCATGCGCGGATTGCGAGGCTCCGGGAAGCAGGAGCCGATACGCACGGACAATGTCTCCTGCCCGAACTTATCGAAATAGAGGCTTGCCAAGGCTTCGCCGTAGACCTTCGACACGCCGTAGAGCGAATCCGGACGGGTCGGCACGGTATTGTCGATACGCTCGTCGCGCCGATAGTAGCCGATCGTATGATTGGAGCTTGCAAAGATAATGCGCGGCTTGCCGGCGGCGCGGGCGGCTTCATAAAGATTGTAGAGGCCGACGATGTTGCCCTGCAGGATCAAGTCAAAGGACTTTTCCAGGGAAATGCCGCCAAGATGGATAATACCGTCGACACCTTTAACCAGAGCCTGGACGCCGCCGCGGTCGGCGAGATCGCAGGCCACGAAGCGCTCGTTCGGACGCAGATCGTCCATCGGGTCCATCGGCGCAATATCCGAGAGCACGATAGTCTCGGCGATCTGCGAAAGAAGTGGCCTCAGCGCTTGGCCGACGCCCCCGGCAGCACCGGTCATCAACAGAGTTTTCAGCATGGTTCTCTCCATATCGGTATCATCGACGCGGAACTTATAATATGGGCTTTCGTTCGTCATCATATATCTGTAATCTCCATACGAGAAATTTGAGGATATTTGAATGCCGCGGAATGGAGCGATCAGGGCAAGGGAGCGTAACGAACGGCCGGCGGGCCGGCGCAATCTCGTCGATATCGTCGGTCAGCAACTACGCCAGGAGATCCTTGGCGGAATCTTGAAGCCCGGTGAAAAATTGCCGAGCGAAAGCGGCCTCACGGACCGGTATAAGGTCAGCCGCACCGTTATCCGCGAGGCGATCGCCTCGATGCGCGCTGACGGGCTCGTCGAGGTGCGTCACGGTGTCGGCGTGTTCGTCCACCACGCAAGGCCACTTCCGATTACAGGTTTTCTCGAGACCGATACGGGTCGGATCTCCTCCATTATCGAAATGCTGGAATTGCGCGCCGCGGTGGAAACCGAAGCGGCTGGCCTTGCTGCCGCTCGCCGTTCCCCCGCACAGGACGAGGCGATCATCGAACGTTTTGAGGATATCGATCGCGCCATGGAGCGAGGCTCGGCGACGTCGGAGGCGGATTTCGAGTTTCATCTCGCGATCGCCGACGCCACCAACAATCCGCGTTTTCGCGAGTTTCTGGAACTGACCGGCAAGAGGGCAATTCCCCGCTCGTTCCTGCAGGACCAAGCGGACGAGATTGCGTCCGCCGACTATCTGGCAGGAATCCAAGCAGAACACCGGCGCATCGCGGAAGCCATATCGGATCGCGATGAACACGGCGCACGCGAGGCGATGCGACTGCATCTGAAGGGCAGTCAGCAGCGATATCGCAGCCTGATCCGAAGAGGCTCTTGAATGTAGATATATGATAACAGATTGACTGTTGTCATATGTCCTCTATGTTTTCCATCAACTCGTTTGGTATTTTGGAGAATCGTCGTGTCCATGGACCCGTTAGCTCTCAAGACCGCGCTTGGCGCCGGGCTCTTGTCTTTTCCCGTGACGCCGTTCGGCAACGACGGCAGTTTCAATCAAGCCGCCTATAGCGATCACGTCGGCTGGCTTTCCGGCTTCAAGGCAAGCGTGCTTTTCGCCGCTGGCGGTACCGGCGAATTCTTCTCACTGGCACCGGATGAAATTCCGGCGATCGTCAGCGCCGCAAAGGCGGCCGCGGGCGATACGCCGATTGTCGCGGGTTGCGGTTATGGCACGCGCATCGCCGTTCAGATCGCCCAGTCGGCGGAAAAAGCTGGTGCCGACGGCATCCTGCTTCTGCCGCATTACCTCATCGACGCGCCGCAGGACGGCATGTTCCAGCATATCAAGGCGGTCTGCGATGCCGTTTCGATCGGCGTCATGGTCTATAACCGCGACAATTCCATCCTGACGGCCGAAACGCTTGCTCGGCTCTGCGATGCCTGTCCGAACCTCGTCGGTTTCAAGGATGGCTCCGGCGATATCGGCGTGGTCCGCAAGATCACCGCGACGATCGGCGAGCGGCTGACTTATCTCGGCGGCATGCCGACGGCCGAGCTTTTCGCCGACGCCTATCTCGGGGCGGGTGTCACGACCTATTCCTCGGCCGTTTTCAATTTCGTGCCGGCTCTGGCGCAGAATTTCTACAAGGCCCTGCGCGCCGGCGATACTGCGACGACCAACAAGCTGCTGGTCGATTTCTTCTATCCCTTCATGAACATCCGCAACCGCCAGAAGGGTTATGCAGTGTCGGCCATCAAGGCCGGCGTCCGGTTGCTCGGTTTCGACACCGGTTCGGTCCGCCCGCCGCTGACCGATCTGACCGAAGAGGAAGTCGCCATGCTCGATGATCTGATCAGGCCGTACCGCCCATGAAAATCTCTGCTGTCCACACCCATCTGCTCGACCATAAGCTCGCTCACGCCTTCGAAAGCGCCTCCATGCGCTTCGACCGCCGTCAGCATTGCCTTGTCGAAATCGTCTGTGATGACGGCACCGTCGGCTGGGGCGAGTGCCTCGGGCCGGCCGGCCCCAACGCCGCCGTCGTAAAAGCCTACACCCCTCGCCTTCTCGGCCGCGATCCCCGCGACACGGAAGTGATCTGGCTCGAACTCTACAATCTCCTGCGCGATCAGGGCCAGCGCGGCCTGACGGTGACGGCGCTCAGCGGTATCGACATCGCGCTCTGGGATATCAAGGGCAAGCATCACGGCACCTCGGTGTCGCGCCTGCTTGGCGGCCGCTTCCGCGAGGATGTGAAAGCCTACGCCACCGGGTCCTTCCGCAAGGACGGCGTCGATCCCGTTTCCGATATAGCCGCTGAAACCGCCGCCTATGTCGCCCAAGGGTTTCACGCGGTGAAGATCAAGATCGGCTTCGATGTCGAAGAAGATATCGCCGTCATCCGCGCCGTACGCGAAGCGATCGGTCCGAATACCCGGCTGATGATCGATGCCAATCACGGCTATGATGCGCTGGAAGCCTGCGCGATCGGCAATGCCGTTTCCAAATACGGTGTCGATTGGTTCGAGGAGCCAGTCATTCCGGAGCAGCTCAGCGCCTATCGCGCCGTGCGGGCCGGCCAGCCGATCCCCGTTGCCGGCGGAGAAACCTGGCACGGCCGCTTCGGCATGCGCGAGCCGCTGGAAACCCGTGCCGTCGATATCGTCCAGCCCGATATTTGCGGCACCGGCGGCTTCAGCGAAATGCGCAGGATCGCCGATATGGCTGCCATCAACGGCGTTCGGCTCGTCCCGCATGTCTGGGGAACGGGCGTTGCCATCGCTGCCGGTCTGCAATTCATTGCCGCCCTGCCCCCGGACCCGCCGCGCCGCAATGGTCGGCCGCCGATCCTCGAATTCGACCGCACCCACAATCCGTTCCGCCAGGCCGTTTTGACAAAACCGCTGGACCATGTGAACGGCGTTGTCGCCATTCCCGACGGTCCGGGCCTCGGCATCGAGATCAACCGCGACGCATTGGAGCAATACCGGCTGAAAGATTGAGCGGATCAATTCGGCAGGAGCTTCAGCCGTCGGAGGCTGAAGCTCCTAAATCGGTTATTTTGAGCCATATTCGGCTGAATCGGCCTCCGAGCTGGATGCGCGGTAGCAGAATGCCTTTATCCAGTTTTGGCACTGACCGCCAGCTCCGAACCATAGGCGTCCCGCAACTCACCTTCCTGCCCCTTTGCGCGGTCGACTGCCTTGTGGATTAGGGTTGACGTATACCCTTCCGCGGCATTGCCCTCGATCAATGTGACATCCGCATTTCCCGGATTGTCGGAGCGCTCGAACCAATCGACGGAATGGTGCAGAAAATTCATTTCGAACGCCCGGTTGGTGACGCCGTGGGCAACGACAACCACATTATTTTTGCCATGCTTGGCCTCGTGCATGACGGTCTGGAGGAACAGACGAACGCGCTGTGCCACATCCGCCCTGCTCTCACCGTCGGGCGGCCTCGCGTAGAATTTCCCATTATTGTTGCGCAGCCTGGCCCACTTCTCGAACTCCTCAGGAAACTTCCGCTTCTGTTCGGCGCGGTCGTAAATTTCGGTGAAGAGGCCAAAATCCTGTTCTCGCAGGAGGTAATCCTCCCGAACGTCGGCGATCAACTCGCCTGGCAATACTTCGAGCAAGGCGTCTTTGCTCTGTCGCGTCCGCAGGTAAGGCGAGTACCAGATACTCAGTTTCGGCAATTCAGCGCTTGATCGGCCTTTAAAATGGGATGCGATCACGCGGCTGGCTTCCAGCACCTGCCGATAACCCCACTGCGTCAACGGAACATTGTGATCACCGAACTGCCGGTAAGCCTGCTCGCTGATGTTACCAAGGGATTCGCCATGCCGAACGAGAAAGATATGCATCAACAATCCGCATTGTCCGATCTGAAATCGAGGCCATCATGAAGCGGAAGTGCAGAGCGTGCAACGCATTTGCGCAACCCCACCGAGATGATTGATCGAAGCGGCACCCGAGCGGTTTGACCTACGCGCCATTTCCCATTCAAGCGGATTCGGCGCGCGCCTCGTTTTCGGCCCTCAATGTTTTCAGATTGATGGCTGCCTTGATCGGCAGGTGATCCGAGGCGACGCGCGCCAGAGGCGAGTCATGAACCTCCACCGTCGAGATGAGCCCGCGGCGATTGGCCATGATGCGGTCCAGCGCCAGCAGCGGCAGGGTGGAGGGAAAGCTCGGCACAGCCGGCGGCAGCGGGCCGAAGGCGGCCTGAAAGGTGTTCAGCGACGAGCGGTCGCCGAGCCGCCATTCATTGAGATCACCGAGAAGGATGGTCGGCGTGTCGTTCTCCATGCTCATCAGGTCGACGATCAAGCGTGCTTGCTGGGCACGCGAGCTATGCAGCAGCCCGAGATGGGCGGCGATGATCCTGAGCGCTCCGCCGCGAGCCAGTTCGATTTCGGCGAGCAGCGCGCCGCGGGGCTCGAGCCCCGGCAGGCGGATCTGGTGCACATCGCGCACCGTTCCCTGCTTGAACAGAACGACATTGCCATGCCAGCCATGCGCCTTGGTCGTACCCGCCACGGGCACGGGAATAAGCCCCGTCTCCCGTTCGAGCCGCCGCAGGTCGAGCAGACCGGTGCGTTCGCCGAACCGCGTATCGGCCTCCTGCAGGCCGATGACGTCGGCATCGATTTCATGGATGACCCGGCTGATCCGCTCCGGATCGAAGCGACGGTCGGCACCAACGCATTTATGAACATTGTAGGAGGCGATCAACGTACCTTCCGGACGTGTTCGCTCGCCGGCATGCGCCGTTCGCAACTTCTTTCTATTCTTCAAGGTTTCGAAAATGCTTGCACGGAGACTTTCGTTTTTTTTCCGCATCTGTCCGTTGACCATTTCCGTTGCCAAAGCGTGCCGAGCTGCATTGTCGGGAGTATAGGGAGTGATAGCCGGCCTTGTCATGTGAAAAGGCTTGTCCTTAGAAAGACAAACAACGCCATTTTGTTCAGAGATAGGGCGAACCGAGCCACAGGATCTTTTCTATCAGGCGGACGACGAAGGGGCGAGCACGGAGCTTGCCGAGCTCGACGGGGATGGCCGTTTCGAGGATCGCCCCGATACGCGTGTCGAGCGCGCCCGCAAAGCCGCGATCCAATACTTCCAGATCGACTTCGAAATTCAGCCGCAGAGAGCGCGGATCCAGATTGGAAGAGCCGACATAGGCCCAGGTGCCGTCGATCGTCAGCAGTTTCGAATGGTTGAAGGGCCCGTCCGCGCGCCAGATACGGCAATAATCCTTCAGCATCTGATCGAACTGTGCGGTCATCGCACGATCGACAAGCACAAGATTGTTGGCGGCGGGCACGATGACATCCACTTCGACGCCGCGTCTCGCCGCTGTCACCAGCGCGCTAATCAACTCGCGATCCGGCAGGAAATAGGGTGACATGATGCGGATGGAGGTGCGGGCGACCGAGAACGCGCCGATCAGCATCTTGTGGTTCGTTTCGACGCTGCGGTCGGGGCCGGAGGCGATCACCCGCATGAAGACCGGCGCGCCGGGTTCGTTCGCCGGCGTCGCAATCCGCCAGTGATCGCCGCTCAGCGCTTCGCCGGTGGCAAAACGCCAATCCGCCGCGGCGGTGTTGAAGAGATCGGCGACAGCGGGACCGGTGATGCAGAAATGCGTGTCGCGCGCGCAACGGTCGCTGGCAAACTCCCGAGTGAAACCCTGACGGATATTCATGCCACCGGTAAAGGCGATACGGCCATCGATGGCAAGGATCTTGCGGTGAGTGCGCAGATTGGCATAGGGCAGCCTGAGCCCGATAATCACGTTGCCGTTGAAGACGTCTACCTGCACGCCGCCTTCCCTCAGATAACCCATGATGCTTGGCACCGAATAGCGGGCGCCGACGGCATCGATCAGCACGCGCACGCTGATGTCGCGTTTGACGGCCTCGATCAGCGAATCGGCGATGCGCAGACCGATCGGGTCGCGGTCGAAAATATAGGTCTCCAGCAGGATGCTGCGTTCGGCGCCGTCAATGGCGGCTTTCATCGCAGCATAGGCGACATCGCCGCTCTCCAGCATCTCGATGGTGTTGCCAGTGCTCATTGGATAGCGTGCCACACGGTCACCAAGCGTCTTCATGGATCCGAAGCGCTCGCCAAAGATCCTGCGCACGACATCACCCTGGGCGTCGAAGCTGGCGAGCACGCCCGAGGCATCTTTCTGGAACAGGACATTGCGTTGCGAGCTCAGCGATGCCCGCCGGATGCGGTTGATGCCGGCCACCGCATAAAGCAGCGCCCCCACGATGGGCGACAGGATGATGACGCCGACCCAGCCGATCGCTGCGCGAACCTCCTCCTTCGTCATCGCCGCATGAATGGCGGCTACCGTGCCCAAAGCAATGGACAGGATAGCGAGAATTTGGCCCCAATGGGCAATCACCAGGTCGAACATGCGCGCGAGTATAACTTTGCCCGCGAAAGCTGCAATCGATCGCAGACGCCATTCCTAGCCCCTCGACGGCGGCTCCATGAAAAGGTTGTGTATTAGATGTTTTTAAATTGAATGACGGTCGCGCTGTCGCCATATTGACGGTTCGGTCGCTTCGCTGTCGTCCATCACGATACACCAAGTTTTTCGTGCGAAGCACCAGCCGCAGCCTGAGTGTCGGGACAGGGAGAAGCTTCTCCATGGCCCCTCAGAGCCTGCTCGGGAAAGCATGAAAGCCCGCATTTCAAGACGGGCATTTTCATCAACCATGTTCAATGATGCAAACGGAGAACAGCAATGTTGGAATCCCGGGACGAATGGATCAAAAAGCGCGCCTACGCCATATGGGAGGAAGAAGGCTATCCTTCCGGCCGTGATACGGCTCATTGGGAACAGGCGAGCAGCGAGCGCATCGCGCTTGAGAAAAAGGCGGGCAAGAAGGAGAAAGTCGAGGCCAAACCCAAGACGGACGCAAAACCCAAGATAAAGGGTAAGGCGGCACCCGCCGTCATGGCTGCCGCCGTGACCGAGGCGTCCACAAAGGCTGCGGCGAAACGGGCGTCGAAAAAGAGCTCCGACGCGAAGATCTGACGCAAACTTCGCGGTTGTTGGTACAGTCGACGACATGATTGGCCCGGCTTAGAGCCGGGCCGCTGTCTTATTGCGTCATGTTGCTAAAATTTCCAACAATTTCGGTCAACTACGCGTGTCGCGGGAATAGATGTCACATATTCATGGTACTTCGTGAGCAGGGAGCCTCGCCATGTACTATGACGACATGAAATGCGCCGAAGTCTTTGTTCTGCCTGTCGCCTGGGCAGGCGGCTGCATCATGATTACAGCGATGTAATCTCATGGTATCGCTCCTCGTTCTCGCCGCCCTTTATCTCCTTGCGGCACTGGCGCTGATCTTCATCATCGACCGCTCCGTCGGCATCGTGTTCCCAGCATCGGCTGAGGATTCGCACAACGCGACGGCGCCACCGCTCCCCGATGTTTCGAACTGATCGCGCATTCCGCTGAAATCGGAACTTTTTCCGCGGCGTTGGGTTGGTTTTCTCATGGACAACAAGGAGAAAGACCATGCCGCGAGGAGACAAATCCGCATATACAGACAAGCAGAAGCGCAAGGCTGAACATATCGAGGAAAGCTACGAAAGCCGTGGCGTTTCCGATGAAGAAGCCGAACGTCGCGCCTGGGCGACCGTCAACAAGGAAAGTGGCGGCGGTAAGAAATCCGGCTCCGGCCGAGGTCACGCCGAAAGCCATGAATCCTCCAAAAAGGGCGGACGCATGGGCGGCAAGGCATCCGCGAGCCGCTCCGCAAGCGAACGTTCGGCATCGGCTAAGAAGGCCGCCGCCACCCGCAAGCGCAATGAGCACCGCGCTCATCACTGACGTACTTTGAGGAAAGGAGCCCCGCTATGGCCCGGTCCCAAAAGAAGAAATGGTCACGTGAGGTGACCGAGAACAGCGATGCCTTGGATTTGAAAGGCGGCATCTTCAAATCACGCAATCCGAAGGCCATTGCCGACTCTCTTAAACATTCCGCTGAGACAAGCGATCGCCGCAAGTCCAGCCCCTTCCGTTCCGCGATGTCGATGCTAAATTTCTACATCAATCGCGCCGGCAGCCATCTCAGCAAGCGGCAGAAAAAGACTCTCGAAGCCGCAAAGGATGAGCTGCGCAAGGATTTTGGCCGCGAACCGGAATAGGCCTGCTACGGGATGGAAGGATTTTTGAATGCCCTATGAGCTTTATTACTGGGACGGCATACAGGGCCGTGGCGAGTTCGTGCGTCTGGCGCTCGAAGAAGCCGGCGCCGACTATATCGACGTCAGCCGCGGCCCGGCGAGCCAAGGCCAAGGCATTTACGCGATGATGGCGGTGATGAAGAGCAAGTCGGAGGCGCATATCCCGCTGGCGCCGCCTTTCCTGAAAGACGGCGATCTCACCATCTCCCATGTCGCCAACATCCTTATGTATCTCGGGCCGAAACTAGGCCTTACGCCGGAAGATCAGGGACTGCGCCATGTCGTGAACGCTCTGCAGCTCACGATTACCGATCTTGTTGCGGAAGTGCACGATACGCACCACCCCATCGCCACTTCGAAATATTACGAGGAGCAGAAGGAGGAGGCCAAGGCCCGCGCCGCCGAGTTCATCGATAACCGCATGCCGAAATTCCTCGGTTATTTCGAGCGCGTTCTTCGGCAGAATCCAAAAGGACCAACCCATATATTCGGCGATCGGCTGACCTATGTCGATCTGTCCTTATTCCAGGTGTTCGAGGGCCTTCGTTACGCCTTCCCCCGGGCAACCGCGCATGTGCCCACCCAATATCCGCATCTGGCGGCCCTTCATGATGCTGTCGCGAAACGGCCGAACATCGCCCGCTATCTCAAGTCCGAGCGCCGCATTCCCTTCAATGAAGATGGTATCTTCCGGCACTATCCCGAATTGGATAAGAATGCGGCATGAGCAAAGTAACATTGCTGCCCCTGTTCCTGCCGGTCTGCTGGAGCATCTGGGCACTGATTTGGTTCATCGCGTCGTTCCGCGTCAAGAAGACCACGCGGAGCGAGGATCCGTTGTCGCGGCTGTCGAACACGGCACCTATCTGGATCGGCGCGTTTTTGCTGGCGGCGCCGCCATCCCGGCTCGGTCTCCTGTCGCTCCGGCTCGTCCCGCAAAACCTGTTCTATTACGGCATCGGCGCGGTTCTGACCGTCATCGGCCTCGCCTTTGCCGTCTGGGCCCGCTATCACCTCGGCCGCAATTGGAGCGGCGTGATCACCGTCAAGGAAGATCATGCGCTGATCCGCACCGGCCCTTATGCGATCGTCCGCCATCCGATCTATTCCGGCCTGCTGCTTGCCATCATCGGCTCGGCACTCGCCCGCGGCTATATTGGTGCGATGCTGGCGATCGCGTTCATGCTGTACGCGGTTCTGCGCCGGGTTAACATCGAAGAGCGCTGGATGAGCGAGACATTCGGCCGGGCCTATGCCGACTATAAAATCAAAACGCCGGCGCTGGTGCCATTCGTCGCGCAGGGCTAGCTTTTCAGCGGTTTAGCGGCCCGGAAGAATTCAGCCCAGGGATCGGCGGAGCGTTCGCCGAGGCGCGAGGCCGCATTCTTTACCGTGAATGAAGATGGGCCAGTGCGATCCGTCAATTCGTCCCATGCTAGCGGCATCGACACTGCCGCTCCCGGCCTTGCACGCGTCGAATAGGGTGCTACGGCAGTGTTGCCGCGGCCGTTGCGCAGATAGTCGATGAAGATATGACCGGCCCGTTTCGCCTTTGCGGCCACCGAGAGATATTTTTCAGGAGTGTCGGCGCTCATGCCGTCCGCAATCGCCTCTGCCGCTGCTTTGACATCCGGCCATGTCGCCTTCGGCTTCAAGGGCGCGACGACATGCAATCCCTTGCCGCCGGAGGTCTTGACGAAGGAGGCAAGGCCCAAAGCCTGGAAGCGCTCCTTTATCTCCTTCGCCGCGGCAATCACCGCTTTCCAGGTAACATCCTCGCCGGGATCGAGATCCATGATGATCATATCCGGCTTTTCCCAATGGCCCGTCGTCGTACCCCAGGGATGGATTTCAAGCGAGGCGGATTGGACCAGTGCAACAAGCCCATCGAAATCCTTGATTCGCAGTAATTTTTCCCCACCCTCCTCTTCCGGGTCGACGATCTCGTCAATATGCGGATTGATGCCTTTCCAAGTATGCTTCTGGAAGAAACGCGGACCTTCTATGCCATCCGGACAACGCAGCAATGCCAACGGCCGATCCACCACGAAAGGCGCCATACGCTGCCAGGCAAGCGCATAGTAGTCGACGAGATCCTGTTTGCTGATGCCGTCATCCGGCCAATAGATCCGGTCAGGATGCGTCAATTGCACGGAGGTCTTAAGCTCCTGAGTGGGCGTCTTTGCCATGCCGCGTACGCTCCATCATAGATGTTCATATCGTTCTAAAACGACTGCGCCGGGCAAAGGTTACCATTGCCCGGCGCAAAAAGTCGATTACCAGCCTTGTGTTAGGGCATGAGCTGGCCGCCATTGACCTCGATGATCTGCCCGGTGATGTAGCCGGAAAGGGTCGGCGAAGCGAGGAAGAGATAGGCGCCGACGCAATCTTCCGAGGTGCCGACAAAGCCCATCGGGATGGTCTTGCGCTGCAGCTCCATCTGCTCGTCATTGGTATAGCGCTCATGGAAAGGCGTGGCGATGACGCCCGGCGCCACCGCATTGACACGGATCTTGTCGGCGACGAATTCCTTGGCATGGCCATGGGTGATCGTGGAAACGAAGCCCTTGGATGCCGCATAGAGGATCGCGCCGTTGCCGCCGCCGTTGCGGGCCGCAATCGAGGTGGTGTTGATGATGAAGCCGCCCTGCTTCTTGAGATAGGGATGCGCCGCGCGCGTGGCCGCGAGGACCGAGCGAGCATTAAGATTCATCACGCGCTCATAATGTTCGTCGGTCATCGCCGAAGTCGGCAGGCGGCCAAGCATGCCGCCGGCATTGTTCACCAGGCCATCGAGGCCGCCAAACGCTTCCGCCGTTTCATTGACGACGCGCTCGGTCTCGCCATCCTCCGAAACATCACCCTGGACCAGTTGCACATGACCGCCGCCGGCAGTAATCTCCGCCGCCAGCTTCTCGGCGGGCTCACGGCTGGCGTTGAAATGGATGCCGACCTTCATCCCCTGTTGAGCAAAAGCTCTGGCAAGAGCCGCACCTATGCCTGTCGATGCACCGGTTATCAGCACTCGCTTGCCGGCGAGATCGGGAATGCGGATGGAAGCGAGTAGTTGCGCGAGTTCAGCCATGACGACTCCTCCAGAATGTCAAAAACCTAAGGGATATAAAGGCAATTGAGCATTGGTAATATCAGTCGCGACAGCGATCAGGCAATGCATTCGGTACAAACAAAAATGGGCGACAGGAGAAACTCCCCGCCGCCCGCCGTCAAATTCCTGTGATGCCGTCAGACGCGCTCGAGCGCGATCGCGATCCCCTGGCCGACACCGATGCACATGGTCGAGAGTGAGTAGCGTCCTCCGCTCTCCTTCAATTCCAGCGCTGCGGTGCCGGTGATGCGAGCGCCGGACATGCCGAGCGGATGGCCGAGCGAGATGGCACCGCCATTGCGATTGACGCGAGCGTCATCGTCGGCAATGCCGAGTTCGCGCAGCACGGCAAGGCCCTGCGAGGCGAAGGCTTCGTTGAGCTCGATAACATCGAACTGCTCTTGCTCCAGGCCGAGGCGGGCCATTAGCTTGCGGGAGGCCGGGACCGGGCCAATGCCCATGATGCGCGGCGGTACGCCAGCGGCGGCTCCGCCGAGGATGCGGGCGATCGGCGTCAGACCGTATTTCTTCGCCGCCGCCTCCGAAGCGATGATCAGCGCCGCGGCGCCGTCGTTGACGCCGGAGGCATTGCCGGCCGTCACGGTCCCGCCTTCCTTCTTGAAGGGCGTGCCGAGCCTTGCCAGCGCTTCCATCGTCGTTGCGCGCGGGTGCTCGTCCTTGTCGACGACAATGGCATCACCCTTGCGCTGAGGAATGGTGACAGCCGTGATTTCCTTGGCGAGACGGCCGTTTTCCTGCGCGGCCGCAGCCTTGGCCTGCGAGCGGACCGCGAAGGCGTCCTGGTCTTCGCGGCTGACCTTGTAGTCTTCGGCGACGTTTTCGCCAGTTTCCGGCATGGAATCAACGCCGTATTGCTTTTTCATCACAAGATTGATGAAGCGCCAGCCGATAGTGGTGTCGTAGATTTCGGCATTGCGGGAAAAGGCGCCATCGGCCTTCGGAATGACGAAGGGCGCGCGCGACATGCTCTCGACGCCGCCGGCGATCATCAGCTCAGCCTCGCCGGCGCGAATGGCACGGGCGGAGGTGATGACAGCGTCCATGCCGGAGCCGCACAGGCGATTGATCGTCGTGCCCGAAACGGAAACCGGCAAGCCGGCGAGCAACGCCACCATGCGGGCGACATTTCTATTATCCTCGCCTGCCTGGTTGGCGCAGCCATAGATCACGTCGTCGACAGCTTCCCAATCGACCGAACCATTGCGCGCGATCAATGCCTTCAGTGGCACGGCGCCGAGGTCATCGGCGCGGACAGAGGAAAGCGAACCGCCGAAACGGCCTATCGGCGTGCGGATATAGTCACAGACAAAGGCTTCGGTCATCAGGCTGCCTCATGTGCTTTCTTGGTGCGTGCATTAATGTCGCGCAGGACGGAGAGTTCGGTTTCGGTGGGTGCGGGTGTCTCAATGACGTCGCCGGCAAAGCTGAGCACCCAGCCGCAATTCTCCGATATCTGATCGCGGGTTACACCTTTGTGGATCGACACGACAGTCAATTCCTTGGTGACAGGATCAGGCTCGAGAATGCAGAGATCGGTGATAACCCGAGTCGGGCCTTTCGTCTTCATGCCAAGCCGTTCGCGATGGTTGCCGCCTTCGCCATGGCCCATCGAGGTGATGAAGGGCAGCTTTTCGACGAAACCACGTTTGGAAAGCGCCATGGTGATGAAGATCTGACCGCAATTGCTGGCGATTTCCGGCGCGCCGCCGCCGCCCGGCAGGCGAACCTTCGGGTGATCGTAGGGGCCCACGACGGTGGTGTTCAGATTGGCGAACCGGTCGATCTGGGCACCGCCGAGAAAACCCGTCGTGATGCGGCCGCCCTGCAGCCAATAACGAAACATCTCCGGCACCGAGACGGTGAAGAGCGCGGTATCGCAGAGTTCGCCGTCGCCGATCGACAGCGGCAGCACGTCCGGCTTGGTGCCGACGGTACCGCTTTCGTAGATGAGCGTAATGTCGGGCGCATGCGTCAGCCGCGCGACGTTGCAGGCAGCCGATGGCGCGCCAATGCCAACGAAACAAACGTCGTCATTGGCGAGGGCGCGGGCAGCGGCGATGGTCATCATTTCCGTGGGGGTGAAATCCGTCATGTGCGCCTCCTCACGCCGCATTCTTTTTTGCATATTTGGCGAAGTCTTCCGGCCGAGCCTGCATGACATTCTCCTTGATCCAGGCCTGGAAGCTGTCGCGATTTCGCGCAATTTCATCCCAGGCGATGTAGAAGGTGTTCGAGCGGGCGTAATAACCCTGCGCATAGGAGGGGAAGGCGCCACCCGGCACGAGCGCAACCGAGGTTACCGCCCAGGTCGGCAGCACGACGGAATTCGGCGATGGCGGGTTCAGTTCTTCGACGATCTCCTCGACGGTAATGATGGAGCGCTTGGCGGCAAGCACGGCCTCCTTCTGGACGCCGACAATACCTTCGAGCAAAACATTGCCCTTCCGGTCGGCGCGCAGCGCGTGGATGATGGTGACATCCGGCCGGATCGCGGGAACGGCGGCGAGCACCTCGCCGGTGAAGGGGCAAGTCACGCTCTTGATGTTCGGGTTGACCTTCGGCAGGTCGGCGCCGATATAGCCGCGCAGCATAGCGAAAGGCAGGTTCGCCGCACCCGCCTCATAGGCGTTTGCCATGGCCGCATGCGAATGTTCCTCGATCTCCAGCGGGCGGGGCCATTGGTTTTCGACGGCGTCGCGGAAGCGATGCAGCGAGCCGACGCCGGGATTGCCGCCCCAGGAGAATTTCATGCCGCGAGCGGCACCGACGCCGATCAGTTGGTCATAGAGAATGTCCGGCGTCATGCGGATCAGATAGAGATCCCTTTTTCCCTGACGGATAACCTCGTGCCCGGCGGCATAGGGGATCAGATGGGTAAATCCCTCCATGGCGACGGTATCGCCATCTCGGACATTTTCCGCCACCGCTTCCGAAAGCGATACGATCTTTGCCATGGGGCCTCCCGAAATATTCATGTGATGTGGACGTTAGTAAGCCCCTCCCGATGACCGACGTCAAATATTTTGTGCGTTATTTGACTTTTGTTCATATATCGCACAAAATGGGCGCATTTGGAGACAGACTATGCGTGAAACCGATTTCGTAAGCGGCTTTGCCAAAGGATTGAAAACAATCGAAGCCTTCGGCGAAACGCGCCAGAGACTATCGATCGCCGAGGCTTCGAAGCTGACGGGACTCGATCGCGCCACCGTGCGCCGCTCGCTGCTGACGCTCGCCGAACTCGGCTATGCCGACTACGACGGGAAGTTCTTCACGCTGACGCCGAAAATCCTGCGGCTTGGTCATGCCTATCTGTCGGCGACTCCGCTTCCGACGCTCATCCAGCCCTATCTCGACCAGCTGTCGGAACGCGCCGGTCACAATGCTTCGGCTTCGGTTCTGGACGGTACCGAGATCGTCTATATCGCTCGTGCTTCGCAGCGTCGGGTTATGTCGATCAATCTTACTCCGGGCAGCCGCCTGCCTGCCTATTGCGCCTCCATGGGGCGAGTGCTGCTGAGCGCCTTGCCGGAAAACGAGGCGCGCGCCGTGCTCGCCCGCACAGAGATCAAGGCCAACACGCCGAATACCAAGACGGATCCGGAAGCGTTGATGGCCGAGTTTCGCCAGGTACGGGCCAAAGGTTATGCCGTCATCGACCAAGAGCTGGAAATCGGCCTCTGCTCTATCGCCGTTCCTGTGGAGAACGATCGTGGGCAGACGGTTGCGGCCATCAATATCGGCGCACCGGCCGCCTATGTAACCGCCGCCGATATGGCGGAGCGCTATCTGCCACTGCTGCGGGAAACACAAAAAATGTTGCGGCTGGTTTTGCGCTAACGCGTTACATGCCAAGCTTCGCGCGTTCGGCAATGCGCCAGGCACGCGGCGTTTCGCCAGTTTGCTTCAGGAAGAACCGCGAAAAATAGGTGGGATCGGTGAAGCCCAGGCGATAGCTGATCTCCTGCACACTGCCCAGGGTAAAGACCAATTCACGCTTGGCTTCCTCGACCAGTTTGCGGGCGATCAGCTCATGGGCGCCATGGCCGGTTTTGGCGCGGACGATGCGGTTCAGATGCGTCGGTGAGATACCGAGCGCTTCGGCGTAAAAGGCGGCCGGCTGGTGCGCGCGGAAATGCCGCTGAATGAGGCCGTATAGCATCTCCATCCGCCGCTCACCTTCATCGGACGCACCCTGCCCTTCGCCTCCATGCTGGGAAAGACGGGCAGTCAGAAGCAGCGCCGAGGTCAGATAGGCTTCGAGCAGGTCATTGCGGCCGCTGCGGCGATTGGCGAATTCCTCACCGAGACGCTTCAACGTTCCGGCGACATGAACGGCGTCGCCATTGCACGTGTCGAGCGGCGTCAGATGCGGCGCCGCCAGCCATTCGCCAAGCCGGCTGCGATCACCGGGCGCTGCCTTGAGATGCGAGATCAGCACGGTGATGACGAAGCCGTCGATGTCCCTGGAAAAACGGAAACCATGATTGAGACGAGGCGGGATGGTGATGACCGCCGGCGGCATGATGGCGTGGCTTTCGCCGTCAAAGATTGCATCGCCGGAGCCGGCATCTATGTATAGGATCTGAAAGAAGCTCTCGTGGCGATGTGGTCGGATTTCCCAATGATGCAGGCTGCTTCGCGATGGGATCGTTTCGCAGTGCAGCCAGAAATGCGGTTTTTTGCCCGTATTTTCACCGTAGAGTTCATAAGTCGGCACCGGTTTCAGCACGGCTCTCTCCCTCCGCTATGTTCGATTTGTGCAATTTCTTGGGCGAAATGTCCATTGTTGAGGCTCTCGCCGCCGCGCAGAATTCAAAAAAAGACGAAGCATGGGAGGAGATCATGCGCACTCAGGTGGCCATTATCGGTTCGGGTCCATCCGGCCTGCTTCTTGGCCAATTGCTGGCGGAAGCCGGCATCGACAACGTCATTGTCGATCGCGTCAGTAAGGACCATATTCTCGCACGCGTCCGTGCCGGCGTCCTGGAGAAAGGCACGGTTGGGCTGATGGACAGGGCGAAATCCGGTGCGCGCCTGCATGCCGAAGGCCTATCGCATGACGGCTTTTCACTGGCGTTCGACGGCCGCGATCATCGCATCGATCTCCATGGTCTCACCGGCGGCAAGCGCGTCATGATCTATGGTCAGACGGAACTTACCCGCGATTTGATGGCCCATCGCGAACAGAGCGGCGCCCTGACTATCTACGATGCGGCCAATGTTCAGCCCCGTGATTTCGACGGAAGTGCAGCTTATGTCACCTACGAGAAAGATGGGGTAACACACCGCATTGATTGCGATTTTATCGCCGGCTGCGATGGCTTTCATGGCGCGAGTCGTAAGTCGGTTCCACAAAAAGCGATCCGCAGCTTCGAAAAGATCTATCCCTTTGGCTGGCTCGGCCTGCTCGCCGACGTTCCGCCGGTCAATCACGAACTGATCTACGCCAACCACCCGCGTGGTTTTGCGCTCTGTTCCATGCGGTCGATGACGCGCAGCCGCTATTACATACAATGTCCGCTGAATGAGAAGATCGAAAACTGGAGTGACGATCGCTTCTGGGACGAACTGCGCCGCCGTCTCCCGGCGCACCATGCTGAGGCCTTGATCACAGGAGCCTCATTCGAAAAATCGATTGCGCCGTTGCGCTCGTTCGTCGCCGAGCCCATGCGCTTCGGTCGCCTGTTCCTCGTCGGTGACGCCGCTCATATCGTGCCGCCGACGGGGGCCAAGGGTCTGAACCTTGCGGCAAGCGATGTGCATTACCTTTTCTCAGGCCTTGCCGAACATTATCAGGATCGGTCCAACACCGGCCTGGACGCCTATTCCACCCACGCGCTTGCTCGCGTCTGGAAGGCTGTGCGCTTCTCCTGGTGGATGACGACGATGATGCACCGCTTCCCTGACACCAGCGATTTCGACCAGAAGATCCAGGAGGCGGAGCTGGATTATCTCACCCATTCCCGCGCCGCCTCGACGGCTCTCGCGGAAAACTATGTCGGTCTGCCGTATTAAGCAGTTTAACTTTTCTTTGTCACTTCGCTTGCCGCCTCACGGATCGTCTGCATCAAAATCGATAGCGGCATGGTAGGAATGGCGTCGGTGCGCATGGTGAGCCCGACGGGACCTTTGGTTTCGCTGGTGTCGATCGGCAGCAGGCTGAGCAAGCCGTCCTCGACATCGCCGGCGACGACCCCGGTCGAGATGATCCAGACGGCATCGCTCGATCGGACGAAGGCGCGGCCGAAGGAATCCGATACGGTCTCGATCTGGTTCGGCAGGTTGGCGACGCCATTGGCGATCAGGAAGCTCTCGACGAAGGGCCGGATGATCGAGCCACGCGTCGGCATCAGGATGGTGTATTTGCCGAGATTGGAAAACAGCGATTGTTTCGCCGCAAGCAGCGGATGCCCTGCCCGCACCACGAAAACCACCTGTTCGGAATAAAGATGTTCGAAGGAAAAGCCGGCCATCTTATCGGGACCGGCGAGGCGCCCGACGACGAGATCGAGATCGCCGACGCGGAGCTGCTCCAGCAATACGGCGTTTTCACCGGTGACGATCTTGATGCGGCTCCAGGTCTCCTCCTTCAGGAACAGCTCCATCGCCCGCGGCATGATCCGCGTCGAGACGGTGGGCAAGGCTCCGATCCGGATCGGCGGCGCTTCGCCGGACCGCTCCTGCGACACGGAGTCGAAGCCTTGTCTGAGCGCCGTCAGCGCCGCCCCGGCATGGCGCAGGAAGACTTCACCGTAGCGAGTGATCTTGATGCCGCGCCCGTCGCGTTCGAAAACAGCGACGCCCAGCGCCTCCTCCAGCTCTCGGATAGTCTTGGTCACCGCGGGCTGGCTGACATGCAGGAGTTCGGCCGCCTTGATCACGCTTTTCTGGCGCGCGACCTCGACAAAGGTCTGGAGATGGCGGAATTTGACGCGGGAGTCGATCACGGCTTCCATAACCTTGAAGTTATTGAAAAGCCATGAAATATCATTTTACCTAACCAAATTAAACCTCCAATCTCGTTGCCGAGGAGACTTCCAGTGCAGTTCGCCCGCATCAATAACGTCACCATCCACTACCAGATCATCGGTGCTGCCGGCGACAAGCCGGTGCTTGTCTTCGTCAATTCGCTCGGCACCGATTTCCGCATCTGGCGTGATGTGATCGTGCGGCTCGCCGGCGATTTTGCCATCGTGCTCTATGACAAGCGCGGGCACGGCCTCTCCGATCTCGGCCAGATGCCCTACACGATGGAGGATCATGCCTCCGATCTTGCCGGACTGCTTGATCTGCTCGCGGTGAAAAACGCGGTCATCTGCGGCCTCTCGGTCGGCGGACTGATTGCGCAATCGCTTTATCGGCAGCGGCCGGATCTGGTGCGGGCGCTGGTCCTTTGCGACACTGCCCATAAGATCGGTACTGTGGAGAGTTGGAACAACCGCATCGCCAAGGTCGAGGCTGAGGGTATCGAGTCGATTGCCGACGGTATTCTCGAACTCTGGTTCACGCCCGCTTTTCGCCGCCCTGAGAACACTGCCTTCGGCGGCTACGGCAACATGCTGATCCGCCAACCAGTGGAAGGTTACGTCGCCACCTGCGCCGCTCTTCGCGACGCCGATCTCACCGAGGCGGCAAAGAGCATTGCGGTGCCGACCATCTGCATCGTCGGCGACCAGGACGGCTCGACGCCGCCGGAGCTGGTGCTGTCGACCGCCAAGCTCATTCCGAACGCCCGCTATGAGGTAATCAAGGACGCCGGACACATTCCTTGTGTCGAGCAGCCCGAAGCGCTGACTGCCGTGATCCGCGCTTTCATCGATTTCGCGTTGCATGGAGAAAAAGCCCATGAATGATCCCCTTGCCCCGTCCGAGCGCTATCTTCAGGGCATGGCGACACGCCGCGCCGTGCTCGGTGATAGCCATGTCGACCGCGTCCAGTCGGGATCGACGGATTTCGACCGGCCGTTCCAGGAGCTAATCACGGAGGCTGCCTGGGGACATGTCTGGTCGCGCCCGACGCTTAGCAAGCGCGAGCGCTCGATCGTGACGATCGCGCTTTTGGCAGCGCTTGGCCAGGATGACGAGGTGGCGATGCACGTCCGCGCCACGAGCAATACCGGCGCGACGCGGGACGATGTCTGCGAAGCATTGCTGCATGTGGCAATCTATGCCGGCGTGCCGGCAGCCAACCACGCGATCAAGATCGCCAAACAGGTTTTCGAACAGATGGACGCCGAAAAGGCGGCTTGAGACGAGGCAGACATGTCCGACAAAATCAACAGCAAACCGGAGACCGGCGCCTTTTTCGCCCGCGATCGTGCCTGGCATCCACCGGCCTTCGCGCCCGGCTACAAGACCTCGATTCTCCGCTCGCCGCAACGAGCCCTATTATCACTGGACGGAACGATCTCCGAAATCACCGGTCCGGTATTTGGACATTCGATTCTCGGCGAACTGGACAACGATCTGATCCACAACTTCGCCAAGCCAGGTGAAAGCGCGATCGGCGAGCGCATTATCGTGCATGGCCGCGTGCTGGACGAGCGGGGTCGGCCCGCTCCCGGCGTTCTGCTCGAATTTTGGCAGGCCAATGCCGGCGGGCGTTATCGCCACAAGAAAGAAACCTATCTTGCCGCCATCGACCCGAATTTCGGCGGCTGCGGTCGTGCCATCACCGACGAGGACGGCCATTATGCCTTCCGCACGGTGCGGCCGGGTGCCTATCCCTGGCCGAACGGCGTCAACGACTGGCGGCCGGCGCATATTCATTTCTCGGTCTTCGGCCACGGTTTTGCGCAGCGGCTGATCACCCAGATGTATTTCGAGGGTGACCCGATGATCTGGAAATGTCCAATCGTCGGCACGATCTCGGATAAAGCGGCAATCGAACAGCTCATCGCGCCGCTCGACTGGGGCAATACGATCCCGATGGATGCCCGCGCCTATAAATTCGATATCGTACTGCGCGGCCGCCGCTCGACCCTGTTCGAAAACCGCCTGGAGGGGAACTAATGGTCCAGAAAATCGGCTACCTCAAGGAAACGCCGTCGCAGACGGCCGGTCCCTATGTCCATATCGGACTGGCGCCCAATTTTTGCGAGATCGGTGGTGTCTATGACGCCGACCTCGGCATATCCCTAATTAACGACAGGACGCTTGGAGAACGCATTACGGTCAAGGGCCGGATTTTCGACGGTGCCGGGGCGGCGGTGAAGGATGCGGTCGTCGAGATATGGCAGGCCGACAGCGCCGGGCTGTATAACAGCCCTTCCGAGATGCGCGGCACGGCCGATCCGAATTTCGTCGGCTGGGGCCGCTGCCCGACCAGCGCCGAAGATGGCGTCTTCCGCTTCGAGACCGTGAAGCCCGGGCGCGTTCCCTATAAGGACGGCCGCCGCATGGCGCCGCATATTACGCTGTGGATCGTCGCGCGCGGCATCAATATCGGCCTGCATACGCGCATGTACTTTCCGGACGAGGCAGAAGCCAATGCAGAGGATCCCTTGCTTGCCCGGATCGAACATCGCGATCGTGTTGCCACCCTGATCGCCAGCCAGGAAGGGTCGGTCTATACGTTCGACGTGCATTTGCAGGGCGACAAGGAAACGGTTTTCCTCGATATATAGGCCATGAGCATTTCCGCCTTCGAACATCCGTTTCTCTCCGGCCTCCTTGGCGACGAGGAGGTCTCGGCATATTTTTCAGTGGAAGCCGATATCCGTGCCATGCTGACACTCGAGGCAGCACTCGCGAAAGCCGAGGCGCGACATGGTGTCATTCCGCAAGAAGCCGCGAAGCGAATTGTCGAGGTTTGCGCGGAATTCCAGCCGGATATTTCTAGCCTGAAGTCCGCAACGGCGACGGATGGCGCCGTGGTCCCGGATATCGTGAAGCAATTGCGCAAAGCGGTCGGCGGCGAGGCTGCGCAGCATGTGCATTTCGGCGCCACTAGCCAGGATGTCATCGATAGCAGCTTGATGATGCGTCTGAAGGCGGTGGCCTTCCTGTTCACCGGCCGGCTCGTTGCCGTTACTGCGGCGCTTGGAAAACTCGACAAGCAATGCGGTTCGAATCGCCTGATCGCTCATACCCGTATGCAGGCAGCCATTCCGATCACCGTGTCCGACCGGCTGCGCACCTGGCGCGACCCGCTGGACAAGTACCGCGATCGGCTGACGCAGGAGAGTTTTCCGATCCAGTTCGGTGGGGCGGTCGGCACGCTGGAAAAGCTGGGATCCAAAGCTGCGGCCGTTCGTGCCTCGATGGCGCAGGAACTCGACCTCACTGACGAACCGCAATGGCAGAGCCAGCGGGCAAAGATTGCCGAACTCGCCAATCTGTTCTCGCTGATTTCCGGCAGTCTCGGCAAGATCGGCCAGGATATTGCTCTCCTCGCGCAGGCCGGCAACGAAATCGAGCTCGCCGGCGGTGGCGGCTCCTCGGCCATGCCGCACAAACAGAACCCCGTCGCCGCCGAAGCACTCGTATCGCTCGCCCGCTTCAATGCCGTTCAGCTTTCCGGCATCCATCAATCCCTCATGCACGAGCAGGAGCGCTCGGGCGCTGCCTGGACGCTGGAGTGGCTGCTAATGCCACCGATGGTGATGGCAACGGCCGCGTCGCTGCGATTGGCGCATGAATTGATCGGCAAGGTGAAGCAATTGGGAGTGGCTTCTTAGGCTGAAATCCAAACGCTAAACATAACTTCTAAATTATGGATATGAGCTTTTATTTCATTTTACATTACCATTTCACATGCCAGATTGGCAGTTACAGAGGTTCATCAAAGCAAGCTGGTTCGGGAGTAGGCTGGCTGTGGGAGGAGAAAATATGAGACGGCTCGTTTTGGCCGCGATTGCGGCTATCGCCATGGGCAGTGCTGCCTATGCCGACACGATCAAGATCGGCGTCATCGGCCCGTTTTCAGGCCCGTTCGCCCTGCAGGGCAAGAATTTCAAGGCGGGCATCGATACCTATATGGCTATGCATGGCAACAAGGTCGGCAACGACGAGATCCAGGTGATCTATCGCGACGTGCCACAGGCCGACCCGGCACAGTCGAAATCCTCCGCGCAGGAACTGGTCGTCAAGGAGCATGTGCAATACCTCGCCGGCTTCTATTTCACACCGGACGCCATGGCCGTGACGCCGATCCTCAAGCAGGCGAATGTGCCGATGGTGATCTTCAATGCCGCCACCTCGGCGATCGTCACCAAAAGCCCGCTGGTGGTGCGCACGTCCTTCACCACCTGGCAGACGTCGACGCCGATCGCCAAGGTCGCGCATGACAGCGGCGTCAGCAAGATCATCTCCGTCGTCAGCGATTACGGGCCAGGCCTCGATGCCGAGAATGCTTTTAAGGCGGGCTTCGAAAAGGCGGGCGGTCAGGTCGTTGAGACCGTCCGCATGCCGCTATCGACCAATGATTTCAGCCCGATCATGCAACGCATCAAGGATTCCGGCGCGCAGGGCGTTTTTGCCTTCCTGCCCTCCGGTCCGACCACGCTCGGTTTCGTCAAGGCCTACAACGAAAACGGCCTGAAGAGCGCCGGGATCAAGCTTTTTGCGCCCGGTGACCTGACGCAGGAATCCGACCTGCCGGCGCTCGGCGACGCGGCCCTCGGCATGCAGACCACCTTCCACTATTCGATCTCGCACGACTCTCCGGAAAACAAGGCCTTTGTTGCCGCCGCCGGCAAGGCGATCGGCAATCCCGCCGAACTCACCTTCCCCGCCGTTGGCGCCTTCGACGGCATGCATGTCATCTACAAGATGATCGATGCGACCGGCGGCAAACAGGACGCCCAGAAGGCCGTCGATGCCGTGAAGGGCCTTTCCTGGGTGAGCCCGCGCGGTCCGGTCACCATCGATCCGGAGAGCCGCCACATCACGCAGAACATCTATCTGCGCGAGGTCGCCAAGACGGCTGACGGCACATATATCAACAAGGAAATCCAGACCTTCGAAAAGCAGGGCGATCCGGGCCTTCCTGCGGCGAAATAGGTCGGCCTCCGCCCCATTCTCCAGATTGATTGGAGAGCGGACGGCTTGCGTTCGCTCCTATGGGGAAGGATTAAGGTAGGACCAGAAAAGGTAATCGGACCAGCATCATGCAAACCGTGCTTAGCATAGCAGTGGATGCCCTCGCCTATGGCATGGTGCTGTTCGTGATTTCCATCGGCCTGTCCATCACCATGGGGCTGATGCGCGTCGTCAATCTGGCGCACGGCGCCTTCGCCATGATCGGGGGCTACATCGCCTCTTATGCGGCGCGTGATCTTGGCATAAGCTATGCGGCGGCGGTGCTGCTTGCTGTCGTGGGCACGGTGATCATGTCCATTCCGATCGAGCGGCTGCTTTACCGCCGCATTTATGGGGCGCCAGAATTGACGCAGGTGCTGATGACCATCGGCATCACCTTCTGCATCATCGGTATCGCCAATTATGTCTTTGGGCCGACTTTGAAGACCATTCCCTTGCCGAACGAGTTGCAGGGTTCCGTCAACCTCGGCTTCCGCACCATCGGCACGCACCGCCTCTTTGCGATCGTCTGCGGCCTCATCGTCGCGCTGGCGCTGTGGTACACGATCGAGAAGACCTCGTTCGGCGTGAAACTTCGCGCCTCTGTCGACAATGCCGCGATGGCCGCCGCCCTCGGAGTGCGCACGGAGATCGTTTATGCCGTCAGCTTCGCGGTCGCCGTGGGGCTTGCCGCTTTCGGCGGGGTGGTCGGCGCCGAGCTTTTGCCGGTCGAGCCCTACTATGCCCTGCGTTATATGGTGACCTTCCTCGTGGTGGTTTCCGTCGGCGGGGCCGGCTCCATTTCCGGGGCACTGCTTGCCTGCCTCATCCTTGGCTGCATCGATACGACCGGCCGCTATCTGATGCCGGAATATGGAGAATTCTTCTTCTATCTCGCCGTGATCGCCATCGTCTGCGTCTTCCCGCGCGGCCTTGCCGGAAGGGCGAAATGAAATGGCACTGACCATGAACACTGCGGCCATCGCCGCCACCAGCAAACGCCGGGCACTCGGTCGCGACGTCATTGCCGTAGCAATCATCCTTGTGCTGGCGGTTGCCGGCTATCTGCTGTTCCCCGACAATCTCGCGCTTTTGACACGATTGATCGCGATTGCCCTGTTGGTTTTGTCGCTCGATCTGGTGACCGGTTATTGCGGCGTGGCAACGCTCGGTCATGCGGCTCTCTTCGGGGCCGGCGCCTATGCCGCGGGTATCGTTTCGGCGCATTACGGCATCAACGATCCTCTGATCATGACATTGGCCGGCATCATTGGTGGAGCGATTGCCGGATTGATCTGCGGCGTCGTCATCCTCAGAGCGCAGGGCCTGCCGCAGCTCGTGCTGTCGATCGCGCTGATCTATCTCTTCCATGAATTCGCCAACAAGGCCTCTGACTGGACCGGCGGCAGCGACGGACTTTCCGGTATCTCCACCGAGCCGCTGTTTGGCCTGTTCGAATTCGATCTCTATGGGCACACGGCTTATATCTATGCTGTAGCACTTTTGTTGATCGTTTTGATCCTGCTGCGCTTTCTCGTGCGCTCACCCTTTGGCATGCTCTGCCGTGGCATCAGGCAAGATCCCTTGCGTATTCGCGCCATGGGCGCCTCGCCGAAGGCTGCGCTGATCAAGATGTATGTCATCTCGGGGGCCGTTGCCGGCGTCGGTGGTGCGCTGAACGCAATCTCGACCCAGGTGGTCGGTCTCGACAGCCTTTCCTTCACGCAGTCGGCCGAAGCGCTGGTCATGCTCGTGCTCGGGGGCACCGGCTCACTGTTCGGAGCACTCGCCGGCACCGTGATCTTCATGCTGTTCGAAGATTATGTCTCGGCCGCCAATCCCTTCCATTGGCTGACGATTGTCGGCTTGCTGCTGATCCTTGTCGTCCTATTCGCGCCGAAGGGCATCTACGGCACGACCGCAGCCTATCTCGCGCGCAGGCGGGAGGCCCTTTCATGAGCGCGATCTTCGAGGTTGATCATCTGAAGAAGGCTTTCGGGGGCCTGGCGGTGACCAACGATGTCAGCCTGTCGATGGCAGCGGGCGATCGCGTGGCGTTGATCGGGCCAAACGGCGCCGGAAAAACCACGTTCGTCAATCTCGTCACCGGCAATTTGCGGCCGGACTCCGGAGACGTCCGTCTTGGCGGCGAGACGGTGACCAAGGTCGACGCCATCGGCCGTGTCCAGCGCGGGCTGGTGCGCTCGTTCCAGGTGACGCGGCTTTTTCAGGACATGACGCCGGCCGAGCATGTCGGCCTCGCCATTTTGCAGCGTTCGGGCCGCTCCGGTCGCATGTTCGGCAATTTCCTTGCCATGCACGACGTCATGGCCGAGACCAGCGAGCTGCTCGACACATTAGGTCTCGCCGATCTCATGCATGGCAGAGTCAGCGAGATCGCCTATGGGCAGCAGCGACTTCTGGAGATTGCCGTTGCCATGGCCCTGAAGCCGAAGGTGCTGCTGCTCGACGAACCCGCTGCCGGCGTGCCGCAGAGCGATACCGGGCGTATTGAGCAGGCACTCGCCGATCTGCCCGGCGATCTCGCGGTGCTGATGATCGAGCATGACATGGATCTGGTCTTCCGCTTCGCCAAGCGTGTCGTGGTGCTAGCCGCCGGCACCATCATTTTTGACGGCTCGCCTGCCGACGTCACCAGGGATGCGCGGGTGCGCGAAGCTTATCTCGGGAGTTACGCCAATGCCGGCCACGCCGCTTGAGGTGGAAAATCTGTGCGCCGGCTATGGGCCAACGCGGGTGCTGGAAGGCGTCTCCTTTGCCGTTCCCGCCGGTGCACGGCTCGCGGTGCTTGGCCGCAACGGCATGGGCAAGACGACGCTGCTTGCGACGCTTGCCGGCCAGACGCGCCGCTATGACGGTCGCATTCGCCTGGGCGGCACCGATGTGACCGGCCTGCCGAGCGCCAAGCGGGCGCATCACGGTCTTGGCTATGTGCCGCAGACGCGCGATGTTTTCCCGACGCTCACGGTCGAGGAAAACCTCTCCGTTGGTCTGAAAGGCCGTCCGAAGGCCGCCTTGCAGGAAGCCTACGACATGTTTCCCCGCCTCAAGGAACGCCGCAGAAATCTCGGCAGCCAGCTTTCGGGCGGAGAACAGCAGATGCTGTCAACGGCAAGGACCATCCTCGGCCGTCCCTCCGTGCTCCTCCTTGACGAGCCGCTGGAGGGGTTGGCACCCGTCATCTGCGAAGAACTGATGGTTGCTTTCGCCAATCTCGCCAAGACGGGCGACATGACCATTCTGCTGGTCGAACAGCGCATCCAAAGCGCGCTGGATTTCGCCGATCAGGTCATCATCCTCGAGCGTGGACGGCTGGCCTGGCAGGGAGCGCCCGATGCCCTGTCCCAGGATCACAGCGCCGTCGAACGCCTGCTTGGCGTCGGCGGCTTGCATTAGACGCCTAGTCGCATGGGAGCATTCTCCCGACGGCGGCTTTCAAACCTGCCGGACGACAGTGCCGACTACATTAACGAGAAGGCGCGCGGCGGTCAGGGCTGACAGGCCATCGATATCGGCGTGGGGATAAAACTCGACAAGATCGAATCCCGCGATTCTGGCCCGCTTGCCGAGACCGGCGATCAGGTCAATGGCCTGTGTATAGGTGAGGCCACCAGGCGTACGCGCCGCCACGCCCGGCATGATGCCTGGATCCAGGCTGTCGCAGTCGAGGGTGACGACGACCTGCGCTCCCGCCGGAATATGCCGGAGTGCGGCTTCAACGCCTTGGGTATGAACTTCCCGAGCGGTCACGAAGTGACTTCCATAATGCCGCGCCGCTTCGATGTCAGTTAGCCGGGCGCTGCCGACGCTACGAAGGCCAACCTGCACGATGCCGGCGACATGTGGCATCTCGCTCGCCCGACGCATCGGGCTGGAATAGCCGTAGCGCTCACCAAGCACCTCATCGCGCCAATCGATATGGGCGTCAATCTGCAGCACCCAGACTGGCCCATGTCCCACAAAACCGGCAAAGAAGGGAATGGTTACGGAGCAGTCGCCGCCAAGCAAGATCGGTACGGCTGATGATGCCAGGACCTCGCGCGTCTTCGCCTCGATCCGGGCTCGGTTACCCGAATTGTCATGCATGATGGTGGGAATATCACCGGCGTCGATACAACTGATAGGCTTGCCGTCGAATAGCGGTCCGCCAAGATCGAAATCCCAGTGCTCCACAAGTGCGGCATCATCCTGGCTCGCAGCGCGAATGGCGTCGGCGGCCAAGGCATAGCCGCTGCTGTCCTTAAAAGGATAGGTACTGCCGTGACCCGCTCCGAAGATCACGGCACGGGGCATGCGGCCATCGGCGAGGCGATCTGGAAAACCGAGAAAAAGAGGCGAAGTGGTCATTTCTTGATGGTCTAGCTGAAATTTTGACGCTGAAGGTACTGAATAGCGTCCGTTGTGGGCGCGCGAATCTTCCCGATGCTGTTTCACATCGATGTATGCGCAATACAAATATCATCTCTGGTGCGTATGCCGATACCATTAATGCCGATTTGGGGCCGAGCGTTACGTTTCGCTCCCTGCCCAAGCCGACGATGATCTATGCTTGACGACAAAACATCGACGATTTATCGATATTTTATAAGTTAAGTTTAGGCGGTTTGGTGGAGGCAATCTTGTCGGACAGCACAGCGGGTCATTGGGATTTCTGGATCGATCGCGGTGGCACCTTTACCGACATTGTCGGACGCGATCCGTCAGGGGAATTGCATGCCCGCAAGGTCCTTTCGGAAAATCCCGAGGCCTATCGGGACGCCGCCGTTTACGGCATTCGCCTGCATCTTGGCCTGACGGATGGCGAGCCGATCCCGGCCGGCCTGATCGGCGAAGTGCGGATGGGCACGACGGTTGCCACCAACGCGCTTCTGGAGCGCAAGGGCGAGCGTCTGGCGCTGGTGACCACCAGGGGATTTCGTGATGCGCTGCGCATCGGCTATCAGGAGCGCAAGAAGATCTTCGCGACCGAAATCGTCAAGCCGGAAGCGCTCTATGATGACGTGGTCGAGATCGCGGAACGCGTGCTTGCCGACGGCACGGTGGAGCTTGCCCTTGACGAGCAGACGGCGGAGGCCGCATTGCGGGATCTGCGCGGCAAAGGCTATCGCGCCATCGCGATCGTTTTCATGCATGCCTATAAATTTCCGGCGCATGAAGCGGCCGTTGCCAAGATTGCAAGACGGCTCGGTTTCAAACAGGTTTCGGTCAGCCACGAGGTCTCGCCGCTGATCAAGCTGGTCGGCCGCGGCGACACGACCGTGGTCGATTCCTATCTCTCGCCGGTGCTCGGCCGTTACATCAACCAAGTCTCAGAAGAGCTTGATATTGCTCGCACGGGCGCGCGCGTCATGTTCATGATGTCGTCCGGCGGGCTGACCGCCGCCGACATGTTCCTGGGCAAGGATGCCATTCTCTCCGGCCCGGCGGGCGGCGTGGTCGGTCTTGCCAAGACCGGCGAACAGGCGGGCTTCGCCAATGTCATCGGTTTCGACATGGGCGGCACGTCGACGGATGTGGCACATTTCGATGGCGAATATGAGCGCGCGTTCGAGACGGAAGTCGCAGGTGTCCGTGTTCGCGCGCCGATGATGCTGATCCATACGGTGGCCGCCGGCGGCGGCTCGATCCTGCATTTCGACGGCGACCGTTTCCGTGTCGGTCCGGATTCCGCCGGCGCTTTCCCCGGCCCGGCGTGTTACCGCAATGGCGGACCCTTGGCGGTGACGGATGCCAACGTCATGACTGGCAAGCTGCTGCCGGAATTCTTCCCGGCGATCTTCGGGCCGTACCAGGACGAGCCGCTGGATGTTGAGACGGTGCGCGGCAAGTTCGCCGCGCTGGCCGCCGAGATCGGCGATGGCCGCAGTCCGGAGGAAGTGGCTGACGGTTTCATCCGCATCGCCGTTGCCAATATGGTCGAAGCAATCAAGAAAATCTCGGTGCAGCGCGGTTATGACGTGACGCGCTACGCACTCAATTGCTTCGGCGGCGCCGGCGGACAGCATGCGTGCCTTGTCGCCGATGCGCTTGGCATGAAAAGCATTCTGCTGCATCCGATGTCGGGTCTACTTTCGGCCTATGGCATGGGCCTCGCCGATATCAGGGCTACGCGGCAGAAGGCGCTCGGCGTGCCACTCGACGATGCCGCGCCGGCAGCCATTGCCGCTTTGGGCAGGCAATTGCAGGGCGAATGCGTGCCGGAACTGCAGGCGCAAGGCGTGGCGCCGGGCGATATCCGCACTGTCCAGCGCGCTCACATCCGCTATGCCGGCACGGATACAATGCTGGCGGTTGAGGTCGTCTTTCCCGCAATCGACGACCCTGCCCGGCTGCGCAGCGAATTCGAAGTGCTGCACAAGCGCCGCTTCGGTTTCGTTGCCGAGGATAAGCCGCTGGTGGTCGAGGCGGTCGAAGTCGAGACCATCGGAGGCGCTGCGGCCGAGATCGACGCCGAGCGGAAAGAGAGGGGTCAAGGCGAAGCCGACGCGGCCCGCCGCACATCCTTCCATTCTCAAGGCGAAAGCCATGACGCGGCCGTCGTGCTACGTGAGGCGGTCCTGCCGGGCCAGACGGTGACCGGACCGGCCATCATCATCGAGCCGAACCAGACCATTGTCATCGAGGATGGCTGGCAGGCAAAGTTGACGGCAAAGGATCACATCATTCTGACCCGCATCAAGGCTTTGCCGGAACGCACCGCCATCGGCACCAGGGCCGATCCGGTGATGCTGGAAATCTTCAACAATCTCTTCATGTCCATCGCCGAGCAGATGGGGGTGACCCTGCAGAACACCGCCTATTCGGTCAATATCAAGGAGGCTGGACTTCTCCTGTGCGGTCTTCGATGCCGAAGGCAATCTCGTCGCCAATGCACCGCACATGCCGGTGCATCTCGGCTCCATGGACGCCTCGGTCGCGACTGCCATCCGTGAAAACCCGGTCATTCATCCCGGCGACGTCTTCCTGATCAACGCGCCCTATAATGGCGGCACGCATCTGCCGGACCTGACCGTCTGCACGCCCGTCTTCGATGATGCCGGCAAGGATATTCGTTTCTGGGTCGCCAGCCGCGGCCACCATGCCGATATCGGCGGCATCTCGCCCGGCTCCATGTCGCCGCTTGCCACCCATATCGAGGAGGAAGGCGTCTATATCGACAATTTCAAGCTCCTCGATCGCGGCCGTTTCTGCGAAGACGAATTGGCGAAACTGCTGACCGGCGCCCGCTATCCGGTGCGCACGCTGGCGCAGAACGTCAACGATTTGAAGGCGCAGGTCGCCGCCAACGAGAAGGGCGTCGCCGAACTGAAAAAGATGATCGTCCACTTCGGCGAAGAGGTGGTCGATGCCTATATGGGCCACGTCCAGGACAATGCCGCGGAAAGCGTGCGCCGCGTTCTCGATCGCCTGCCGGATGGCGAGTTCAGCTATGAGATGGATCAGGGCTGCAAGATCGTCGTCAAGATTTCGATCGACAGGGACAAGCGTGAGGCAACGGTGGATTTCACCGGCACTTCGGAGCAGCGCGCCGACAATTTCAACGCGCCGCAGCCGGTGACCCGCGCGGCCGTTCTCTATGTCTTCCGCGTGCTGGTCGAGGCCGATATCCCGATGAATGCCGGTTGCCTGAGGCCGGTCCGGATCATCATCCCCGAGGGGACGATGCTGACGCCGAAATATCCCGCCGCCGTTGTTGCCGGTAATGTCGAGGTCAGCCAAGCCGTCACCAACTGCCTGTTTGGTGCCGTCGGCACGCTTGCCGCTGCCCAGGGCACGATGAACAATCTCACCTTCGGCAATGACGCCTATCAATATTACGAGACGATCTGCTCCGGCGCGCCGGCCGGTCCCGGCTTCAACGGCGCGGATGCAGTGCACACGCACATGACCAACTCACGCCTGACCGATCCCGAAATTCTCGAGACCCGCTTTCCCGTGGTGCTGGAGGATTTCCACATTCGTGCGAACTCCGGCGGCCGTGGCAAATGGAACGCCGGCAACGGCACGCAGCGGACCATCCGCACCCGCGAGAAGCTGGAGTTTGCCATACTCTCCGGCCATCGTCGCGTCGCGCCATTCGGCGTCAAGGGCGGTGAACCCGGCCAGACCGGCCGCAACTATGTCCGGCGCAACGACGGTGCGATGGAGGAGCTGATCGGCGCCGCCCATACGGTGCTGGACGCGGGTGAGGCCTTCACCGTCGTCACCCCGACCGGTGGCGGCTACGGCAAGCCGGGGGCATAGAAACTTGCCTTTGCCCGATAGTCTGCTTCTTCAACCTGGATATGTGAGGGCTCTTTGAGCAAGCTGAAGGAACCGAAATCTCCTCGCGACTTGATCGTGTCATCCGCTCATCTGGCGGTTGGCAGTTCCCCGGCCCTCTCCGAACTGGAGTACGGATCGATCCTCTTTTCGCATGCATTTAACCGCTGGATGGTGCGGTGCATGGCAGCTGCCGGTGTGCCGAGCCTATCGCCGATCGAGATCCTGATCATCCATTCGGTGCGCCATCGCGAACGGCCGAAGACGCTGTCCGATCTTTGTCTCGTGCTCGACATCGAAGATACCCATGTTGCCAACTACGCCGTAAAGAAGCTTCAGGCCGCCGGCCTCGTCAAAACCGGCAAGACCGGCAAGGAAAAGATGATCCAGGTGACTGACAGGGGCCTGGAGGCGCTGACGCGTTATTCCGAAATCCGTGAACGGCTGCTCGTCGAAGCAACAAAGCTTTCCGGCCTGTCCCAGGATGATCTTTCCGGTATAGCATCGCATTTGAGAGCTCTGTCGGGCTATTACGAGCAGGCAGCAAGGTCAGCGGCAACGCTGTAAGCTTAGCACGAGGCTGATCGATCTTCTCGAGGTAAAGGCATTAGACAGATCCGACGGCGGCGAAATCAAAGAAGCGACGCTTGAACGTCGAACTCATCATTTGTTGCTTGAAGCTTTATCTTTTTTTGTCGTCTCATACCTATATTAGCTTCTGTGCGATTCATTATTGAACATTGGCCGAACATCCGCGCTGATGAAACAGCGGGATTTGGTTTTCACGGGAGTATGGCTTTTGCGAAAATTGCTGGCTTCGCACGATAGGAAAAGTGTGCTTACGTTGACGGAAAGGGGAATGGTGTCAAAACTTCTATGAAAAACGATAATTTCGAGCTTAAGTTCTGGGGCGTGCGGGGAAGTATCCCCGTATCGGGACCGGAATTCGAGCGTTACGGCGGGAATACATCCTGCATCGAATTGCAGCATGACGGCAGACACTTGATTTTCGACGCGGGCACCGGCGCGCGGGAAGCGGCATTGTCGCTTGCGAAAGCAGGTGTTCGCGACGTCGATGTGTTCTTCACTCACTCGCACTACGATCACATTATCGGTCTGCCTTTCTTCAATCCGATCTATGACCCGAAGGTCAGCGTCGATATCTGGTCGGGCCATCTGGCCGGCAAGACGACGACGCGGCAACTGATCGGTCAATTCATGCGACCGCCCTGGTTTCCGGTGGAACCGGATATTTGTCGCGCGACCATGAAGTTTCGCGATTTCGTCGCCGGCGATACGCTGAAGCCGCATCCGGGCATCGTGATCCATACCGCCAAGCTCAATCATCCCGGCGGCTGTATCGGCTACCGTGTCGAATGGGCGGGCCGGATCATCGCGCTGGTCTACGATACCGAGCATATGGCCGGTCGGCTGGACGAAGCCGCACTTTCGCTGATGAAGGATGCCGATCTCGCCGTCTATGACGCGACCTACACCGAGCCGGAAATGCCGAAACATCTAGGCTTTGGGCATTCCACCTGGCAGGAAGGCGTAAAGCTGGCGAAGAAAGCGGGCGTGAAGCGCCTCGCGCTGTTCCACCACGCGCCGGCACGCACGGACAAGGAGCTGGAGGAGATGGAGCGAGATGCTCGGGCAAGCTTCCCGGGCGCCTTTGCCTCCTTCGACGGTCAACTGCTCGAGCTTTGAAGCGCCAAACGCGAAGCAGCGGTTCGGAGCAAGACCGCGCTTCCGCGCAGTTAACCCATGAAGGCGCCGACGTGGCGCCAGTCGACCGCCGTCTGAGCAGCCGTCTCTTCGAAGAGTGTTGCAATGAAATCCCACGCCAAGGCGTCGTGAACGAGGTGATGGGTGAGGATGCCGATCGGCTCATTGTTGCCGTCGAAACGATTTTGTAGTTCCCGCACGAGATAACCGACCAGCTCTCCATGTGGCCGGCCGCCATGCGTCCCATGCCAATCCATGATGTCGACATGGGTATTGATCAGCGCGATCGGCTGATCCGGTTTCGCCAATCCGTAGACGGAAACGGCACCGTATCCGAAGGCGGCGAGCTCGGGAAGCAACGCCTTGTCGATGCGATTCCATGGTGGCACTAGTATCGGAGCGAATTGGCTGGGATAGAGCGCCTTCAGCTTGTCAACGCCGCGGCGGAGCTCATCGAGGATGATCGCTTGCGGACGATGCGGACCAAGTTCCTGTTTTTTCGTCTCGTCTGGCGCGTAGTTGTGGTGCGTCCAGCCATGAACGGTCACCGTCAGAGCTTTCTGGCTCGCCAGCCGCATCGCCAGCGGCTCGCCGGTATAGGCGGGGATCACTGCCAACGTCGTCGGCACGGCGTAACGATCCGACAGCGCCAGCAGACGGTCGAGCGCCGCGGTCGGCTCGATGGCATCGTCGTCGCGAAACCATAGCGTCGCCCTTCGGCCGGCATCGGCCCAGCGCTGCAATTCGTCGCGCAGAGGCTGCCATATGGCTCTATCGCTCATAATAGGAATCTCCCAAATGCTTCCGCAGGATGGCTTCAAGTCGTTTCGAGGCGGCGGTCAACGACCGCTCCTCATGAACGAAGCGGTAGGCCGCTTTGCCCATCGCCCGGCGCTTCCGGTCGTCGTCGAGCAAACGCGCGATCGCGTCTGCATAGGCTCTTGGATCGCCCTCGGGCGTCAGAAAACCCGTGACATCGTTCATAACCACTTCCGGCACGCCGGCGGTCGCCTGCGCCACCACGGGCAGCCCGGCGGCCTGTGCTTCGAGATAGGCAAGTCCGTAGGCTTCGCCGCAGCCCGGCCAGACATAGATGCCCCCTGCCCGCAGCTCGGTCACGATTTCCGGCGTTGAACGTTCTCCGAGCCAGGTAATGCGGTCGGCATCGAACACGGAGAACAGCGTCCGCACCTCCCCTCGCATCGGCCCGTCGCCGACGACGGTCAGCGTCCAGTCGCGGTCCCGGATTAGTTCCAGCGCCTGCGCGAGCATCGTATAGCTATCGAATTTGTCGCCGCGCCGCATCATTGCGACTGATATCAGCCGATGCCGGGCGACGTCATCGGCCCCCGGCCCAAAGGGCGCCGTATCGATGAACGGCAGGAAGCGCGCATAGCGTCCCTCAGGCACGGCATCCAAGAGGCCGATCCGGTCGCGCTCGGTAAAACAGAGATTGACGGCAGCCTGCCGTACGGCCTCGGCGATCAGGCGCTGGTTTTCGCCCCAGCCGCGATCATCGTGCCGCCTGCTATAAGATGCCTCGGCGGTGACGTATGGAATGCCAAGCGATGCCGCGGCGAGCGGCCCGATCAGGTCGGGCGTCTTGTAGTACGGATGATAGGTGAGCCAGAGATCAGGCGGCGGCTCCGTGCGCCATTTCTCCAGCAATCTATCGGTTTCATCCGCTGCCTTTCGATCGATCTCAGGACGGGACGTGTCTTGCGGCGCCGGCGTGAAACTGCGCAACTCGGAGGCGATCTCGACCTTATGTCCCGCCATCTCCAATGCTGCGATGATCAGGCGCGCCATCAGCCGGTCGCCCGACGGCACCGGGTGATTGGGGGATTTCAAAGGAGCATAGAAGGCGATCTTCATGGCGCGCACGAATAGTTGACAATAAAGTGATAGTTTGGCCGGGAAAACGCCCGAATTCCGACGGCTTGCTTGACGATAAGGCTCCCGCTTCAAAAGCCGCATCCTCGACAGCATGCGGCATTGGAGCTAGAGGATTAGGCGATAACCGCTTTCCGTTCGTTTGTGAACGGGCAATATAAATTGGATTTGATGACCACCGAGGCGAGAACACCCATCATCTCCGATCGTATTGCGCGAAAGTTCCGCCTCGGCTCCGGTTTGGTCATCTTCGTCTTCGTGACCATGCATCTGGCCAATCATTCTCTCGGATTGATTTCGCTGAGTGCTGCCGATCAGGCGCAGCACTGGTTCATGGCCGTCTGGCGCAATCCGGTGGGCACCGTCCTTTTCTACGGCGCGCTGATCGTCCATATTCTGCTCGTGCTGCGCATGCTTTACAGGCGCCGCACGCTCGTCATGCCGCCCGGCGAGGCCTTCCAGATCGTCACCGGATTGCTGGTTCCGGTACTCTTGATCGACCATATTATCGGTACGCGCATTCTGCACTCCGTCTATGGTTATCACGACAATTACCGCGCCATCGTGCACAGTCTCTGGATCACATCGCCGGTAAACGGCGTGCGCCAGGCAATCGTCCTGGTGGTCGTCTGGATCCATGGCTGTATCGGTATCCATTTTTGGCTGCGCTACCGTTCCTGGTATACGGCCATTGCCCCCATCATGCTGTCTTTCGCCATCGTGCTGCCGGTGCTTGCCCTGCTCGGTTTTGCCGCTATGGGCCGAACAGTGTCGCATGAGGCGGCGCAGAACGATGAGCGCGGATTTCGGGGCGGCTATTACAGCGACATGCGCAGCTATGGCGAGACCGGGTCCATACCCGGCCGCCAGATGGCCAGCGCCATATGGCCTTATCGCGCCGGTTTCTACGGTGCTTTCAGCGCTTCCATCATCGGCCTTTTCGCTTTCCGCACCCATCGCAGGGTGCGCGAACGGCAGCATCAGGTGGCGATCCGCTACGCCGGCGGCGAAGTCGTGCATGCGCCCCGCGGTTTCACCGTGCTCGAAGCAAGCCGCCTCGGCGGCATCCCTCATTATTCCGTCTGCGGCGGCAAGGGCCAATGTTCCACCTGCCGCGTCCAGATCATCGAAGGCGCGGACAATCTGCCGCCGCCTGAGGCGCTGGAACAGAAGACGTTGAACCGCATCGGCGCCACGCCGGATGTCCGTCTCGCCTGCCAGTTACGTCCGACGGGAAATATCAGCGTCGTGCCGCTTCTGACGCCGATGGCGGAATCGACCATTCCCGTCTACAGCCAGACGGCAAGCCCTGGCCGCGAGCGTGAGATCGTCGTCTTTTTCTGCGATCTGCGTCATTTCACGACGCTGACCGAGTCGCGCCTGCCTTTCGATATCGTCTTCCTACTGAACCGTTATTTCGCGATCGTCGGCCGTATCATCGAGAACAATGGCGGCCGGATGGACAAGTTTATCGGCGACGGCGCCATGGCATTGTTCGGCCTGCGCACCACGCCGCAGGATGCCAATCGGCAGGCGCTCAAAGCCGCCGCCGAGATCATCAGGGAAATCGACAAACTCGGCGAAGAGCTGGCGGACGAGCTGACGGTCCCGCTCGAAGTCGTCGTCGGTCTTCATACCGGCTTGGCGGTGGTCGGTTCGATGGGCTACGGCAATGTCAAGAACGTGACGGCGATCGGCGACACCGTGAACGTGGCGAGCCGGCTCGAAAGCGTCGCGAAGGAATTCGACCGCGCGCTGGTCTTCTCCGAGCCGGTGGCGAGCCTCTCCGGCGTGGATATTGCCGGCATTGAAAGCCGTGAGATCGCCGTTCGCGGCCGCGGCGAGCCTCTGCGCGTCTATATCGTTCCGAAAGAGGAAAGCGGTCGCTTTGCGTAAGCCTTGCGCGCTAATTCCTTGAATTCAGGTCATTCCTTCAGCGGTTCCATTTGAAAGCGCAATGTTCTGGTGTAGAGATGGCGCAATGTCCGACCGCAAGATCTCAACTGCGAAATTCTGGAGACGCACCCTCCGCAAGATCAGGGATCGCGTCGCCACACGCCTGTTCGATACCCGCCTCGGCCGTGACATCCTGATCAGCGCCATCGGTCCGCGCGTGAAGACCATGACTGTGGATTGCGGCGATCATGTCCTGAGCTTTTCGCCCGCCGACTACATTGGCCGCAAAGTGTTTCGAAAGGGCCATTTCGAGCGCGACCATGTCGACCGGCTCCTGATGGTTCTGCGCGAGCGCGGCCTGCTGCGAAAAGGCACGGTCCTACTCGAACTCGGCGGCAATATCGGCACGCAGACCACGTATTTCGCCCTAAGCGGCGCTTACCGCCATATCGTTACCATCGAACCGGACCCACGCAATTTCCGGCTCCTATCGGTCAATATCGCCGATAACGGGATGCAGGATATGGTAACGGCGGTCAACTGCGCCGCCGGCGATCGTGAGGGACAGCTCGATTTTTATCTGAACCATAAGAACCATGGCAAAAGCAGCGTTTTTCGCCAAAGCGCAAGCGATAAAAAGATTTCCGTACCGGTCCGCCCCGTCGCCGATATGCTTGCCGATATCGGGATCGATGCCGGGGACATCGGACTGATCTGGATGGATATCGAGGGCTACGAGCCCGTTGCCGTCAGGTCGATGCAGGCGCTGATGGCTCGCAAGGTGCCGCTTTATATGGAATTTACGCCGGCCTTCTATGGCAGGGATCAGGCGGTCACCTTTGTCGCCGATCTTGCCGGCTATTACGTCGAATGCCTGGTCTTTTTCGAAGACCGCAGTGTCGCGATGAAGGTTGCCGATCTGCCGGTCGAAGGCGAGCAGTTTAACGTGTTGTTCCTGCGTTGACGGCTATCTGCGACGATAAATGAAATAGCGCCCTTCTTTCACACTCGATGGCAGGGGCAATGCGTCGAGATCGGCATGATCGAGCGGCAGACCACTGACGGCGAGACCGCGCGAGGAAAGGACGCCGGCCATGATCTCCGGCAGCCAAGTCAGCGTTGCGGCGTCCTTATCCTCATAACCGGTGCCGATATCGGCGTGCGCGAGCGCCGCGCCGATGCCGATGAAATCTCTGGCAGTATCCTTGATTTCGCCGAGCACGAGATTGCCGTCCTCCGGCATCGATGAGCCGAAGGCATGGGCAGCCCGGTCGAAGGCGACGACGCGTCGGTCCGGAAAAAGCTCGCGCAGATGATCGAAAGTGCGGCCGTTGCCGAGCCCAAGTTCCAACACGGGGCCGTCGAGTGTTTTGACCTCATCTGCAACGGCGTTGAGAATGTCTCGTTGTGCGGTCAGGCGGCGGATGAAACTATCCAGGCGGCTCATTCGTATAATTCCTTAGCGTCGTGGTGTCTCTCCCGCAGCCGGAGTAGCATGGGGGACGACACTGCGTCGACTGCCTGCTGGTTTTTCCATGCGGTTGTTGTAGGGATAGGCGTTGCGCCGCATGCTTAAGGGGGATGTCATGGCCGAGCTCTCGAACGACGATTTCTTCCGTAGTTTGCCGGTTTTCACTGATTTCGAAGGCGTCACCGACAGCAACCATTATCGGCCGCTTCCCGACGGCTGGCTCCTGGCGGTGGCCGATATCGTCAGTTCGACCAAGGCGATTGCATCGGGCCAGTACAAATCCGTCAATATGGCCGGTGCGAGCGTTATTTCGGCGGTGCTCAACGCGCTGGACAATGGCGACTACCCCTTTGTGTTCGGCGGCGACGGTGCCCTGGTGGCCATTCCTGCCTCCGGCGAGGATCGCGTAAGACAGGCACTGGCCGCCGTCCGGACGTGGGTCATGGAGGAATTGCAGCTCAGCCTGCGTACGGCGCTGGTGCCGATGGCGGATGTCCGGGCCGAGGGGCTCGATGTGCGCGTCGCCCGTTTCAGCCCCAGTGACTTCGTCTCCTATGCCATGTTCTCCGGCGGCGGCGCGAGTTGGGCGGAAAAGCAGATGAAGGCGGGACACTTTGCCGTCGAAGCGGCGCCGCAGGAGACGCGGCCGGATCTGACCGGTCTCTCCTGCCGATGGAATCCGATCGAGGCGCACAATGGCGAGATCGTCTCGATCATCGCCGTTCCCGGTGCTGCCGGCAACGGCCCCGAGTTCCAAAGCCTCGTTGCCGATATCATCACTATTTCCATGGAGCAGAACCGCGCCGGCCACCCGGTGCCGGTCGAAGGGCCGACCCCGGCGCTTGCGTTCGAAGGTGCCGAGATCGAGGCCCGAGCAACGGCGTCTGTGGCCAATCGCTGGCTGCGGAAACTTTCGATCGCCGCCCAGATCGTTATCATCTACATCCTCGACAAGTTCGGCATCCGCGCGGCAACCTTCGATGCCAAGATCTACCGGCGTGACCTCGCCGCAAATTCCGATTTTCGCAAATTCGATGACGGCTTGAAGATGACCATCGATGTGGACGCGGCGCGTCTTTCCCGCATCGAAGCCCGGTTGCGTGAAGCCGAAGCCGCGGGCGTCTGCCGTTACGGCTTGCATCGGCAGCAGAGCGCTCTGATGACCTGTTTCGTACCGACGCCGCTGATGCGGGATCACATGCATTTCATCGACGGAGCAAGCGGCGGCTATGCGATGGCGGCCATGGCACTGCGAGAAAAGTTTCGCGCTGCCGTTTCCTCCACTTTGGATACGCCCCTTGCGTCGTCTGGCACACCGTGACGTTTTTCCCTCTGGGAATATTTTCTTGAGCCGCATCGTTTTTGGCCATTGTTTCAGCGGCATGAGAGGCTTATCTAAACAAGAACAAAACGAGAGCCGGCAATTCTGGCGGCCCTTTTTTGTTGTGCCATATGTCCCCGGGACGCGTAGAAGGCGCAGCAAAATCTATTATGGCGCCGGCGCTATTCAAACCTTCTGGGAAAATACGCCGTCGTCTGCTGCATGGTTCGCTCATCCGACCGTGCCAAAATGCTTGGACACGACCTTATCGCCGCGCCCACATCATTTGGTAGACGGCGTGTCGCCGCGGAGGAGCATTTGGGATTGCGAGGATAGGCCGCAGGAATGATGACCGTTCATTCGAGTGTTTCCGATATTTTTCTCGACAAGGTTGCCGAATGGCTGACACAGTCGGCGCTGACAGGCGAAAATCTGGAAAGCATCGTTCGTGGTTTCTGCGAACGCATTGCTGCTTCCGGCCTGCCGATCGCGCGCGTGCATCTGACCTTCTCGATGCTTCACCCGCTCTATGACGCTCTTGGTTTCACCTGGCGCCGCGCCGGCGGGCTGACGATCGAAGGCTATCGGCATGTCGACGACAAGCCGGAGCGCTTCGTCCAGAGCCCTTATTATTATCTGCTCTCCAATAATCTCCTGCACCTGCGCCGCCGTGTCGATGTCGACGGGCCGTTGGAGTTTCCCGTCTTCGAGGACCTGCGCAAGGAGAAGATCACCGATTATATCGCCTTCGTGCAGACCTTCGGCGCCGGCTCAGCCCAGGGAATGATGGGCTCCTGGTCGACCGACAGCATCAGCGGCTTCAGTGAAGAGATGATCGGCGCGCTGATGCGCATGCAGAACCATCTCGCCATGGCTGCCAAGATGGCAGTGCTCGGCAAGCTCGCCAACAATATGCTCACCACCTATCTCGGCGGCGATGCCGGTAAGCGCGTGCTGAACGGGCAGATCCGCCGCGGCGACGGCGAGACGATCCGCGCCGCTCTCGTCATGGGCGACATGCGGCAGTCGACGCTCTATGCCGAGAAAGAAGGACGCCAAGCCTATATCGATACGCTGAACGAATTTTTCGACGCTATCGCTGCGCCGTTCAACCGCAATGGCGGCGAGATCTTGAGTTTCCTCGGCGACGGCTTCCTTGCCGTCTATCCCTGCGGGCGGCACAAGGATCCCTCCAAGGTCGCTTGCGAGGCGGCACTGTCAGCCGTTTTCCACGCGCAGAGCCGCGTTGCCGCGCTCAACAAGGATCGCAAGACGCGTGGCCTGAGCGAAGTTCGCTACGGCATCGGCCTGCATGTCGGCAATGTCATGTTCGGCAATGTCGGGCTCAGGGATCGCTTGACCTTCTCCGCCTTCGGCGCCGCCGTCAACGAAGTGCAGCGGCTGCAAGCGCTGACGAAGAAATATTCGACCGAGGTCGTCGCAAGTCAGGCCTTTGCTGGCTATACCGGCGGCGAGTGGGTGACGCTCGGCGAAGAGAGGTTACGCGGCGTCCGCCAGCGCTTCACGGTCGTACATCCGAAAGCCATAGCCGGGACGAACGGGACGACGGAAGTCTTTCATGATGTGGCCGCCGATGGTCTGTCGGAGGCCGAACAAGTCATCCTGCTTCATCGGGATGCCAAAAAGTTTGAGAACCGCCCGCAGGTCGAAAAGTTCATCCAGTGACCCGGAGGAGGCCATAGTTGAGCATCCTTGGATAGATCACTGGAAAAGCGACAGTTTTTACACACCTTTGACTAACTGGACACCCTTTATGGCCTACGTTAGTGTGCCATACGGGGCCATAAAGGTCGTGTAAGCGGGAACTACTACAGTATGGCGTCAGGGACTGATTTATTGCGTATCGAGAACCTCGACGTCTCGTTCTCGATCTACGGCGACAAGCTCCGCGTTGTGAAGAGCGCCAATCTCCGGGTGCTTCCCGGCAAGGTAACGGCGCTGGTTGGCGAGTCCGGCTCCGGCAAATCGATCATCAGCCAGTCGATCATGCGCATTCTCCCAACGCCGGCGCAGGCGACCGGCAGCATTCTGTTTACCGATCCGCTGAACGGCGAGACGACCGACGTTCTTCAATTGCCGCGCGACAGCATCGAGATGCGTCAGCTTCGCGGCGCGCGAATGGCCAATATTTTCCAGGAGCCAATGACCTCGCTCTCGCCGCTGCACACGGTCGGCAATCAGATCAGCGAGGCGCTTCGCATCCACAATCCGGCCATCAGCAGGGCTGAGCAGCGCGAGAAGACCGAGGAGATGCTGGGCCTCGTCGGTTTTCAGAACCCGCACCGCACCTTCGACATGTATCCTTTCGAACTGTCCGGCGGCATGCGTCAGCGCGCGATGATCGCCATGGCGTTGATCTGCAATCCGGCACTGCTGATCGCCGACGAGCCTACGACGGCATTGGATGTCACGATCCAGGCGCAGATCCTCGGCCTGCTGCGTAGCCTGCAGCAAAAATTCAACATGGCCATGCTGCTGATCACCCATGATCTCGGCGTCGTCGCCAACATGGCCGATGAGGTCGTCGTCATCTATCACGGCGAGATCATGGAAGCCGGACCGGTGGAGACGATTTTCCGCCAGCCGCAGCACCGGTATCTGAAGGCACTGATGTCGGCGGTGCCACACTTCGACATGAAACCCGGCGAGCGGCTGAAATCGCTGCGCGACGTGCCGGTCAATCTCGGCACGTTCTCCGGCAAGAAGAAATTGGCCAAAGCCAATGGCAGCGCGGCGCCGCCGGTGCTGCTCACCGTGGGCAATCTCACCAAGACCTATATCTCGAAAGGGGGCGGGTTGTTTGGGAAGGCGGGCACGAAGTTCCGCGCCGTCGATGATGTCAGCTTCGACATCCGTCGCGGCGAATGTCTGGGTCTCGTCGGTGAAAGCGGATGCGGAAAGACGACGATCAGCAAAATTTTGATGCGCGCCGTCCGCGCTGACAGCGGTTCGGTGGCGTTCGATGACGGCGACGGTAAGATCGACGTGCTGGCCGTTAAGGGGGACGAGCTCATGGATCTCCGCACCAAGATCCAGATGGTGTTCCAGGATCCGGTTTCCTCCCTGTCGCCCCGCATGACGATCCGCAATATCCTGAGCGAACCCCTTGAAATCCATCGCTACGGCGACAGCGATGAGCGCAAGGAGAAGGTCAAGGCGCTGATGCAGGCGATCGGTCTCGACCAGCACTATTTGAGCCGCTATCCCCACAGCTTTTCCGGCGGTCAGCGCCAGCGCATCGGTATCGCCCGCGCTTTGGCGCTCGGGCCGAAGCTGCTTATCCTCGACGAGCCCGTCTCGGCGCTCGACGTTTCCGTGCAGGCGCAGATCCTCAACCTTCTCAAGGATCTGCAAAAGGAACTTGGCCTTACTTATCTTTTCATCTCGCACAACCTCGCCGTCGTCGACTATATGGCGGACCGTATCGCAGTCATGGCGCGCGGCCGCATCGTCGAGATCGCGCCGCGCGAGATCATCCTGCGCGACCCCGTTCATCCCTATACCCGCTCGCTGCTGGCGGCGGTCCCCTTTCCCGATCTCGATCGGCCGCTTGATTTCTCCGCCTTGAATGCCGAAGGTCCGGCCGCCAAGCAGAGCTGGGGGCCGCATTTTGCGGAGGATGAAGGCGGTGATCTCGCTTACGCCGATCTTGGCGGCGGTCATCTCGTGCGCGCTCGCCGCGGCGCCGATGTTCAGGAATTACGCACGTGGTAACCCGTCGAACTTTTCTCGGCTTTCTCGCCTCTTCCGTCCTGCCGCTGCCGGCCATGGCAGCGGATGCTGACAACGAACCCGACTTCTTGCACGACTGGCTGCGGGCCGGCCAGATGCCGCCGCTGGCGCAGCGGCTGCCGAAGATGCCCCGTATCGTCAATCTCGCCGCGCTCGGTCGCGAGCCCGGCCGCTACGGCGGGTCGATACGCATGCTCATCGGCGGCCAGAGCGACCTGCGCCTCATGAACGTCTATGGTTATGCCCGTCTTGTCGGCTATGACCAGACGCTGACGCTGCAGCCGGATATTCTCGAATCCTTTACCGCTGAAAACGACTGTATCTTCACCTTCAAGCTGCGTGAGGGTCACAAGTGGTCGGACGGGCACCCTCTTACATCAGACGATTTCCGCTATTGGTGGGAAGATGTCATTCTCAACAAGAAGCTGACACCGGGAGGCGGCGCGCTGGAGCTGCGCCCGCATGGCGATCTGCCGCGCTTCGAAGTCATCGATCAGATGACCGTGCGGTATAGCTGGGACCAGCCCAATCCGTATTTCCTGCCGAATCTTGCCGCACCGCAGGCCTTGGTACTCGTCGGCCCCGGGCATTATCTCAAGCAGTTCCATCCGAAGTATCAGGACGATATCCGTCTTTCGGCGCTGATGAAGCAGTATCGTGTCAAGAAAGTCGCTGACCTGCACATCAAGATGGCCCGCGTCTATCGCCAGGAAAATCCGGAGCTCCCGGTCCTGGAGCCATGGTGCAATACGACCGCGCCGCCGGCTGAGCAGTTCGTGTTCGAGCGCAATCCCTACTTCCATCGCATCGATGAAAACGGCAAGCAGCTGCCATATATCGACCGCTTTATTCTGAATGTTAGCTCCTCGACGATTATTCCGGATAAAACCGGCACCGGCGACAGCGATCTGCAGGCGACGGCTATTAATTTCAACAATTATACTTTCCTGAAGGACGCGGAGAAGTCCTATCATCTCAAGGTCAATCTCTGGAAGGCGACGCGCGGTTCGCGCGTGGCGCTGCTGCCGAATCTGAACAGCGCCGATCCTGTATGGCGGCAGGTGCTGCAGGACGTACGGGTGCGCCGTGCGCTGTCGCTGGCCATCAACCGCCACGAGATTAACATGGCGGTTTTCTATGGCCTCGGCACCGAAAGCGCAGACACGATGCTGCCGGAAAGCCCGCTCTACAGGCCAGAATATGCCAAGGCCTGGATCGCCTATGATCCGGAGCAGGCCAACGCCTTGCTGGATGCCGCCGGTCTCGACAAGCGCGACCGGGATGGCATTCGCCTGCTGCCGGACGGACGCCGCGCTGAAATCACGGTTGAGACGGCCGGCGAAGGCACGCTCGACACGGACGTGCTCGAACTCGTCACCGACCATTGGCGTAATGTCGGCATCGCCCTGTTTACCCGCACCTCGCAGCGCGACATCCTGCGCAGCCGCGCCATGGGCGGGCGTATCGTTATGTCGATTTGGTTGGGTCTCGACAATGGTGTGGCGACGGCGGACATGAATCCTGGCCAGCTTGCGCCGACGATGGACGACCAACTGCAATGGCCGCTCTGGGGCATGCACTATCTTTCCCGCGGCACGCAGGGCACTGCGCCGGACCTTCCGGAAGTCGTAAAGCTGGTCGAGCTGTTGAATCGATGGGGCAAGTCTGCTTCGTCCTTCGAACGGGCAGAGATATGGCATCAGATGCTGGCGATCTATGTCGACCAGGTCTTCTCCATCGGGCTTATCAATGGCACGCTGCAGCCGATCGTGCACGTGGACAAGTTGCGGAACGTGCCCGAAAAAGCGCTCTACGGTTTCGATCCGACCTGCTATCTAGGCGTCTATATGCCCGACACCTTCTGGCTGAAGGAGGATCAACCGCGTGTTTAAATATATTCTTTGGCGCATTGCGGTAATGATCCCGACGCTGCTTGTCATTTCGATGCTGGTCTTCACCATCATCCAGCTCCCGCCGGGCGATTTTTTCGAAAGCCAGATCGCCGAGTTGCGGGCGCAGGGCGAGACGGCCAACATGCAGGAGATCGAGAATCTTCGCCACGAATACGGGCTCGATAAGCCCGTGGCCCTGCAATATGTCTATTGGGTCGCCGGCATGCTGCATGGCGATTTCGGCTATTCCTTCGAATATCAACTGCCGGTATCGGATGTGGTGGGCGATCGCCTGTGGCTGACCATCCTCGTGTCGACGGCGACGATCGCGGTCACCTGGCTGATCGCGTTCCCGATCGGCATCTATTCGGCCACCCATCAATATAGCTGGGGTGATTATGGGCTGACCTTCTTCGGTCTGCTCGGCATCGCTATTCCGAACTTCATGCTGGCGCTTATCCTGATGCATTTCGCCAATATCTGGTTCGGCGTGTCGATCGGCCACCTGATGGATCTGCAATATCTGTCGCAGCCTATGAGTTGGGCAAAGGCGCGCTCCATCCTCGCGCATCTGTGGATTCCGGTCATCATTGTCGGCACCGCCGGCACCGCCGGCATGATCCGTCGCCTGCGCGCCAACTTGCTGGACGAGATGCAGAAACAATATGTCGTCACCGCCCGTGCCAAGGGGCTGCATCCGCTGAGAGCGCTGGTGAAATATCCCCTGCGCATGGCGCTCAATTTCTTCGTCGCCGATATCGGCTCTATCCTGCCGTCGATCATTTCCGGCGCGGAAATCACCGCCATCGTGCTGTCGCTGGAGACGACCGGACCGATGCTGATCAAGGCGTTGCAGAGCCAGGATATGTATCTTGCCGGTTCGTTCCTGATGTTTCTCGCTTTCCTCAATGTCATCGGCGTGTTGATTTCCGACCTCGCTCTTGGCTTCCTTGATCCCCGTATCCGCTTGCAAGGCAGGAGCACCAAGTGAACGCACCCCTGCCGCGCCCCGGCGCCCCGTTAGAGCACTACGTTTCCACCGCCGCCTTCGATCCGGAGCAGTTCGAAGCAATGTCGGCTGGTCAGGCGCGTTACTACAAGGCTTCGCAGAAGCGATTGATGTGGTGGAAGTTCAAGCGGCATAAGCTCGCTCTCGCCTCCGGCATCTTCCTGCTGCTGCTCTACGGCATGATCCTGATTGTGGAATTCCTGGCGCCTTACGGCCTGCACACCCGCAATGTCGATTTTATCCATTCGCCGCCGCAGAGAGTCCATTTCTTCAACAACGGCGAATTTGTCGGCCCCTTTGTCTATGGCCGCAAGATGACGCTCGACATCAATACGCTGCAACGGATCTATACCGACAAGACGGATGACGTGCAGCCGATCCGCTTTTTCTGTCGGGGCGATGCCTATCGGTTCTGGGGGCTGGTGGATGCGAATTTTCATTTGGTCTGCCCGGCTATTGGCGGCCAGATGTACCTGCTCGGCACCGACCGCCTCGGGCGCGACGTATTGTCCCGTATCATCTATGGAGCGCGCATCTCGCTGACGATCGGGCTGGTCGGCATCTCCATCAGCTTCGTGCTAGGGATCGTCATCGGGGGCTTGGCCGGATATCATGGCGGCATCTTCGACCTTCTCGTCCAGCGGGTCATCGAAGTGCTGCAGTCGTTGCCGAGCCTGCCGCTTTGGATGGCGCTCGCGGCGATCATGCCGGTGACCTGGAGCCCCATCATCATCTATTTCGGCATTACCATCATCCTCGGCATTCTCGATTGGACCGGATTGGCGCGTGCGGTTCGTTCCAAGCTCTTGTCTTTACGCGAAGAGGACTATGTACTTGCTGCACAATTGATGGGTGCAAGTTCGCCGCGTATTATCGGTCGTCATCTTGTGCCAGGGTTTATGTCGCATCTGATCGCGACGGCAACGATTTCGATCCCCAGCATGATCCTCGGCGAAACCGCGCTGAGCTTCCTGGGGCTCGGTCTTCGCCCACCGATTACGAGCTGGGGCATCTTGCTTACGGAGGCAAGAGACGTCAGCGCTCTTGCATTTTACCCGTGGCTCCTCTTCCCGATGATCCCGGTGATTTTGGTCATTCTGGCGTTCAACTTTTTAGGAGACGGCTTGCGCGACGCGGCCGATCCCTACAAATAGCGGAAAGCGTGGCCGGAAATGAATTGCAGTCCGAAGAGCGGCCGCGGACGTCGTTTGCTGACAACGTACGAAAATGACTTTCATTCCTGAGGTTTTGCCCATGAAGCGGCGCTTAGAAGATGCTCGAATCCTCATGTATAGTCATGACACGTTCGGTCTCGGTCACCTCAGGCGGTGTCGAACCATCGCGCATGCGCTTGTCGAGGACTATCGCGGACTGAACGTTCTGATCGTTTCCGGCGCGACGATCGCCGGTGCTTTCGATTACCGAGCACGAGTCGATTTCGTGAAGGTGCCGAGCGTTATCAAACTGCGCGACGGCGAATATACGTCGATGGCAAGTCATGTCGATCTTCAGGAAACGTTGAAGATGCGCCAATCGATCATCCGTCACACGGCAGAGACCTTCCAGCCCGACATCTTCATCGTCGACAAGGAGCCGATGGGCTTGAAGGGCGAGGTCGAGGAGACCCTGCAATATCTGAAGGCGCGCGGCACGACGCTCGTGCTCGGCATGCGCGACGTCATGGACGCGCCGCACCTGCTGGAAGCGGAGTGGAAGAAGAACAACGCGCTGCAGAAGATAGATCAGTTTTATGATCGCGTCTGGGTCTATGGCCCGCCGGATTTCCATGATCCGCTGGTCGGTCTCGATGTGCCGCCCGGCGTGCGCCGGAAGATGGAGTTCGTCGGCTTCCTGCAACGCAGTGTATCCACCTTGGGCACGAAGTCGGAACACGTGCCTGACGAGGATTATATTCTGGTGACGACCGGCGGCGGCGGCGACGGCGCTGATCTGGTCAGCGATGTCATCGGCGCTTTCGAGCAGGACAACACGCTTCAACACAAGACGCTGATCGTGCTTGGTCCCTATATGCCGGCCAAGGAACGCAACCAGTTGCTGGAGCGCGCGAGCAAGATCGCCTGTCTGCAGGTGATCGAGTTCGACAACAAGATGGAGGAGCTGATTGCCGGCGCCAAGGGCGTTGTCGCCATGGGTGGCTACAATACTTATTGCGAGATCCTCTCCTTCGACAAGCCAGCGCTGATCATTCCGCGTACACGCCCACGCGAGGAACAGTTGATCCGCGCCCAAAGGGCAAGCGAGCTCGGCCTGGTCGATATGCTGCTGCCGGAGGAGTCCGCCGATCCGAAACTGCTGGCGGCCGCGCTGAAGCGCCTGCCGACCCGCGCACCGCCATCGGCGAGCGGCGGGAACATGCGGCTGGAAGGGCTGGTGCACATTTCCCGCATTGTCGGCGAATGGTTTGACGACCGCGACTACTATCCCCCGCTATCGATCGTCGCCGAATAGAGCATCGGAACCGATCGATGCGAAAAAAAATCCTGGTGGTCCTCAAGGGCTATCCCCGCCTGTCGGAAACCTTCATCGCACAGGAGCTGCTTGGCCTCGAAAGAGCCGGCTTCGACCTGACGCTGGTTTCGATGCGCAGGCCGACGGACAAGAAGCGCCATCCCGTACATGACGAGATCAAGGCGCAGGTCGTCTATCTGCCGGAATATCTGCACGACGAACCGTTTCGCGTGCTGCGCGCCTTCTGGGCCGGGATCAGAAAGCCCGGCTTTAAGCCCTTGCTGAGACAGTTCTGGGCCGATCTCAAGCGCGACATTACGCCGAACCGGGTCCGACGCTTCGGCCAGGCGCTGGTGCTGGCGCATGAATGGCCAGACAATGGCGAGTGGCTGCACGCGCATTTCATCCATACGCCGGCCTCGGTAACCGCCTATGCCAGCATCATGACCGGTATTCCCTGGACCTGCTCGGCGCACGCCAAGGATATCTGGACCTCGCCGGATTGGGAGCTTTCGGAAAAACTTGAGCGCGCCCGCTGGACGGTGACGTGTACGCGGAGCGGCTTCGAGCACATGCGCGATCTGACGGCAATGCCGGAAAATGTACACCTCAGCTATCACGGCCTCGATCTCGCACGTTTCGCGCCCTTTGCGGGTCGCCATTCCGATCGTGACGGGTCGAAGGCATCCGAGCCTGCCTTTCTGCTCAGCGTCGGGCGTGCAGTGGAGAAAAAGGGTTACGATGTGCTGCTGAGGGCATTGGCGCTGCTGCCCGCAGAGCTTCATTGGCGCTTTACCCATATCGGCGGCGGCGATGGGCTGACGAAGCTGAAGGCGCTTGCCGAAACGCTCGGCATTGCCGATCGCATCACCTGGAAAGGCGCGATGGCGCAGGAGGATGTGCTAGCGCATTACCGCCAGGCGGATCTCTTCGCTCTTGCCTGCCGTGTCGCGGCGGATGGCGACCGCGACGGTCTGCCGAACGTGCTGGTCGAGGCGTCCAGCCAGCGCCTTGCCTGCCTCTCCACCAATATCTCCGGCGTGCCGGAGCTGCTTACCGATGGCGAAAACGGCTTCGTCGTGCCCCCGGAAGACCCAAAAGCGCTGGCGGCGGCAATGGAACTGGCGATCCGCAACCCGGCGCTGCGCCATCGGCTTGGCGACGCCGCCGAGAAACGGGTGCGCGAGCATTTCGACCATCATTCCAGCATTTGGCAATTGACGCGGCTGTTCGAGGAACAGTGGCAAAAAGAAGAGCAATGGCGCAAATCCGCATGATGCCTCTCCGTAGTACATCGTCCCCGCGCGTTTTTTTCTATGTTCAGCACTTGCTCGGCATCGGCCATCTCGCCCGCGCCAGCCGTATCGCCAGCGCCTTGGCAAAGGACGATTGCCAGGTGACGGTCGTCACTGGCGGCGTGCCGGTGAACGGCTTTCCAGGCCAGGATGTCACCTCCGTCACCCTGCCGCCGGTCGTCGCCAGCAGCGCCGGGTTTTCGGGACTTGCCGATCAGTTGGGTAACGCCGTCGGCGAGGAATTTCTGGCCGCGCGCCGCGAGCGGTTACTGGACGCTTTTCGGACGGCCGCGCCCGATGTTGTCCTCATCGAGGCATTTCCCTTCGGCCGTCGGCAAATGCGCTTCGAACTGCTGCCGCTGCTCGATGCCATAGCCGGGACCAATCCCAAGCCGAAGCTTTACACCTCGGTGCGCGATATCCTGCAGCAGCAGAAGAAACCGGGGCGTGACGAAGAGACCGTGGCGCTGCTGCGGGATCATTTCGACGGCGTTCTCGTCCATGGCGATCCCAATTTCGTTCGGCTGGAGGAGACATTTCCGCTCACCTCGGCCATTTCCGACAAGATCACCTATACCGGTCTGGTTGCGCCGCCGCTGCCGCCCGCACCGGCAGAGATCTTCGACATCGTGGTTTCTGCCGGCGGCGGTGCCGTCGGGCGTGATCTGATCCGCGCCTCGCTCGAGGCGGCAAGCCGGGTGGCGCTCGATCGCCGCTGGCTGTTGGTCACCGGGCCGAACCTGCCGGAGCAGGATTTCGCCGCATTGACAAAGGATGCGCCCGGCAATATCGACCTCGTCCGCTTCCGCAAGGATTTCCCGTCCTTGCTGCGGGGAGCGGAACTGTCGATCTCGCAGGCAGGCTATAACACGGTCGGCGATCTCCTCGTCACCGGCTGCCGTTCGATCCTTGTTCCATTCACGGCCGGCGGCGAAACCGAGCAGTCGGTGCGTGCCGAGCGGCTGGAGAAACTTGGGCTGGCGCTGGCTTTACCGGAAGCGGGGTTGACGAGGGATCAGCTCGCCAATGCGGTGGAAATGGCCCTCTTGCGGCCGAAACCATCGAACCCTGATATAGACCTCACCGGGGCCGAGCGAACCTCGGCAATCATTCGCCAGGGGTGACGGTTGCAGCAATGCATCTGTCACAACACCTCGTCGTTTTGCCCTCCTCGTTTTCTGCAATCTTGTGATATAAATCGAAAAATTAATGAATCGGGAGGCACCTGGACAAAAGACCGGGCGGCGTTCCGTTTTCAAAATGGGGCCGCGCATCCACGATGAACTCCTCCCGCACCTCTGCAACATCGGCGCCAAACCCGGCGGCGGTGCCTGTTGAATATGGAAGCATGCAATAAGCGATGGAAAAAAGTCTAGCGCGTTACATCTGGTCGAACACCCGGCTGGAGCAAATCTGGATCCTGACGATCGTCGCCGCTTCGATGATCCCTTACTTTCTGTCCTTCGACTTGCCGAAGCAGATCGTCAACGGACCCATTCAGGGCAAGGGTTTCGAACATCCGGGCGAAACCCAGACCTTCATGCATGTCGCTTTCAATCTGCCCTTGCTCGGACACTTCGAGATATTTCAAGGCATCCAGCTCACCCGTTTTTGGATGCTGATCGCGCTCAGCCTTGTGTTCCTGGGACTTGTCGTCCTAAACGGTCTCTTCAAGCTCTACATCAATACCTATAAGGGCAGGTTGGGCGAGCGCATGCTGCGCCGCATCCGTTTCGAGCTGATCGACCGCGTGCTGCGTTTTCCGCCGGCGCATTTCAAGCGGGTGAAGCCGGCCGAAATCGCCACGATGATCAAGGACGAGGTAGAGCCGATGGGCGGCTTCACCGGCGACGCCTTCGTGCAGCCGGCGCTTCTCGGCGGCCAGGCGGTCACTGCGCTCGTATTCATCATCCTGCAGAATTTCTGGCTGGGCATGATCGCCGCCGCCATCGTCGCGGTGCAGGCGATCGTTATCCCGCGCATGCGCAAACGGCTGCTGGAGCTCGGACGCCAGCGTCAGCTCACGGCGCGCGAATTGTCCGGGCGTGTCGGCGAAATCGTCGAAGGCATCGGCACGATCCATGCCAACGATACGACCAATCTTGAACGCGCCGACATTGCCCATCGTCTCGGGCTGATCTTCTCGATCCGTTACGATCTCTATCAGTGGAAGTTCCTGGTAAAATTCATCAACAACTTCCTCGCCCAGGTCACGCCATTCCTGTTCTATTCGATCGGCGGCTTCCTCGCGCTGCAGGGCCGGCTCGATATCGGTCAGCTCGTTGCCGTCATCAACGCCTACAAGGACCTGCCGGGGCCGCTGAAGGAACTCATCGACTGGGATCAGTCGCGCCAGGACGTGCAGGTCAAATACAATCAGGTGGTCGAGCAGTTCAGCGTCGATGGCTTGGTCGATCCGAAAACCCAGATCCTCTCGCCCGCGCCGGCTGGCCGCATCACCCACCCGCTTGTCGCAACCAATCTCACCGTGCTTGACGACAGCGGCGCCCGTGTGCTGGATCACGTCTCGGTCGAGATTCATCCCGGCGAGAAGGTGGCGATCGTCGGCGACAGCGGCGCCGGCGGCGAATATCTTGCCGAGGCGTTCGGCCGGCTGATCTGGCCGGATAGCGGCCGCATTGCCATCGATGGACGCGATCTGCTGGAACTGCCGGAATCGCTGACCGGGCGGCGCATCGCCTACGCGTCGTCGGATACGTTCTTCTTCCACGGCACGTTGCGCAGCAATCTTCTCTACGGCCTGAAACACGCGCCGCTGATCCCTGCGAATTATGACGATCAGGCTGCCAATAAGCTCAAATGGCAGATGATAGAAGCGCGCCGTGCTGCCAATCCGGAGCTGGATCTCAATAGCGATTGGGTCGATTATGCTGCCGCCGGCGCCACCGGCCCGCATGATATCTACTCGGTCATCCGCCCTGTTCTCGATGCTGTGGCCATGTCCCAGGATATTCTCGACATGGCGCTGCGCTCGAATGTCGACACGGCCGCACATGACGACCTTACCTCGCGCATCGTCGAGTTGCGCCAGGCGCTGCGTCTCAGATTGCAGGAGGAGAATCTCGGCGGGCTTGTCGTGCCTTTCGAATTCGACGCCTACAATCCGCAGGCGACGGTCGGCGAAAACCTGTTGTTCGGCACGCTGAAGCGGCCGTTGATGACCAACCGCAAGCTGGCTGCCCACCCCTATTTCCAGCAACTCTTCACGGAGACCGGCCTCGACGTCGATCTCTACGATATGGGCCTGGAAATTGCCGAGAACGCCGTCGAACTCTTTACCGATCTGCCGCCGGATCATCCTTTCTTCCAGCAGCTTACCTTCATGACGGCGGAGGATATTCCGACCTATGAAGCGCTGCTGCAGAAGCTGAACGGCAAGGGCTTCGGCGCTGCGACGCCGGAAGAGCGGGTGGCCATCATCCGCCTCAGCTTCTCCTATATCGAACCCCGTCACCGCTTCGGTCTCCTGACGCAGACGCTGATGGACAAGATCGTCAGGGCGCGCGCCAAGTTCCACGAAAATATCCCTGCCGATCTGGCGCGCGTAATCGAGCGCTACGACCCCGAGCGCTTCACCGCTTCGGCGACATTGATGGACAATGTGCTGTTCGGGCGCATCGCGCACCAGCAGGCCGATGCGCCCGAGCGTATCCACACCATTCTGTACGACGTCTTCGAACGGCTGGGTATGCAGGATAGTGTCCTGTCGATCGGCCTCGATTTTGACGTCGGTTCCGGCGGCAAGCGGCTGACCAATGTGCAGCGGCAGAAGCTCAATCTTGGCCGCGCCTTGCTGAAGCGGGCGGACTACCTCATCTGCAATCGCCCCCTGCCCGCGCTCGACCATCGCGTCCAGGACCAGATCGCCCGCGCGATCCTAACCGGTCTCGACAGCAGCGAATATGCGCCCGCCGTCGTCTGGGTGCTCTCCAATCCGGGCTTTGCGGAGCTGTTCGATCGTGTTCTGGTTTTCGACCGCGGCAGCCTGGTTGAAAGCGGCACAACCACTGATCTTTTAGAGAAAAACGGTATGTTCAAAGAACTGTTATCGTAATATCCTATTGCAGCGGTGGTATCTGGGGCCCGACATTGGGGGTTTGAAGCTCATGCTTCTGAAAGACGAAGTTGAAATGCTAAAGCGGGTGCCGATTTTTTCGCGCATCGCACCTGCAAAGTTGAAGCTTTTGGCATTCACGTCGGATCGCGTCAGCTACAATGCCGGTCAAGTTCTGTTTCATCAGGGCGATCAAGGCGACGCCGCTTACGTTGTTCTTTCCGGAACTGCTGATATTCTTGTCGATAGCCCGGCTGGAGAGATCAAGGTTGCCGAAGTCGATATCAATTCGATCGTCGGCGAAATCGCCATTCTCTGCGACGTATCCCGCACCGCCACGGTGAAGGCCACGTCCCGGTTGGAGGCGCTGAAGATCAGCAAGGAGCATTTCCTGAAACTGCTCAGCGATTTTCCCGAAATGGCCGTCGAAATCATGCGCGTCCTCGCCGACCGCCTCAATCACACCACCTCCGAACTAACCGCCGCCCGCAGCCGCCAGAACCAGCAGCAGTCAGTGTCGACGCATTGATACCGAAAATGTTGGGCGCCCCGAGCTTTGAGTGGCGGATGGGCGCCGAACGTGTTGTGGCTGATATTCCAGATAGTGATGAAGTAGGTTGCGATCAGCAGCGAGATTTTGATCCAATCGATCAGCAAAAGGCGCCAGGTTACGCCTCTCCTTTCCCGAATGAACACCTTTCTCGCCGTTTTGTCGTAAGCTTGCAGTCAGGCTGCCGGCACTCGGTGCGGTTGCAGCAGGACGCAACGTAAGGCGCGTGTTTGCGGCTAATTTCGGCCTCTCTGATACCGCGAGATCTGCCGGCAATTAAAGCGGCAAGGCTTTGCCATGGAAGGATAATGTATGGCAACATTATACATGTTAATGGGCCTCCCAGGGGCGGGGAAGACAACGATTGGCAAACGCCTTGAACAGGAATGTCCTGCATTGTTGCTGTCTCCAGACATATGGATGGCACGAGTTGTCAGGGACGGCTACGATGCCGACAGACGACGTGCGGTACAGCAATTGCAGTTGGAATTGGCCGATAGAGTCCTTCGTCTGGGGCACGATGTAGTCTTGGAATTTGGATTCTTGCGTCGAGTAGAGCGAGACGTCGCACGAACGCTGGCGTCAAACGCAGGCGCCGGAACCCAACTAATCTTCCTGGACCCGCCTTTTGAGGAACTGGTTCGCCGTGTCAAGGCGCGCAACCAGGACTTACCGCCCGACACATTTTCTGTAACCAGGGAACACCTGGAGTTGTGCGCCACGTGGCTTGAGAGGCCACTAACGGAGGAGAAAGCTGTCATCCATCATTAGTGCAGCACCTAAGTGCTCCGGCTACGCTCAGCCCTCTAAATCAACCCACGTCCAGCCAAATTGCGCATCAGATGCGAGATCCCAAACGTCCAGGGCGCGCATTCGGTCGACAACAGCACTCGGTTTCTCAATGCGCCGAGTTTGTCGTTGGAAATGGTGACGATGTCGCCGACCTTGTGGGTGAAGCCCTGACCGGGCGTGTCGCGGTCTTCGACAGGTGCAAAGAGCGTGCCCATGAAGAGGACGAAGCCGTCCGGATACTGGTGATGGCGGCCGATGGTTTGGGAGACGAGATCGAGGGGATCGCGGCTGATTTCCTTCATCGACGAGCGCCCATGCAGCACATAGCCATCCTCGCCCTCGACCTTGAGGTCGAGATCGGCGTTGCGCACGTCGTCAAGCATATAGGTCTCGTCAAAGAGGCGGATGAAGGGCCCGATCGAACAGGAGGCGTTGTTATCCTTCGCCTTACCGAGCAACAGCGCCGAGCGTCCTTCGACATCGCGCAGGTTGACGTCATTGCCGAGCGTCGCACCCTTGACGCGGCCCTGGCTGTCGACGGCGAGCACGATTTCCGGCTCGGGATTGTTCCACTTCGAGATCGGGTGCAGGCCGACATCGGCGCCCGTGCCTACGGAAGACATGACCTGCGACTTGGAGAAGACCTCTGCATCCGGCCCGATGCCGACTTCGAGATATTGCGACCAGACGCCTTCTTCGATCAGCGCAGCCTTCACTTTGGCGGCTTCCGGCGAACCGGCCTTCAAATTGCGCAGGCTGTCGCCGATGAGGGCTGTGACCTTACTCCGGATCGCTTCGGCAAGATCCGGATTGCCGGCGGCGCGCTCCTCGATAACGCGTTCCAGCATCGAGCGGGCGAAGGTGACGCCGCAGGCCTTGATCGCCTGCAGATCGATGGGGGCAAGAAGATGGGCGGCCGACATGTCAACTTTGGCGGCGAGCAGATCGTCCAGCTTGGCAACGGCTTCGCCCTTCTGTGCGCGGACAAAGCCGACCGGATCGTCTTTCTCCAAGAGGTCACGCATGGTCGGCGCGTCCTTCGAAGTAATGTCGCAAAGCGTACCGTCACGGACGACGACAAGAGCGGGACCCTTCACGTCAAGGCGCCAGATGCGGCCGACGAAGGTTCCCGTGCTGAAAGTGTCTGAACTAGCCATGTGTTTGATCTCTCCCCAGCTTTGCCTCGTTTTTAGCGCAGGCGGAAAGGCTTTGCCACCTTAGATCGGCTGGAAGAACAGCAGGGTTTGGACTTTCACCTTCTCCGTCACGGCAAAAGGAAGGCCCCGCAGCGATGCTGCGAGGCCTTCGGCCGCAAAACCGGGAGAGAGGTTTCAAGCGGCCTGAACCTTGCGGTCGCTGCGCGCCCATTCCGGCAGCCATGTGCCATGGGCGGCCAGCAGTTCGTCGACCAGCGACCAGATCTGGTCGAGATCGAGCTCGGCAGCCGTATGCGGGTCCATCATCGCCGCATGGTAGATGTGTTCGCGGTTCTCGGTCATCAACGCCTGCACCGTCAGTTCCTGCACGTTGATGTTTGTGCGGATCAGTGCGGTCAATTGCGGCGGCAGGTCACCGATAAAGGTCGGCTGGATGCCGGAGGCGTCGACCAGACAGGGAACCTCGGCGGCGCAATTATAGGGCAGCGAGGTGATGCAGCCATTGTTGCGGACGTTGCCGTAGATGACCGAGGGTTCGCCGGTCCAGATCGAATTGATGATCGAGGAAGCATATTCCTTCGATTGGATCACTTCGATCTTGTCGGCGCTGCGATATTCGTCCGCCTGGTTCTTCCAGCGTGCGATCTGCTCGATGCAGCGCTTTGGATATTCATCGAGCGGAATGCCGAATTTCTCGATCAGGTCTTCACGCCCTTCCTTGATGAAATAAGGCGTGTATTCGGCAAAATGCTCGGAGCTTTCGGTGACGAAATAGCCGAGCCGGGTCAGCATCTCATAGCGGACCTTGTTCGGGCAGCGTGGGTTCCAGCCGGGCTTCGGCGCCCGCCCCTCGCGATAGGCACGAACGAGATCGGGATAGAGATCGCGATAGGAACCATCCGCCTGGCGATGCTCGAATTTCAGGTAGAAGGCCATATGGTTGATACCGGCCGAGCGGTAGCGGATTTCCTCATAGGGAATGTCGAGATCCTTCGCCAGCTCCATCGCCGTGCCCTGCACGGAATGGCAAAGGCCGACCTGCTTGATCGTGGGAAATTTCTCGGCGATCGCCCAGGTGTTGATCGCCATCGGGTTGACATATTGCAGCATGACCGCCTCGGGGCAGACGGCGAGCATGTCCTCGCAGATTTTCCAGAGATGCGGCACGGTTCTAAGCCCGCGCATGATGCCGCCGACTCCGAGCGTGTCGGCGATCGTCTGGCGCAAGCCATATTTCTTCGGCACTTCGAAATCGGTCACCGTGCAGGGCTCATAGCCGCCGATCTGGAAGGCGACCACGACGAAATCGGCGCCATCCAGTGCCTGGCGCTGATCGGTAAAGGTCTCGACAACCGCCGAGGCGCCAAGTGTGGAAGCCAGTTTGCGGGCAACGATGGCGCTTTCTTCTAGCCGCTGCGGATTGAGATCCATCAGCGCAATTTTCGCGCCTGTCAGTACCGGGCGCTGCAAAACGTCGCCGATGATGTTCTTCATGAAGACGGTCGAACCGGCGCCAATGAAGGTGATCTTGGGATTGCCTGCCATTAGAAAACTCTCCTGAATGCTTATGAGGCTACCTCGAACGCCGCCTTGACGAGGCGTTCGGTGTAAGCGGTCTTGGGATGGGAAAGAACGTCGTCGACCGGCCCCTCTTCCATGATCTTGCCGTGCTGCATGACGATGACGCGATGGCAAAGGGCGCGGACGACCTTGAGGTCGTGGGAGATGAAAAGATAACTCAGGCCCCGTTCGTCCTGCAGCTTGCGCAGGAGATCGATGATCTGCGCCTGGACAGAGAGATCGAGCGCCGAGGTCGGCTCATCGAGCAGGATGAATTCCGGTTCGAGCGCAATGGCCCGCGCAATGGCAATACGCTGGCGCTGGCCGCCGGAGAATTCGTGCGGAAAGCGCGACAGGATATTAGCGGGCATGCCGGCGCTGACCAGCGCCTCCTTCACCCGCTCCAAGCGCTCCGCCTTGTTGGCGCCGATATTGTTAACCACCAGCCCCTCGGCGATGATCTGACCGATCGGCATGCGCGGGTTCAGCGAGGAGAAGGGATCCTGAAAAACGATCTGCATGCGCGAGCGTAGCGGCCGCATCTCGGCCCGTGAGCGGCCGTGGATCGCCTGCCGGTCGAAATAAATCTCGCCGCTATCGGCATCGATCAGCCGCAGAAGGGCCTGGCCGAAGGTGGTCTTGCCGGAGCCGGATTCGCCGACGAGCCCCAATGTCTCATGCCGGCGAAGCTCCAGGCTGAGGCCATTGACGGCGACCAGTTCGCGCAGGTCCGGCTTGAGGAAGGTGCCGTGGCGCAGCATGAAGGCGACCTTGACCGATTTGCCCTCAAGGATGGTGTCGCAGTCCGGCGGCAGCGGCTTTGCCTGCCCCCGCGGTTCGGAAGCAAGCAGATGCTGCGTATAGGGATGTTGCGGGCGAGCGAAGAGCTCTTCCGTCGTATTGTGCTCGCGCATCTCGCCATGCTGCATGACGTAGACATAGTCGGAAAACTGCCTGACGACGGTCAGATCATGGGTGATCAGGATCACCGCCATCCCGAGCTGTTTCTGCAGGTTGCGGATCAGGTTGAGGATCTGCGCCTGCACGGTAACGTCGAGCGCGGTCGTCGGCTCGTCGGCGATGAGGACATCCGGATCGTTGGCGAGCGCCATGGCGATCATCACGCGCTGGCGCTGGCCGCCGGAAAGCTGGTGCGGATATTGCTTTAGCCGCGCCTCTGGATCGGGAATCTGCACTTGCTGTAGCAGCGCCAAAGCCCGTCTTTCCGCTTCGCGTCGGCCGATCTTGCGGTGGACGCGGATCGCCTCGATGATCTGGCTGCCGATCGTATAGATCGGGTTCAGAGAGCTCATCGGTTCCTGGAAGATCATCGAGATGCGGTCTCCGCGCAGTTGCCGGCGGGCGCGCTCGGAAAATTTCAGCACATTCTTGCCGTCGTAGCTGACCGTCGATTTCTCCGAAACGACGGCGCGTTTGGTCAGCAGGCCCATCACGGTGCGGGCGGTGACCGATTTTCCCGAGCCGGATTCACCGACAATGGCGATGGTTTCGCCGCGATAGAGCTGGAAGGAAATGTCCTTGACGGCGTCGACGATGCCATCTTCCACCTTGAATTTAACGGCGACATTGCGTGCGTCGATGACGGGCGGAACGGTCTTATTGGCGGCATCGAGCCTGATATCGGGGGCAAAGGGATTGACGAGTGCGAGAGCCATGGTCCGTCTCCTCTCAATAGGGATCGATGGCATCGCGCAGACCGTCGCCAAGCGCATTGAACGCAAAGACGGTGATGAGCACGAAAGCGACCGGCGATAGGATCCACGGATAGGAGCCGATGACCGAATAGGTGGACGTATCCTGCAGCATCAGCCCCCAGGAGATCAGCGGCGGCTTGACCGCGAAACCCAGAAAGCCAAGGAAAGATTCGAGCAGCACGACGCTCGGAATTGCGAGCGTGACGGTGACGATGACATGGCTCATCACATTGGGAAAAATGTGCTGCAGGATGATGCGCCAGTCCGTCGCCCCGACCGCCATAGCAGCGCGCACATAGTCGATCCGCGCCAAGGCCAAGGTCTTACCGCGCACTTCGCGCGACATCTGCGCCCAGCCGAGCGCCGACATGACGACGATGACGAAGGCCAGAAAGACATTGGTCGGCGCCGTCACAGGGATCAACGAGGTCAGCGCCAGATAAAGCGGCAATTGCGGAAAGGCCAGCACCAGCTCGACGAAACGCTGGATCCAGGCGTCAAGCGTGCCGCCGAAATAGCCTGAAACCATGCCGACGGTAGTGCCGACAATCGTGACGATGGCAACCACAGTCAGTGCGATCATCAATGAGATGCGAGAACCATAGATGGCGCGCGAAAGCACATCGCGGCCGAATTTGTCGGTGCCGAGGAAATGCACCGGCTGGCCGTCGACCGAGCCGAAGAGATGACGGTTGCCGGGGATGAGACCAAACAGGTGATAGGGCGCGCCCTTGGCGAAAAAGCCGAGCAGACGCGGATTGTTGTAGTCCGGCCCGACTATTGGCTGAAAGGTGACGGGATCGAGCTCATCGGTTTCGGCGAGCGCATAGACGCGCGGCTGGAAGACGAAATTGCCGTCCTTTTCGTGGAAGCTGATCACCTGCGGCGGCGCAAAACCGGTATCGGTCGCCTTGGGATCGTCGGGCGCGATGAATTCGGCGAAGAGCGACATCAGCAATAAGAGGATGACCAGGATCAGGCCGCCCATGCCTGTCCAGGAGCGCTTCAGTCGACGCCAGACAAGCGCGATGTAGCTCTCATTGCCGGTCTTCGGCTTGATCTTGTTGTCGTCGAGCGGTGGCGCGGATGTGCTGAAGGCGAGCATCAGTGGATCCCTCCCTGTTGACGGACGCGGGGATCGAGCAAGGCGAGCAGCATGTCGGCGATGATGTTGCCGACGATCAGCGTCGCCGACAGCACCATCATGAAGGTGGCGGTGACATAGACATCGCCGACCGCCATCGAACCCACGATTGCCGGCCCTACAGTCGGCAGCGCAAAAATGATGGCGGTCTCGATCTCGCCGGTCAGCATGTAGGGCAACACGACACCCTGATACATGACGAGCGGATGCAAGGCGTTCGGCACGGCATGGCGCATGACGACAGCGCCGCCGGAGAGACCCTTGGCGCGTGCGGTCTCGACATATTGCGCATTCAGCGTGTCGAGCAGATTGCCGCGCATGACGCGCATATTGTAGGCAAGCCCGCCGAAAGTGGCGATCGCCACGACCGGCCAGACATGCTTGACGAGATCGACGAACTTAGCCCAGGACCACGGCGCGCCGCCATATTGCGGCGAATAGAAGCTGCCGATTTCCGAGACGTTGAGCTGGAAGACGAGGATATAGACGATGATCAGCGCCATCAGGAAGCGCGGCACCGTCATGCCCAGGAATGAGATGCCGGAAAGCAGGCTGTCGATCCAGCTATATTGCCGCGTGGCGGCCCATATGCCGAAACCGATGCCGAGAACGGAAGCGAAGAGATGACACACAAGCGCGAGCGCCAGAGTCCGTGGCAGGCGTTCGCTGACGACGTCGGAGACCGGCTTGTTGTAGAACATGCTGTAGCCGAAATCACCCTTGGTGACGATGCCGCCGATCCAGTTGAAATATTGCACGACCAACGGCTTATCGAGCCCGTGTTCACGACGGTAGATTTGCGCCTGCTCATCGGCCTGAGCAAAGGAAGCGCCGCCCTGGTTCATCAACTGCGAGCGAATGAAGTCTGCATAGTCTCCTGGCGGCGCCTGGATGATGGCAAAAGTCACCACGCTCAGAATGACGAGCACGGGTATGGCAGAGGCTATGCGCACGAGCAGGAATCGCAACATGGGACGGTTCGCTTCTCTTCTTGCCGCCGGTGGTCTGCATCCCCTGAGGATAGCACGGACCGGCTGGTTTCACCTTTGCCCGGCTGCACCGCGATGCAGCCGGAATCCTTGGTTTGTAACGGCAGCCGGCCTTTTGGCCGGCTGCCGTGCTCCGTTAGTTGATCGGGCCGGCGCTGCCCGGCGCACCCGGAAGCTGCTCTGGGAACAGCTCGTATTTGCCCTGCTTGTCGGCCGCGACCCACAGGCGTTCGCGAATGATGGAGTCTTCTGCCCAGTTGAACATGAAGATCGGCGTACCCGGAGGAACATTCGAGAAGCGCTTGTTGATGATGAGCGCGCCCGGATATTCCGTCAGACCGATGTTGTAGAGGTGTTCGGTCGAGATTTTTTGGAATTGCTTCATGAGGGCCACACGCTCGTCGCTATTCTGCGAAGTGGTGAACTTGTTGACGATATCGACCATCTCCTTTTCGAAGGGCATCAGGTCCAACTGGCCGCTTTCGGGAGCGCGGTGGTTCCAGCTCGTGCGCGGGCCGACCGGAGCAAGCTGTTCGGTGTTCTGCACGACGGAGGCCAGTTCCGTGGTGTTGCGCCGGACCATCCAGTCGAAACGGCCGCTATAATTGGCGTCGTCGCGCTTCGGTCCGTCGAGTGCATTGATGATCACGCGAAGCCCGAGCTTTTCCATCTGCCCCACGACGCCCTCGGCAAGGCTCTTATCCGTGGTGTAGTCATTGTTGACCAGCAGCGTGATCTCGACATCCTTGCCGTCAGCCGTGCCCGCCGGGAAGTTGACGATGCCGTCTCCATCGGTGTCCTTGAGACCCGCCTTGGCAAGCAGTTCCTTGGCACCCTTCAGATCGAATGGGTAATATACCGTCGAATTGCGATCGTAGAAGCTGGTGCCCGAGGACAGGCCGCCCGGATAGATCGCCGTGAACGGTCCCTTGACCAGGGAGTCACCGATCGCCTTGCGGTCAAGCGCCATGGTCACGGCCTTGCGGAAATCCTCGTTGCGGTTCAGTTCGCGGATCGCCTGACCGCGTGGGTCCGGATTGCCCCAGCCGTTAGCGGAAAAGTTCATCTGCAGGTTATAGCCGATCAGGCGCGGACCGAAGGCGAGACGTGCGGGGGCGTCCGGTTGGGCGGCGCGCTTCAGCGAAGCGACGAAGTTTTCCGGCTGCTCCAGATTGGAAAGGTCGCCGGAGCCGGCAACCGCCTGCACGTCGCGGTCCGCCCAGGTCGAGAGCTTATAGTGCAACTCGTTGAGGTAAGGCAGTTGATTGCCCTTCTCGTCGACCTTCCAGTAATAGGGATTGCGGCGCAGGACGATAATGTCATCGGATCGATACTCGACCGGCACCCAGGCACCCATGACCGGTATGTTCATATATTCCGGCGGGAAAGCATTCTTGAACTGATCGTAGGTGTTCTTCGAATATTTCGGATGCTGCGGTTTCAGAATATGCGACGGGCCCGGGCAGAAGTTGGGATAGGCCATCGTATAGAGATATTGTTTCGGGAAGGCGTCCTTGAAGGTCCACTCGATTGTGTAATCGTCGATCTTCTTGAGGGTCGTCCCCTCGCCGAATGCTTCCGGCGATGCGCCGCCGCCGAGCGGCGAGACGTTCGGGTCGATGACCTCATCTTCCCAATAGAACATGATGTCGTCGGCATTGAAGGGCACGCCGTCGGACCATTTCGCGCCTTCAATCAGGTGCATGGTGAGTTTGTGGCCATCCGGCGACCATTCCCAGCTCTTGGCGAGATTCGGCAGCGGTTCGGTATCCTTTGCCTCGACCTGGAACAGCGGTGCGGTGCGGGTCAGGCATTCGGAGAGGCCGATATCGATGCCGCCCCAGCCTTGGGTCTGGCCGGCGCCGTAGTTCCAGCCTTCCGGCCGGCCGCCGATGACATGGCGCAGCGTGTCGCCATAGACACCGATGCCGTCAGGCATATTGCCGGTTTTGAAAACGAGCGGTTCCTTCGGCAGGCGATCCTTGACCGGCGGCAACTTGCCGGTCTTTACAAATTTCTCGGTAACCCAGGCCGGCTCGTGATATTCCGGCAGCGCCTTGAACTCCAGGATGGAGTCGCGCGCCACATATTTGATCTTGCCTTCGGCCGGGAAGACCGGCGGCACAGGCGGTATCGTCGGTTCGGATGCATAGGCGCTCATGGCGATCGCGGATGTGGCAATCGTCAACGCCGCAAGAATGCTGATCGGTCGAAAATGTCTCATCGTTTTCTCTCTCCCATTGTCGCGAGCGCCCCTCAGGTGCGCCGCACTCCTCCATCGAATGGCGACCGGCTGGCATCCGACGGGTCTCCTCCTGAAAGTCCCGTCGCAGCCAACCTGTCCCGAATGCCCGGTCCTTAGCCAGCCTGCTTCATGGCTGCTTTTTCCGCTCGCAGCTCCTCGATCGAGCGTACGTTGCGGCTGGCCGCTCCCTTCCAGTCGCGGGTCTTCACCTTGCCGCGCGACAGACGATCCTTCGCCCCTTCGACCGCATGTGCATATTGCGGCAGCCAGCGGGCCTCGGCCACGATCATTTCGTCGACCATCTGCCAGACCTCTTCCGGTGTCGATACGGCGCCGACCAGCGGATCGTGCAGAACCGCGAGTTTCAGCAAATCGAGATCGCCGCTGATGGCGGCGTGAACCGACATGCGCTGGACATTGATCGAGGAAATGCACGTCGCAGCGCAAGCTTCCGGCAGCGTGATGCCAGCCACCATGTTGATGCCGAAGCGATCGACGAAGCCGGGCGATTCAATGATGGCATCCGCAGGCAGATTGGTGATGACGCCGTTGTTCTTGACGTTGAAGTGGCCGCGATAGACGCGATTGGTCTCCAGCGCCTCGAGAATGTGGCTCGCATGCTCGTTCGAGCGTTTGGCCGGATCGATCGGCTTGGAGGCGCTCTCGAGGATCTGCGGAAATTCCGTTTCGAACCAGTTGCGGGTCTCGGTCGAATGGCGGAGATAGCCGCCCGTCTCGCCGTGGATCCAGTCGGACATGTCGATCCACTTGTTGATCTCGTCCGGCCGCTTACGATACCAGGGAAGGTATTCCGAGAGATGTCCATTGCTTTCGGTGGAATAGACGCCGAAACGCTTCAGCACGTCGATGCGCAATTTCTCCTGCTGCGAATAGACCGGATGCGCTTCGAAAGCGGCAATCAGCTCGTCCTTGCCGATCTTGCGGCCGTTGAGACGCAGATCGACGAACCAGGTCTGGTGATTGATGCCCGAGCAGATATAGTCGAGCTCTGCCTTGTCCTTGGCGCCGAGAACTTCGGCAATCTGCTCGGCTCCATGCTGGACGCCATGGCAGAGGCCGATCGTATCAACCTTGCCGTATTCGATCGCCGCCCAGGTGTTCATCGCCATCGGGTTGGCATAATTCAGGAACTTGGCGCCGGTTTCGGCGACCTCGCGGATATCCTTGCAGAAGTCGAGAATGACGGGAATGTTGCGCTGGCCATAAAGAATGCCGCCGGCGCAGATCGTATCGCCAACACATTGATCGATACCGTATTTCAGGGGGATGCGGATATCTTCGGCATAGGCTTCCAGCCCGCCGACGCGCACGCAACTGATGACGTAGCGCGCGCCCTGCAGCGCCTTGCGCCGTTCCGTCGTGGCCGTCACCCGGGTCGGCAACTTGTTCGCCTCGACGATCCGGTCGAGGATCGCCTTGATCATGGTGAGATTGTGCTCGCTGACATCGGTCAGCGCGAATTCGACATCCCGGAACTCCGGCACGCAGAGAATGTCGGTGAACAGTTTTTTCGTGAAGCCGACGCTGCCCGCGCCGATAATGGCGATTTTGAAACTCATGATCCTCACCTTGAAGTCGGTCGAACAATCAGCAGCGGAGAAGACGATGGTGTTTTCATCCCATGATCGCACAGACGGCGCGACATAGTAAAATCAACACTATCTCCTCCTCCTGCCGGTCCTCATCGGCAGATGCGCGCTGTTTTCTGGGCGGAATTATGCCTATAATCATCGGGCCGACCAGAGAACTATTATGCTTTCAAGGGTAATTTTGTGCTGCAGGATTTGATCGCCAACGGGCAGACCATGCGGACTGTCTCATTGCCGCGTGGACGCCACCGGCTGCACGCCATGCCGACCAGCGCCGGCTACGAAATCAGGGACAACGAGCTTTACGATTGGGATGGGCGCAGACGCGGCCAAACGCCATTCACGGTGCTGCAGCATACGATCGGCGGCAGCGGCCGGCTGCGCTATGAAAACCGAAACTATCGTCTCGGCGCCGGCGATACGCTGCTGGTGCTGGTGCCGCACAATCATCGGTACTGGTTGGAAAAAGGCGAGCGCTGGGAATATTTCTGGATATCGATGAATGGCGAGGAGGCGCTGCGTATCCATCGCCTGATCCTGGCCGCCGCTGGGCCGCTGTTGAAACTGCAGCCGTCGACGATCGATCATCTTGCCGATTGCAGCCTGCGGCTTGTCCGCGGCGCTGCCACACCGGCTTCGGCCTCGGCGCTGGCCTATGAAGCAGCGATGGCGCTTTACGACGATGTCTTCGGTTCGCATGCCGTCGCCGCCGACCGATCCGCCATGCAGACGGTGATCGATTATATCGACGCCAATCTCGAAAAGCCGCTGCCGGTCGCCGAACTTGCCAGGGTCAGCGGTCTCAGCCGCGCGCATTTCTCCCGGGTCTTTGCCGACAGCGAAGGCCTGCCGCCGGCGGAATTCGTCCTGCAGCAGCGCATGCAGAGAGCCGCCAAGCTCTTGACCAAGGCGGCCTTCATTCCGGTCAAGGAAGTGGCGATCATGTCAGGCTTCGACGACGCCAATTATTTCTCGAAGGCTTTCCGGCGCACCTATGGCATCAATCCCACGGAATTCCGCACCACCGGCATGTACGCGGCAGTGCGGAGCCCTGGGGAGGAAACCAAGAATGCGCGGACCAAATAGATCCGGCTATGCGGAATGCGGATGCAGGTCGTCATTATGAGGCGTTTCCAGCCGCACCAGCTTTCCTTCTTCGGCCTTGTAGAAATATTGGCTCGCCACCAACCAGCCCTTCAGCGGACGCAGCGGCGGGATGCAGGTGAGCAGCATGAACGGCAGCGTCGTGAAGGCATGTACCCAATAGGGAGCCTGGAAGGCGACTTCCAGCCAGACGGCAAGAGCGACGCTTGGGATGCAGGCGAAGCAGATGACGAAGAAGGCCGGCCCATCGGCCGGATCGGCAAAGGAATAGTCGAGGCCACAGACTTCGCAGGACGGCCGGAGTGTCAGGAAACCCTTGAACAGATGACCTTGCCCGCAGCGCGGGCAGCGGCTGCGCAAGCCGGTCTGAAGCGGCGGTATCGGCGGCCACGCGTCTTCGGATGACATTGTTTTGTCCCTTCCAAGTATAGGGCGCTCGCTGGAGAGCGTATTGCCCGAGAACCTCGCAGGCGAAGCGCCCCATGCGGATCGTCTCGAAGCTGGGCGGCACTGTCCGCGACTTTCAAGCCGCTTGCCGTCCGTTGAAAGATGTATGGCACGTTATGCATACAATGTCAATTATTGTATGCATATTGTTCGACAGCTATATGCAAGCGCGGCAATTTGTCCGATCAGATAACCATCGCCGAAGCGGCCGGTGTCTCCGCCAGCAGATCGGCCACGATGCCGAGGCTTTGGCGCAGATGTTCGCGATCTTCCGCAACACCGAGCCCAAGGCGAACCGCTTCTGGCGCCTGACCAAGAGCAAAGGCGTCGCTCGCAACGACGCCGACGCCGACGGAGCGGAGCCGCGCCGTGAATTCGCCGCGCGACCATGCCGGCGGCAGCCGCAGCCAGGCATGGAAGCCTTCGGGATCGGATAGGAGATCGGCGGCGGGCAGCAATTCCGCCGCAATCGCCTGCCGTGCCCTCGTCTCGCGCCGGATCGCCGCCAGCACCGCCTCTGCCGTGCCGTCTTCGATCCAGCGGCTGGCGATTGCGGCCGATAGCGGCGAGGCCATGGCGGAGGTCGCCCGAATGATGCCGGCAAGCCTGGTCGCCGCGCGCAGGTCCGGCACGGCGAGATAGGCGATGCGCAGCGCGGGCGACAGGCATTTGGCAAGGCCGGCGATATGATAGACCCGCTCCGGCGCAACCGCCGCTAGCGGCGCGACCGGTTGCATCGGCAGCGCGCCATAGGCATCGTCCTCGATCACAGCAACATCGTAGCGAGCGGCAATATCTAGGATAGCCTTGCGTCGTGACAAAGGCAGCGTGATTGTCGTCGGATTGTTAAGAGTGGGATTGCAATAAAGCGCCTTGGGCCGCCTTGTAGAGCAGATTTGCTCAAATGCTTGGGGAATCAAACCGTTATCGTCAATTTCTGCAGTGGCTACAGTCAGCCGCAGATGCGCCGCGACGGAAAGGAACCCCGGATAAGTCAAGGCCTCGGCGCAGACCGTGTCGCCCGGAGCTGTCAGCATGCGGGTGACCGCCAGCAGCGCGGCCTGGGCGCCCGGGCAGACGAGGATGCGTTCCGGCGCGATGCCAGGCAGCCGGCTTGAGAGCCATTCCGCTCCGGCCTCGCGGTCGCGGGCTGCACCGCCCGGCTGTTGGTAGCGCAGCAACAGGTCCAGCCCATCGCTGGTTTCCAGCCCGCTGATCCCCTGCCACATTCGGGCCCTCAGGGCTTCGTCGTCGAAGCGCGGCGGCAGATTCATGCTCATATCGACCAGCCCGCTTGGCATAGGCTTCCGTCGCTGCGGCGGCGCTGCCCGGCCCTGGCTGACATAGGTACCCTGCCCGATCCGCCCTTCCACTAGACCTCGTTTGCGCGCTTCGGCATAGGCGCGGGTGACGGTGGTGAAATCAATGCCGAGCGCTTCGGCCAGCGCCCGCTGCGGCGGCAGGCGCACACCCGTCGCCAGACGTCCCGCGCGGATGTCGGCCTGCAAAGCATCGGCGATGGCCAGATAGACCGGCCCCGCCGCCCTGCTGATCGAGGGAATCCAGAAGAACGTTGCCTGATCGTCGCTCATGTCGTGTCTCCCAAGGAATGTATGCATATTGTATGGTTTTTGGGTCGCAGGCAAGAGGGCGATCACATGGAACTGCCGATCGGAGATCCGATTTCGTTGCACCATTGCGAGAGGCCTGTATAGATATCGCCGGCTGCGACCACGCTTTGCATCGCAACCGCGCCTTTTCCAAGCAATACGCGTTCGTCCAGGCTGCGACGGGCTCCATCGATAGGAATGAACATGCGCACTGTTGTCGCTTTCAACGAATCCTGGACTTTTCAGGAAGGGTTTTCGCTTGCCGAAGTTTGCCGTCGTCAGGAGGGACAACCGGTCACCCTGCCGCACACTGCGGTTGAGCTGCCGTTCAACTATTTTGACGAGAAATCCTATCAGCGCGCCTTTACCTATCAAAAGATCCTGCCCTGGAGCACGGATTACGCCGGACGTGAAGTATCGCTGGTGTTCGATGCCGCTATGGCCGATGCAGTTGTCTACCTCAATGGCGAGGAAATCGTCGCCCACAAGGATGGCTACACACCCTTCGAGGCACGCCTGACCGGGCGCTTGAAGCAAGGCGACAATCTCATCACCGTCAAGATCGACGGCAGCGAAAATCCCGAGATCCCGCCCTTCGGCGGCCGTATCGACTATCTGACCTATGCCGGGATCTATCGCGATGTCTGGCTGAAGATCGCAGCACCCGTCTCGATCGCCAACATCAAGGTCGAGACCGGAAACGTGCTTGCCGCCGCAAAATCCGTCACCGTCCGCTGCGATATCGCCAATCCGCAAGGCCTCGCCTTCGCCGGCTCCGTAACGGCCAGCCTTCGCGCGCCTGATGGTACGGTGCTGGCCTCGACCGACGCCGATATTTCTGGCAGCAAAGTGGCCTTCACCTTCGACAATCTGACCGGCATCTCGCTGTGGGAGCTCGACAATCCGGTGCTCTACACGATCGATGCCGAACTGAGGACCGACCAAGGGCAGGACCGGTACACGGCGAACTTCGGCTTCCGCACGGCCGAGTTCACTGCCGAGGGTTTCCTGCTGAACGGCCGCAAGCTGAAGCTGCGCGGCCTCAACCGCCACCAAGCCTTTCCTTGCGCCGGCTATGCCATGGGCCGCTCGGCGCAGGAGCGTGACGCAGAGATCATGAAGCATAGTTTGAAGTGCAACGTCGTTCGCACGTCGCATTATCCGCAATCGCCCTGGTTCCTCGATCATTGCGACCGCATCGGCCTCCTGGTCTTCGAGGAAATCCCCGGTTGGCAGCATATTGGCGGCGAAGCTTGGAAACAGGAATCGATCCGCAACGTCCGCCGCATGATCGAGCGCGACTGGAATCATCCCTCGATCATCATCTGGGGCGTGCGCATCAACGAATCGCAGGATTCTCATGATTTTTACGTCGAGACCAACCGGCTCTCGCGCGAACTCGATCCGACGCGCCAGACCGGAGGCGTGCGCTACATCACCGACAGCGAACTGCTCGAAGACGTCTATACGATGAACGACTTCATCCTCGGCAACGAGGAACTGCCGGGCGTCAACCGTCCGCGCACGCCGCTCCGGCCGCAGCAGGAGAATACGGGGCTCTTGCAGAATGTGCCCTATCTGATCACCGAGTTCGGCGGCCACATGTATCCGACGAAGATCTACGATCAGGAACAGCGCCAGGCCGAGCATGTGCGCCGACATCTGGAAGTGCTGAATGCAGCCTATGGGGATCCGTCGATATCAGGCGCCATTGGCTGGTGCATGTTCGACTACAACACCCATAGCGATTTCGGCTCCGGCGACCGCATCTGCTATCACGGCGTAATGGATATGTTCCGCGAGCCGAAATTCGCAGCCTATGCCTATATCAGCCAGTGCGAGCCTTCCGACGAGGTCGTGATGAAGCCGGTGACGATCTGGGCACGCGGCGAGCGCAATATCGGCGGCGTGCTGCCGCTGATCGTCCTTACCAATTGCGACGAAATCGAGCTGCGTTATGGCTCGCTCGTCAAACGGATCGGCCCGGATCGCGAGAATTTCCCGCATTTGCCGCATCCGCCCGTCGTCTTCGACCATCGCCATTTCACCAAGGACGAACTGGGTGTCTGGGGTATGGAATGGGAGGACGCGCATTTCACCGGGTTCATTGGCGGCAAGGCGGTCGCAACGCTGCACATGGTCGCCGATCCAGTTCCGACGACGCTGGAGGTGAAGGCCGACGGTTCGACGCTTCGCGCCGGTGATCGCGACACGACTCGCGTTATTATCCGTGCGCTCGACCAGGCGGGCTCCCGTCTGCCTTTCCTCAATGACGTCGCAACGGTGGAGGTCACCGGTCCAGCAAAGGTCGTCGGCCCGAAGACGATGGCCTTCCAGGGAGGCACGACCGGCTTCTGGCTACAGGCGACCGGCGAAGCGGGGGCAATCACCGTCGACATCTCGTCTCCGCGTTTTGCGACGCAAACGATAACGCTGGCGGCGGAGTGACCCGCTGAAAGGCTGACTTAGGCGATGACGGGATAACCCAATGCAATCGCCTGTCGCTCCAGCTCAGCCAGCGGTTCATAATCGGCATCGCCAAGCACTTCAAAGCGTCGCAACGACAAGGTATCGCGGACATCCGCAAGCGCGGGTTCACCTGCGATATCGGCGAGGATTTGGCGCAGCAGCGCCAATTCTTCTGGCGAAGTTTCCCAGCCGATGATGAATGGCAGGCCCGGCCCACTTACCGTTTCCGCCAGGATGCGGACACCGGCAACACGGTCGGGATCGAAGCGTTTGGCGTTTCCGAAGGTGATGCAGTCGATGGCGGCGACATCGGCCCTGCCCGCGGTCACGGCATCGATGCTGAGCAGATGGCCGCCCGTTTCGATGACGCGGCCCAAGAAACGGCCGTTTTCAGCAAGCGGGGCGATCGCCGCACGGAAGAGATTGGTGCCGGAATTGCTGCCGGGATCGTTGATGGCAGCGGTTGTCCCCCGAAGATCGGCAAGCGTTTCTGCCGGCGAATCCCTGCGCACGATGATGAAGCTGCGCATCGACGGACCATCGCAGCCCGGCAGCTCATAGACCGGCGTCGCCACAAGTTGCACCTTGCCTCGCAGGTGTTTGACATAGGGAAAACCACAGGTCTGCGCCAGCAGAAGGCGGGGGCGCAGCCAGGCCTCGTCATGCGTAATGCCCTTCTCCAATGTCTCGGGAACATCCGAGATACCCGCTTTTCGTAGCCGGTCGCGGATATAGGCCCAAAGGGCATCCGTCGCACCAACGAGCGGCGGTTGACCGGTGTACATGGCGATGTTGCTGAGGCGCATTGAGGAAAATCTCTGGAGATCGGCAGGTCTTGCCGATCCCTTACACCGCTCCGGATGCTGACGCATCCAGGAAAGTGCAGATATTATTTGCGATCCGCGAGCGCGTATTGCGTCTAAACGACGCTCAATGCTCGCTCACCGTGGCCCTGCCAAGTGCGATGGCTCGGCGTTGCGCAAAATGTCTCTCTTCATCTGCATCATTGATATCGGGCCTGACATCTTCAAGCGTTTGCAGAACTTTCGCGCGCAGCCAAGCATCGTGGACATCGCGGTTACCAGCAAGTTCGAGTGGCAGGGCGCCCTCATTCGCCGTGCGGGTCAGCAGGATACGGATGGCATCCGATACCGTTAACCCCATATCCTCGAGAACGGCCGTTGCGCGTTCTTTGATTTCGGCGTCGATTCGAATCTGAATCAATGCGTTCGGTGCCATTTCAGCCTCCTTTGGCTGCGGGACAATGTAATGCCTTTCAATGACATATCCCAGTGGCCGAACATGCATTCAAAAAGTCGGTGCGTGCACCGTCACTGGTTCCGTGGTGGCAACACGTTGCGGCGTTTCCACCGCCGGCGCGGGGAACTGTCCCTCGAACAGGCGTTGGATGGCGGCGGTGCTCCGGTCGTTGCGCGGCAAGACCGGTTTGTGTGCCAGCAATTCTTCATCGATAATCGCCTGCATGCCCGTTGTGAAATTGCATAGGCTGAATTGAGCCGCATGCGCGCGCAGCACGTCCGAGCGGAACGCATTCTCATGGTCTTCGAAATTATGCACCGCGTCGATCAGCGCCTTTTCCGATTGTTCTTCGAACAATATGCCAGTGACCCCTGGGACGACCGTTTCCAGCGCGCCGCCGCTGCCGAAGGCAATGACAGGCCTGCCGCTCGCCATGGCCTCGACCGGGACGATGCCAAAATCCTCCTCGCCTGGGAAAATCAGTGCGCGGCAGCGCGCCAGCTTCTCCTTCAGCACCGAGAACGGCGCGCGGCCGAGGAAGGTGATGGTCGGTCCGGCCAAACGCTTGAGTCTTTCCATTTCCTTGCCCTCGCCGATGATGACCAGGTTGCGGTTCATCTTGGTAAAAGCCCGGACGGCAAGGTCGATCCGCTTATACGGGATGAGCTGGCCGGCGCAGAGATAGAAGTCCTCGGTCGCCGCCGCCGGGGTGAATTCGTCGACGGAAACTGGCGGATAAAGCACCGTCGCCGGGCGACGATAATATTTGCCGATGCGGGCACTGACGTGATGCGAATTGGCAATGAACCGGTCGACGCGCATGCTGGTATTGACGTCCCAGGATCGCAGCAGCGGCGCCAACACCGGCAACATCAGCCGCGAGGCGAGGCCGGCATTGGAGCGATAGAAATGGTAGTGATCCCAGAGATAGCGCATCGGCGAGTGGCAGTAGCAGACATGCGTCGCTTGCGGCGGCGGGATAATGCCTTTTGCAGGGCCTGATTCGCTGGAGATGATGAGGTCATAGCCGCTGAGATCGAAGCTCTCTAGCGCGAAGGGCATCAGCGGCAGCAGCGACTGGTAGCCTTTGATGGCGCCGGGAACGCGCTGCAAGAACGATGTCGTGACCTTGTGTCGCTTGATCTTTTCGGAAACGCGGCTCTCATCATAGACGAGCGTGAAGATATCGGCGTCCGGATACATATCGCAGAGCGCTTCGACCACTTTCTCGCCGCCGCGCATCGACACCAACCAATAATGAATGATCGCTACCCGCATCCCTCTTCCTCCGCCGTTGGTCGAGAGACATCATTGTGCGGGCGGCGGGCAATGCGACAGAACCCACATCGGTCCTCTTTCGCATCCAAATGGCTGAAGGTCATAACCAAAAGGTCTAAGCGGCCGAAAACAGTTTAAACTCAATGGTATATTCGCTGTTACCCGAACGCCGAGCACCACTCATTCCTTCCTCAGAAGGGATTAGCCGTAACCCTACGGCAGGGGATTTACTCGAAAAGCGTTCAAGGGATGATCTCAGTCCATAGCGCTGCGGCAAGTTGGCGGCGGCGCGACCGAAACGAAAACGAGATCGCGCCTCATGTTGACAGTTTCTGCTCTTCACGCACACGCCCGCCGGAAAATCCCGGGCACCATCCTCGGCATGTTCCTCGCCCTGGCACTTTCGGGAACCGCCTTTATCGACAAAGCGAATGCTGCCTCTGACCAGATCTATCATATCAAGCCGCAGACGCGGATGAAGGTCGCAATCGTCGAATGGGTCGCCTCGACAGGGGAATATAAGGAATGGACGGCGCTGAACGGCGAATATGTCGTTTCTCAGTCCGGCACGATCTCCATTCCGATGATCGGTGAAATACCGGTTATCGACAAGACCACCGCCGACGTCTCCACGGAGATAGGTGATCGGCTGAAACAGATCACCGGTCTTGCCACCGCCCCCACCGCGTCCGTCGAAGTGGTGAAATATCCCATGATCTACGTCACCGGTTCGGTCGAGAAGCCGAGCGAGCTGGAATTCCGGCCGGGTTTGACGGTCAAGCAGGCTGTCGCCATGGCCGGCGGCCGTGAGCGCCGCACCAATCCGACCGGCGAATATAACAACGCGCAACAGATCAGCTATGCCGGCGAGATCAACCGCATGGAGCTGCAATTGAAGCAGCTTGGCGCCCGACGCGCCCGGTTGATGGCTGAGCTGAATGACCAGACGAGCATCGATTTCCCGCCGGAAATCAAGGCGGCACCTGAAGGCTCGGCCATCCGGCAAATCATGACCACCGAAGTCGATTTGTTCAATGCCAGGGCCGAAGCGATGCGCCAACAGCTTCAGGCAGCCGCGGAGCTCGAAACTTTGCTGCGCAACGAAATCGACATCCTTGATGAGAAAATGGCGTCCCAGGACGAACAGGTGAAGATCGCACAGGACGAATTGGAAGACATTTCCAAGCTGGTCGACACTAAGATCCTCACTACGTCGCGCAAGACCTCCCTGGAGCGCGTCGTCGCCGACATGCAGAGCGGCAAGCTCGATCTGGTCGTCGCATCCATGCAGGCCAAGCAGAAGCTCAGCGAGACCGAACGCGATGCCCTGAACCTCAAAGGGCAGCGCAAGACCGAGGTCGGACAGCAATTGCAGGCAGCCGAAACCGAAATCGAAGATACCAAGCTGAAGCGCAACACAACGTTGCAACTGCTGCAGATCGCCGGCGCTTCTTTGTCTCGCTCCGAGAGCATGAAGGCGATCGATCTCCAGCCGCTCGAATATTGGGTCACCCGCGGCGGCGATGGAGGCACTACAAGTGAGATACCGGAAACGGCGGAGTTGCAGCCGGGTGATGTGCTGGACGTTCGCTACAACGTCTCCGGCAGCCTGGACGGCGCGATGCTGTCCTCAGCCGATCCCACGCAATCGCAATCCCAGTAACCACCATCTAGCAAGGTCGGGCGGATATATCATGGCAGTTCACGAGATTGGTAAAAGCGTACCCGGAGCTCAATCCGAGGCCAAGCGATCAAATGGAAGCGAATACATCTCCTTTCGCGATATTTGGCGGTTCCTGCAGCGGCATTTGCTGATCTTCATCACCTTTACGGCGATCGGGCTCGGCATCGGCGCGTTCTACGTCACGACGACCAAGCCGATCTATCAGGCAACGACCCGCCTGGTGATGGATCCGGAACAGGGGCGCATTGCGTCTCAGGATGCCTTCACCGGCACGGTCATCATCGAGGCAGCCGAGATCGCCAGCCAGGTTGAGATCGTCAAATCGGAGGCGATCGCCCGCGCGGTGATCGAGAAGCTCAATCTTAGTGAGGATCCGGAAATCGTCGGGGGCGTGTCGTGGCAGGGAGCTCTGCGCGACTCGCTGCATAGCATCAGCGCCTATTTCACCCACGCCCAAGAAGAAGAAGTAAAACCCGTCCCGACCGCCGACGATCTGATGCGTCGCACCATGGCGTCCTTCCTCTCCAGGGTTTCCGTCAACCGGGTGGGCCAATCCTACATTCTGGAAATCGGCTACAGTTCCACCGATCCACGCAAGGCGGCACTCGCGGCCAACGCGATCGCCGCTGCCTATATTCGCACCGGACTGACCGAGCGCGCCTCGGCCGCACAGAGCGGCGCGAAATGGCTGGAAACCCGGCTGATCGAGGTCGGGCGGCAGGCACGTGAAGCCGCAATGAGCGTTGAGGAATTTCGCGCGAAGAACGGCATCATGGAGATCAGCACCTCCTCCTCGCTCGACCAGCAGCAATTGTCCGAAATCAGCAGCCAGGCGCTGGCCGCCCGGGCGCAGACAGCGGCCGAATCCGCCAAGCTTGCAACCCTCAACCGGTTAATGGCCGGGGAGAAGGTCGAGGGCGACGTCGACGAGACGATCAACAATCCGCGCATACAGAAGCTGCAGGAAGATCTCGGCGCTGCGACGACCAAGCTCAACAACCTGAGCAGCCGCTACGATGCCGGCAACCCGGCAATCACGGCCGCTCAGGATGAGATCAATCGGCTGAAGGGCGAAATGCAGAAGGAATTTGGGCGCATCCAGGCCGTCTACCGCTCCAATCTGGAAGTGGCGCAGACCCGCGAGAAACTGCTCAACGATGAGCTGGCCGCGCTGACGGAAACCGGCACCGACAAGAACCTGGCGCGTGTCGAACTCTCCGAGATGGAGAGCCGCGCAACCACCTATCGCCGCATGTATGAAAGCATCCTGCAACAATTGATCGGCGCGCTGCAGAAGGAATCTTTCCCGCTCGGCAATGCCCGCGTCGTTACGGCTGCCGCCGTGCCGCTGACGAAGAGCTGGCCGAAATCAACGATCGTCATTCCCTTCTCCGCCATGCTGGGCCTTGCCTTCGGGCTTGGAATGGCGCTGCTGCGTGACGGCATGGATCGGCGCGTCAGCTCCAGCGAAAAGCTGCGGCGCGAACTCGGCATCACCTCGCTCGGCCATGTGCCCGTCTACGCCGGTCCGTCCTTCGTGCCCGGCCATATCGTAGGAGGCGGTGCGACATGGCGACGAACCATGTCGCCGCTAAGATCCGTGCTCGACACACCCTATTCGCAATTTTCCGAAGCCTTGCGCGGGGTAAAACATTCGGTCGACTCTGCCTTCCAGCCGAATGCTCCGATGGTGATCGGCATCACTTCGGTCGGCACGGGCGAAGGCAAGACGACGATCGCGACCAACCTAGCGCAGCTCTATCAAAACGAGGGTGCATCCGTAGTTCTGGTCGACGCCGATTTCCTCAATTCCCGCCTCAGCGGCGTGGCAATGGAAGCAGGCTCGGACTTCGGCATGGAACTGCTGCGCATGAACGAGGTGCCGCGACGTTATTCCGTTGCGCATGAAAACGGCCTCTCCGTCGCGACGATCGACCATGATCTGGAGACCGACAGGCTGTCATCGCAGTCCTATGGCAACGGCATTCCCGTCGTCACGGTCGACGAGACGGAAAAATCCGTGACCGCGTACCAGCGCTATGGCCATCTGCCGGCGTTGAAGGCGGAAATCGAGCTGCTGCGCCGGCGATACAAGGTGGTCATCGTCGACATGTCGGCCTTCGAAGATTCCGCCGATACGCGCGTCATCTGCAGCTATCTCGAAGGTATCATCGTGGTCGTCGGCCATACCAACAAGATGACGGTCGAACGGCTGTCGGACGCGCTTGCAAGTTTCGGTACCTCGCCGATCAACATCCTCGGCATTATTGCCAATCGCAGCAGCGAAAAGCGCAGACGTCATGAGCGCCGTCACTGGTGGCAAAAGCCGCAGGCTCGCGAAACCCGCCTTTCCTCCAAGCGGCTCGAGGGCCGTCCGCCCAGCCGTGCGCTCAAACTGGTCGTTGGTATCGCCAGTGCCGGCCGGCGCGACATCCTGTCCTCGATCCTGCCGCATATGGCGCGCCAGACGCGCAAGCCGGACGAGGTGGTCGTCTGCCTTGCCTCGCCCGAAGACATCGATCCGAGCTGCCTGCGCGACCTCGATTTTCCGGTCCGCGTGCTGATCTCGGAACGGGGGCTCTGCCGCCAGCGCAACCGCATTCTCGACAATATTCCGGATGCAGACGTCGTGCTCTTCGTCGATGATGATTTCCTCATGACGCCGAACTATCTCGAGGAGACGGAACGGTTGTTCCAGTTCCATCCCGATATCGTCATGTGCACCGGCAAGGTGCTCGCCGACGGGATCACCGGCCCCGGTATCTCCGTGCGCGACGGACTGCGAATGGTCGAATCGAAGAGCCGGCGGCGGTCGGAAGCGACGGCACAGTTCCAACCCGTCTACAACGCCTATGGCTGCAATATGGCGATCCGCACCACGATCATCAAAGCCGGCAATCTGCGCTTTGACGAGAACCTGCCCTTCTATGGCTGGCTCGAGGATGTCGATTTCAGCCGGATCGTCGCCCGCTATGGCCAGGTGGTCAGTGCCAAGCAGTTGGAAGGCGTGCACCTCGGCACGAAGGTCGGCCGTACGGCCGGCGTCCGGCTCGGCTATTCGCAAATTGCCAATCCCGTCTATCTCATGCGCAAGCGGACTATGAGCGTCCGTCACGCCTCGATCCAGATCAGCCGCAACCTGCTCGCCAATTTCATCAAAGCTTGGCGTCCCGAGCCGTGGGTCGACCGCAAGGGACGGCTGAAGGGCAATGCGATGGCCTGCGTCGACCTTCTGAAGGGCAGGCTTGCGCCCCAAAACGTCGAAGCGCTGGAGTAATCTCGTGAGCCCACCCCGTCCCGATCGGGTCGTCATCATCAATGATCGCTCCATCAAAGTTGGCGGAGCGTCAAATCTGGCGATCCTTTCTGCCGAACTGTTGCAACGTGCTGGAATTCCAGTCACCTATTTCGCCGGCGACACCGCCGGCGAAAATCCGCCGGCATTAGACACCATCAACCTCGATGGCCTACCCCTGACGCAACAAGGCCGTATCAGCGCCCTCGCAGCCGGGCTTTACAGCAAGAGCGCCTATACCGCGCTGCAGGATCTCATCGCCCGAAAAGATACGGCAGCCACGATCTACCATGTGCATGGGTGGTCGAAGATCCTGTCACCATCGATCTTTCGAGCCCTGTGGCCCGTGCGCGAGCGCGTCGTCCTGCACGCGCACGACTATTTCCTGTCCTGCCCGAACGGCGGTTTTGCGAATTATCGAAAAAACGATGTGTGTCGTCTCACGCCGATGTCCATGCAGTGCCTGACGACCCAGTGCGACAAGCGCGGCTACCATGAAAAGGTCTGGCGATCGGCGCGACATGTGTTGCGCGAGCATTTTTATCCGACGCGTCAAATACCGGCCAATATCGTCATCGTGCACCAGCGGATGCGCGACTATTTCGACCGCAGCGGTATCGAAACAGACAATATCGAAGTCATCCGCAATCCGGTCGAACCCTTTCTGATGCAGCCGATGAGTCCTTGGAACAAACACGATTTCTTCTTCGTCGGGCGGCTCGAACCGGAAAAGGGATTCGAGGATGCCGCCATGGCAGCAAGGCTTGCCGGCATAAGCCTCCACATCATCGGAGACGGCGCGGGCCGTGCGTTGCTGGAACGCGACTACCCCGAGGTGGTCATCCATGGCTGGAAATCCAAAGACGAGATGCGCGGCATCATTGGCAACGCCCGCGCCCTCGTTGTCTCCTCGCGTGTTCCGGAACCTTTCGGGCTTGCGGCGCTGGAGGCAGTGACCAGCGGTATTCCGGTCATCCTCCCCGATGCGGCCCTACTCGGCGACGAGCTTGCCGAGCTTGGCTGCGGACTGACTTTCCAAAGCGGCAAGGTGGAAACGCTCGCCGGTGCGATGCGCCGGCTTGCAGCCGATAACATGCTGATCCGCTTAATGAGCGTCAACTGCATGCGCCGATCGAGTGGGCTTGCCCATACGCCGGCTTCCTGGCGGGATGCGCTGATAACCCTCTACAACCGCATTCTCGAGCGCTCGGCAGCCTCCTCCGCCGTCGCAGATGAGTATCCAGAAGCTGCAGAACAGTCACCAATCGGGTAGTCGAGTAGACGAATTACCCGCTGACCTAGCCGTGCATTCCCGGCTTTACGTCAATGGGACTAGGGCAATACCCGCAGGGTCAATTGTCAAGTTTCGGTGCAACTGGCAGCTTTATGGAACGGTTCGGAACGTCGAGAGGTTCTAAGAGATGCTGTCGGCTTTTGATGGCTTTGCTCATGACGAGCAATCGCTTCATGACTTAAAACAGACAGCAAGGCGCAGCCGCGCTAAGCGTGCCGTCGATATATTACTTTCGGCCGCAGGCTTGCTGTTTCTTGCCCCCGCACTTCTCGTCATCGCCATCGCTCTGCTGTTGGTCGATGGCCGGCCCATTATCTACCGCCACACCCGTGTCGGTCGTGAGGGCCGCACGTTCCACTGCTTGAAATTCCGCTCGATGCGAAGGGATGCCGACAAGCGCCTGGCCGAACTGCTGGAGCGCGAGCCGCAGCGGAAGAGGGAATGGCTGGCCACTCAGAAGCTGATGAACGATCCGCGCGTGCATTGGCTTGGCAAATATCTGCGCATGACCAGCGCCGATGAGCTGCCGCAGCTCTTCAACGTGCTGCGTGGCGAGATGAGCCTGGTCGGGCCGCGGCCGGTGGTGGCCGCAGAACTGGAGCGCTACGGATCGCAACTCCACTGCTATCTGGCATTGCAGCCCGGCATCACCGGCCTGTGGCAGGTCAACCGCTGCGCCGATACCTCCTATGAGGAACGGGTACAGTTCGATGTCGACTACTATCACACCTGCTCATTCTGGACGGACGTCGCCATTCTCTGGAAAACCGTCGGCGTCGTGCTGCTTGCCCGCAATGAAAAGGAACGACTCACCAAATGAAGAAGATGGCGACCGCAGCCCAGATAGCGAGACAAAACAATATCAGCAGCCAACGGAGCACGAACTTTCGGCGCGGAAAGCGCCGCCGCCCGGCTGTGGCGCGATCGGCATCGACGTCCTTCATAACCTGTTCTGCGTGTTGTCTCATGACAGTTTACGAAAAACCCTCTTTTGGGCGAACACCAACCAAAAACATCCTCCTGCGCCTGGGCCGCAACTTTCGTAACGTCAGGCCTTCCAATACCAGGTTGCTTGGTTTTTGGAGCGTTTCCCTTGGCGCAAGATTGTGTTCCGAATGGGAACATTACATGATTTATCTTAAGAAAGTCTGGTTTTTCTTAAAGAATCCCCTGCAATATTGTGGAGCTGCAACATTTTCGTGCGGAAAAGATGGAGGGATTTTCCCGTCCTTTCGTCCGACTGAGGCGGTGCGCTGATGGACGGACTGCCCCTTCCGCCCTCATCGTCCGGTCGCTTCGGCTTGCCGCGATGGCTCCGTCTGCGCATGCCATCCGTTATCGGCGACGGTGCTTCGACCTTGGTTTCGAAAATCGTCTCCCAGGTCGTGCAGCTCGTCGTTTTCCTCGTCGCAGCGCGTGTGCTGGAGTCGGCGGAATTTGGCCTCTACGCCTATAGTTCCGCCATCGTGATCCTGCTCGTCGTCGTGTCCGAGGGAGGATGGGGCGAGTTCGTCATGAAGACGGACTGCACGCAGGATGAGCTCGATCAGGTCGGCACGATCTCGATCATAACCGGCATGCTGGTGACGATCGTCGGTCTGTGCATTACTGCGGTCGTTTGGTTTTTCTTCAATCAGCCCTGGGAAGGCAAGCTCCTCGGCCTGTTCAGTTGCTGGTTCCTGCCCTCCTCGCTTTTGGTCGTCTATGATGGATTGCTGGTTGCAAGGGGCCTTCTACGCAAGCAGGCGGCTATTCGTATCGCAGCCGAGGTCACCGGGCTTGCTGTCACCATGCTCGGCCTATGGATCGGCTGGAATGTCTTCTCGCTTGTAGCCGGACGGCTCGCCACGCAGATCGTCAGCCTGCTCGCCTCGGCGATCGTCGCGCGCTGGTATCCAAAGCCACGTCTGACCTTGCCGTTCGCACGCGAAATCCTTGAGTTCTCGCGACATATTCTAGCGAACCGCCTGATCATCTTCCTGCGCTCCTATTCCGGAACGCTCGCGATCGGCAGCTTTCTCGGCCTTGCGGAAGCCGGTTACTATCGCGTCGCCGAACGGATCATCGCCGCCTTCTCCGAGCTCATCGGCGAGCCTGCGCGCATGCTCGCCTGGACATTGTTTCGCCGGGCAACCGTCAAGATCGATGCCAACGGCAAAACGTTCCGCGACGTGGGCGCTCCCGCAACCACCTTCATGACCCTTCTGATGGCAATCTCGGCCCCGATCTATCTCGGACTGTCGCTGATTTCATCCGGCCTGATCGACGTGGTGCTCGGCGACAAATGGGCGCCGGCGGCGATTCTCGTGACGATCCTGTCGGCCAAGCAGGTGCTGCTGACGCCCGGTTATGTCACCGAACCGCTGTTGTCTCTATCCGGCAATATCAAGCGCATGCCTCCCGCGCTGCTGTTTAACGGCGCCATCTCGGTCGGTCTGATCGTCCTCCTGGCACCCTTCGGCGTCGAGGTGGCGGCTTTGGGCCAATGCCTGGCATCACTGATCTCCTTTGCGATATCGGTGCGTCTGCAGCGCAACTATGGCGGTCTGGCATGGCGGCGGGTGATCGGTGACTGCGCCTACGTCGCCATCGCTATCGCAGCCATGGCAGCAACGGTCTATTCGCTGGGCTATCTCGCCGAAGCGTCTGCACTGCGCCACCTGGTGACAGTGGCGATACAAGTCGTATCCGGCGGAGCGGCCTATGTGCTCACCCTTGCGATCCTTCAAAAAGTGATTGGCATCTCGATCCCGATCTTCGCGGTCGGCCGGCGATAGCACTGAGAATTCCAACGAGATAGGCCGTGCGGGGCCGATTGAGGAAATAATCATGGCGACTGCATCATTGTCAGACAACACGCGCTCAATCATTGGCGGGACGGTTCGAAGCCTTGGTCGGTCTTTGTCGCCGCTGCGCGCGGTCGGCGGGCGCCTGCGCTATCTGTCGCCTTTTCCACGGCGATTTACCGGAGCTTTCAGTTCCTACGAGGCCGCCTTCGCCGCGGCCAAGACCATGCCGATGGCCGGTTACGATCATGAAGAAATCGCGAGCGTCGGCTTTTCTAAAATGTGCCAGGTCTTGCCATGGGACTATCCGGTGATGTTTTGGATGCGCAACCTGATGCACGAGGTTGACGGCGTGATCGACGCCGGAGGCCATATGGGGACGAAATACAGAGCTTTCCGGCCGCTGCTGCAGTTCGACAATTCCTTCCGTTGGGTCGTTTACGACCTTCCCTCCATAGTGCGCGCCGGGCGCCGCTCTGCAGAGCGCGATGGCCTCACCGGCCTCAACTTCGTCGACCGGATCGAAGATGCCGGTGGCATACCGCTTTTCTTAGGATCCGGCTTGATGCAGTATCTGGATGTGCCGCTCTCCAACCTGCTGCAGCGTCTGCCCGCTTTGCCGAAGCATCTGATCCTTAACAAAGTCGCTCTCCACCGGAGGGGCACCGTTGTGACGCTGGAACGAATAAGCGGCACCTATGTGCCCTATCAGATGCGCGATGAGGCCACTTTTCTCAACGACGTAATGCAGCTCGGCTACACGCAGGTCGACCGCTGGGCGATCCCCTCTCTGTCTCACCTTATCGACACCCATCCCGAATTGGGGCGAAGCGAAAGCGCTGGTTTCTATTTCCGCCTTGGCTAGAGACATCCCCGGACCAACGAGCCTCGGTTTTCGTCCGGCCCCTAATCGAGGCCGCCGCCGACGTGGCGATATCCGCATGTCCTATTGCCTGGCCTGATTGGCTCGCGAATCACGTTTGATAATATTCTTTTCCAATTCGTTGTTTTTCTATGGGAATGTTGACTTCAACGCTCATTGCCCGATCGGCATAGATGCTTATCTCAGCTACCGATTTTGGATAGGTCGTTTGGCTCCGTAACATGCTTTTCTGGCCGGAAAGCCATGCTGAAAATGCCGTCGACGGGGGCTAGTCTCAAAGAAGAGAGCCGCTGATTTTCATCGGGAGCGAAAGATATGGCTAAGGTCGGATTGCGGGAATGGATGGCGCTTGCGCCGGTGTTTGCCTCGGGAAAATTGGCTCGCTATGGCGATGACACCGGCGGTCCGTTGCTGCGGTTCGAGGCCGATTTCTGCGCCAAGTTCGGCGTGCAGCATGCGCTGACGATGAGCAGCGGTACCGGCGCGCTGATTTCGGCGCTGGTCGCAGCCGGCATCGGCCCAGGCGACGAAGTGCTGGTGCCGGCCTATACCTGGATTGCCACCGCCGCCGCGCCCTTGGCCGCCGGCGCCGTGCCGGTTCTCGTCGACATCGACCAGACGCTGACGATGGACCCCGCCGATATTCTCCGGAAGATCACCCCGCAGACGAAGGCGATCATCCCCGTGCACATGTCGAACATGGTCTGCGACATGGACAGCATCATGCAGATCGCCCGCGAGCATCATCTCATCGTCATCGAAGATGCCTGCCAGGCCGTTGGCCTTACCTACAAGGACAAGCGCACGGGCACGATCGGCGATCTCGGCGCTTACAGCTTCAATCAATTCAAGAACATCAATATCGGCGAAGGCGGCGCCGTCGTCACCAACGACCCGCAATTATTTGCCCGGGCGCGCATGTATCACGACATCGGTTCGCTGTTTCGCGGCCATCTCGACAATGCCAACGAACCGCCGATGCTCGGCGTGAATTTCAAGGCGAGCCAGATCCAGGGCGCCATGCTGAACGTACAGCTCAAGCGGCTCGATCCGATGATTGCGCGTATGCGCAAGCGCTACGACCTGATGACCGAGATCGTGTCGAAGAGCGACAGGATGCGCATTGGTCCGCACAATGATGTCGCCAATGCCGCCGGCCTGCATGTCATTTTCGAAACGCCCGACGACGCCAGGCAGTTTGCCGAGGAGAACAAGCGTGGCGTCTATCGGCTCTATGATTCCAGCCGCCATGTCTACACGAACTGGCAGCCGGTGCTGCAGCAGCGCAGCGGGCACCCGGCGATGAACCCTTATAATTGGACCGATCGGAAGATCGAGTACACGCCCGACATGTGCGCACAGACGCTGGATATCCTGAAGCGCACGTGCCGTATCAGTCTCGGCGAAAACTATCCGGCGGCGCTGATGGCCTATCTGGCTCGGCGCATGATTCGCCAAGGTCCGACCGCCAGCGGCAAGCTTTCCTATGCGACAACCTAGTTTCGACGTCATCGGCCTCGACCTCATCGACGTCTGGACCTGGAGCCTCGATGCGCCGCCGTCTTCCGTCAAGGAATTCGCGGCGCTGTTATCCGCCGAGGAGCTGACACGAGCTCAGCGCTTCGTGCGTGAGCGCGACGGACAAAGGTTCATCGTCGCCAGAGGACGGTTACGGTCCATCCTGGGGCAGTATCTGCGCCTGCCGCCACAGAAGGTGGACTTCACCTATAACGACTACGGCAAGCCTGCCGTAGCCCTCGCTGACGGCAGCCCGTTACACTTCAATCTCAGCCACAGCGCCGATCTCGCGGCGCTCGCGATCTCAGACCACTACGAACTCGGTATCGACATCGAGGAGATCCGCTTCCTCAAGGAAGATATCGCCGGCCGCTTCTTTTCCCATAAGGAGTGTCTGATCCTGCGGGCACTGCCGCCGGAGGCCTATCTCGAGGGTTTCTATCGCTGCTGGACGCGCAAGGAGGCCTTCGTCAAGGCGCATGGCGAAGGGCTCTCGCTGCCGCTCGATAGCTTCGACGTAACCTTCGATTGGGCAAACGAACCACGACTGGAGCGGCTGGACGGTGACCCAGAGGCGCCTTTCAACTGGCGGATCCTGGAAGTCGAAACGCCGGTGATGTTCGCCGGCGCCGTCGTCGCTTTGACGAAGGGCCGTTCGGTTGGCCTGCGCTATCGCCGCAATGAGGACCAGATGCCCAAAGCACATCGCGACCTCTGGGGTTCACTCCCTGCGCTTTAAAGCAATTCCAGAAAATATGCGCAGCGGTTTTCCGTCGGGAATTGCGTAAAAATAACAAGCTAGAGCCATTGATTTTGCGCGTGTCGTCATCGCAACACCGCCAGGCGCTTTTGCGCGCCAGGCTTTAGATGCTCAATCTCGCATCCATAATATAGCGTCCGCCTGCGGCATCGAAATGATGACAGCCGAGAAGTCCGGTCTTGAAATCGGGCGTGATCGTGCGGATGCAGCGCTCCCGATAATCATCGAGCGTGAGGTGCTCGATTTCCATGATGTTCAGCCCGTAGCCATAGATTCCGTAAGCATTATGCTGGGATGGCCTGAAGATCCTGCCATCTCGCTCGAAGATGCGCCCGGCATTGCGTGCCACGGTGCTGCCGATGACGACAGGATTGCGCTTGTGCGGCACGACGCGCTTCAGCTCGGGACCGTCGACCTCGAAGATATAGAGTTCGCTGCAGTGATCCTCATAGGCGTGATAATCCGAGAGATTGGTGAAGAGCCACCATTTGCCGCCGTGCCGCATCAGAACGCTGTCGGCGGCCGACTGGCCCTCGAGGGCGGTCGAATAGAGCTCCCATTTCAGCGGAAATTCGGTGCAGCGCCAGATTTCAAGCCGGCCCGACTGATGCGTCTCCGGCATCATGAAAATATCGTCGCCTTCACGAAAGACAAATGGATAGGAAAGATGGTGCGGGCGGTCCAGTGCTACACCAATCCGCTCCACCGTGTCGCCGTTGAAGCGGCCGACAGCTATATGCGCCTTTCGGTCGCCATCGGCATAGGCTTCGTAAAACAGATAGCATTCGCCGTTGTGCTGGAACAGGAACGGATCGGCTTTGATGTCGCCCTTGGTCGGCGGAATTTCGATCGCCTGCTTGGGATCGAAATCATCGATCCGGCCGCGACCAGTGTAAAGCGTCCAGATGGACGATCCAAAACGCAGCTTTGTTTTCAAAGCCTTAAGCGACTTTGCTGAGAGATAACCTGATAACGCGCCGGCATAGCGGATAAGATCGCCGGATGATGGAGCTGATGTCGTCCCGATGCGGGCCGCCGGGGCAGCATCGAGCCTGCGGGTGTCTGCAAGACGCGCGAGCTCGCGCATCAGAAGCGTCACGGCCCGCTCGCGCACAAAGGCGGCATTGCGGGCTGCGCTGAACTTGATGTTGAACGATGAGGTGGCAATTTCGGCGACGGGCATTTCACCGCCACGCTTGGCATAAAGCGTTAGCTCCGTCGTCGGTGCATTGGCGATGATGCTGCCGTAGCTGAACCAATCGGTATGTTCCGATCGCTGGTCGGAGAAATTGAAGGCCCATTCGCCGAAGGGAAGCGCCTGTATCACATCGTCGGGCAAACCTTGCGGGGTGGTGCGTATGACCAGATCGAGATCGAGACGCTTGAATGATGCGGGTGCGACGGTGCCATTGTCGGTGTTGCGGCCGCCAATGGCTTCGAGGTAATCGAGCCGCTGCCGGCCGACATCGAAATGCTTCGGAGTATAGGCAGGCTGCCGGGCCAGGAGCTTGCCTTCCAGACGCGCGCCCAAAGCAAACAACGACGAGGTCTTCCGGTTACCGAAAGCACGCGGGTGGATGATCAGCGTGACGAGTTCGAAACGCGGATCGGCGACAATCCGGTCGAGGACCATCAGCTCCCAATTCTCGAATCCGTCCTTGTGCCCGGCAAGAATACCGATCCTCAAAGGTCTGGTCATATCCATGATCGCGTTTCCTATGCGGTTTCGCCGGGTAGTTTTCGAAGCGGCGCCTTAGGCGCCGCCGAACTTCTTGGAGATGACCGATGCCAGTTCGGCCACCGAGTCTTCATGCCAGCCTTGAATGTCGACAACGGGCGTATCTGCCGCCACCGCATCGCCCCAGCCGAACAGCAGTTTGCGAGCGCGGGGATGATTGGCCTGGCTGCGCAACAGTATCACAGAAGGATCCTTGTTCTGCACCGGCTTGTAGCTGCGCGCAGCCGCCACCAGCAGATCCGTCACCGCCGCATTGGCCTCTTCGTCAGGTGAATATTGCCCAGCTTTGACGCCGAAGATTTTCAGAAGTGCCAGCGAGAAGTTGAACTCCTTGAGGTAGACGATCAACGGCATCCGGCCCGACAGTACCTTTTTGGTGAAATAGATGAGACGTTTAACACGCCGCTCCCTGTTCCATTTCTTCTGCTCTCTTTTCGGCAGAGATGCGAAATAGCCCGGCGCCCATGTGTCGATAATGGCGGTGAAGCTGACATCAGCCCCCCTCTCCCGCAACTGCCGGGTCACCTCCATGGCCAACGTGCCGTTGACGCAGAGCCCGGCGAGGGCGATAGGTCCGGCGTTGACGTCGATATGCATGGCGTCGACCGCATGGCGAGCGATGTCTTCGAGACGCAGATCAGCCAGACCCTTTCTGAGATCGGGATTGAACATGTTGATGTTATGAACCGATATCGTATCCGGCAATGCGTTTGCCAGGCGGTAAAATAGCAAGGGGTGGTTCAGTGTATAAAGCGAGGCCGGGCCTGTGCCGTGTTTGCAGGTGAGCAACTCCCAAGGGTTGACGATCCCGGTGGCGGGCTCCTGCGTCTTCGGCGTATCGAAGATTGCAGCGGCAAAGCCTTCGAGCGTCGGCTCCTTGAACAAAAGTTCGAGCGTCGGTTTGACGTTGAATTTATCCCGCACTGCCGATAGCAGCCGCAGCGCCAGTAGCGAATGGCCGCCAAGTGCGAAGAAATCATCCTGCGGCCGTACCTGCGGAACCTGGAGAATGTCCTGCCAGAGGGCCGCGAGCGCCGCCGTCTTCTTCGCGACCGGCGTGTCGGTCAAGGCATGGCTTGCGGAAAGTTCGGCCGCCGCGTCCTTGGCGGCAGGGATCGCCTGCCGTTCGGGCACAGTGAGCGAAGACAACAATGCCTCGGGATGATCGAGGGCGATCTCATAGGCTTTCTGCCAGAGCTGCAGCAGGCTTTCGATCGTGCGTGCATCGAAGAGATCGGCATTATATTCGATCGACATGCGCCAGCCGGTCGGCCGACCGATCATGATGAAGCTCAGATCGTAGATGACGCCTGGTGATTGCGACGGTGAGCTGATCAGCTCGAAGCCGCCATAGCGGTGATCCTCTAAAAATGCCTTTTGCAGATTGAAGTTCACGGAGATCAGCGGATTGCGCGAGGGATCGCGGACGGGGTTGATCAGCTCCACCAGCTTGTTGAACGGCATGCGCTGATGGTTCAGCGCCCCCTCCACCGTCTCACTGACCGAATGGATATGCTGCGCGAAGGAAATGTCGGAAGAAAAATCGAAGCGCAGTACGAGGTTGTTGATGAAGACGCCGATCAGGTCTTCGAGATCGGAATGTTCGCGGCCCGCGACCTGCGAACCGAACATCACGGTCTGGGCGTTCGTCAGCCGATGCAGCATGGCGCTGATGATGGCAGCGCCATAGCTATATTGCGAGACGCGGTGAGCGCGTGCGGCAGCGTCCATGCGCTCGCTGAAGGCAAGAGGCTGCGCGACGGAGAGAATATTGCCGTGATTGGTCTTCACCCGGCCGCGCGGATGATCCGGCGTGACTTCGAAGTAAGGCGCGCCGGTAAGTTTTTCCTTCCAGAAGGTCTTTTCCGTCTCGAAACCGTAGCTCTGCAGATATTCCTGCTGCCAAAGCGCATAGTCGCCATATTGCAGCGGCAACTCCGGCAGAACCGGCTGCCGGCCGGCATCGATCGCGGCGGCGATTTCCCCCACTTCCCGTCCGAGCACGCGGATCGACCAACCGTCGAAGCAGCTCTGGTGGGCGGTGATCAGGAGAACCCCGCGGTCATTCTCCGCCATCAGCAGGGAGACACGAAAGAGCCCGGGCTTGCTAAGGTCGAAAGGAGCTTGTGCCGTCTCCTCGCCGATCGACATAATTCTTGCCTGACGCTGATCGGCCGCCATGCTGCGAAGGTCGATCACCGACATTTTGAAATCGATCCTGTCGACCGCCTGCTGATAGGGGCGGCCCTCTCTTTCGATGAACCGTGTCCGCAGGATCTCGTGGCGCTGGATCACCTTGCGGAAGGCCTGCTCGATGGTGGCGGCTTTGAATGCACCGCGAATTTCCCAGCGAACCGCAACATTGAGGGCTGGATTGCCGGGGAGCAACTGGTCGAGAATCCAGCATCGCAATTGCGTCTGCGTGCAGGGAAACTCGCCGATGATCTCCAGATCGGCAACCTGGCCTACGGGGCTGTTTTCAACAGTACTCATATTGCCCTCTCCAATCCGCGGCGTGCGCCGTTACGGAAATCTCTCAAGGATGGAACGTGGTATTGAGCCGGGTCAGCCTTGATCTCGCCTTGGCTGTCGGCGAAGGCCGCCAGTTCGGCCACCGAGGGATGACGCAGCAGATGCTTCGCCTCCAGCGGCAGGCCGGTATCAAGCATGCGGGCGGCGATGCGGAAGATGGTGAGCGAGTCGGCGCCCAGCGCGTAGAGATTGTCATCGACGCTGATCTCGCCGAGGTTCAACACCTCCTGCCAGATCGTCAGCAACCGCCGCTCCGTCTCTGTCTTGGGTTCAACTTTGACGGTGACAGCCTCGCGCTGCGGCACACCGCGCAACTGCAGGGTGTTGCGGTCGAGCTTGCCGTTGGCGGTCTGCGGCAGCTCGCTTTCTGTTACCCAGAAGCTCGGCACCATATGGCCGGGCAGATTGGCCTTGGCATATGCCGCGAGATTGGCGGGCGAAAGTTCGGTGCCGCTGACGGTGGGTATGACATAGCAGACCAGAGAGCGGTCACCCTTCTGGTTTTCCGCCGCAACCACGGCGCATTGGCGAACGCCTTCGGCTTTGGAAACGACGGCTTCGATGTCGCCGAGTTCTATGCGGAAGCCGCGCAGCTTGATCTGCTGGTCGCGCCGGCCGAGCAGTTGCAGCGACCCGTCGGCCAGGCGCCGGCCGACATCGCCGGTTTTGTAGAGCCGCTTCGGCTTGCCGGTGGCGAAGCAGAACGGCACGAAGGCTTTCTCCGTCAGGTCAAGCCGGTCGAAATACCCGTTCGCCAGGCCGTCGCCGCCGATATGCAGCTCGCCGGTCACGCCGATCGGCGCGATGCGATTGTTCTGGTCGAGGATATAGAGCTGGGTATTAGCGATCGGGTGGCCGATGGTGATCGGCTGATCAGCATCGGTGATCCGCTGCAACGAAGACCAGATCGTCGTCTCGGTCGGGCCATACATGTTCCAGAGTTCACCCCCGATCGTCAGCAGCGATTTCGCCAACTCCTTCGGCAACGGTTCGCCGCCGCAAAGCATTTTCAGGTTCGGCCGATCCTTAAGGCCGGCCTCCGTCAGCATCTGCCAGAGCGTCGGGGTTGCCTGCAGCACCGTGGCATTGTGGTCGTTGACCAATTTCACCAGCGCGAAACCGTCCTGGACCTGCGTGCGGCTGGCGATGACGACCTTTCCGCCCGATATCAGCGGCAGGTATATTTCCAACGCGGCAATATCGAAGGAAATCGTCGTCACGGCGATCAGCGTGTCGTTGGCGGTGAAGCCCGGCTCCTTCGCCATGGAGAGGAGGAAGTTCGTCAGCGCCCGGTGGGACACTTCGACGCCCTTCGGCATGCCGGTCGAGCCCGAAGTAAAGATGATATAAGCCGGTGCCGTGGTGTCGGTCGGCAGGCTCTTCAGCGTGCCACCCGACATCGAGCCGATCGCCTTGGCGTCCTTGTCGATACGGATGACGGGCGTGCCCGAAGCTGCAATCCTTGCCATTTCGTCGCTGTCGCAGATCACGCCGCCGACGCGGGCGACATCCAGGGTTTGACGCAACCGCGGCTCGGGATGGGCCGGGTCCATGGGCACATAGGTGTGCCCGGACTTCATGATGGCGATCAGGGCAACGATCATTTCCAGCGAGCGCTCGACGAGAAGCGCGATGCGCTCGCCGGGTTCAGGGATCGCCATCTGTAGATAGAGGGCGAGCTGGTTGGAGCGGGTTTCGAGTTCGCCGTAGGTGATCGTGTGGCCGTCATGTTCGGCGGCGACAGCATTCGGGTTTTCGGCTGCCTTGCGGGCGAAGAGCGAGAAGGCGAACTCGTCGTGATTATACTCCATCGCGGTGTGATTCAGGCTGTCGATCAGCCAGGATTTCTCATCTGCCGTCAGCAGCGACAGCTCAGAGACCTTGTGATCCATGTCCTTCGCCAGTGTTGCAGCCAGCGTCGAGAAATGGCCGATCCAGCGCTCGATCGTGGCGCGGTCGAAGACGTCGGCATTGTAGTCGACGTCAATGCGAATGTGATCCGTTGCCTCGATCATGTTGAAGAACATGTCGAAGTTGGAGAAGGCCTTGGCATTCGGCTCGATCGTCGGCTTGAGATTTCCGAAGGCCGAACCGCCGGCGATCCGCTCCAGGTTGAACTGGATTTCGGTGAGCGGCAGGCGCCGTGAGTCGCGCTTGATGCCGAGTTTGCGCACCAGCGTGCCGTAGGTATAGTCCTGGTGCTCGAAGGCCTGGAAGACCAACTGCTGCGTTGCCTTCAGGTGGTTCACGAAGGATTCCGACGGCGTCACGGTCTGGCGCAGCGGCAGGAGATTGACGCAGTGGCCGACGAGGATCTGGTCGCCGATCAGGCTCTGCCCAGCCGATGGGATGGCGATGACGATGTCCTCCTGGCCGGAAAGCCGCGAGATCGTCACCTGCAGGGCAGCAAGCAGAGTGGAAAATAGTGTCGCACCCGATTTTGCCCCTGCCTTTTTCAGGGCCTTGTAGACGTCTCCGCCAATGAAGCCGGTGCAGGTTCCGCCGGCAAAGCTGCGATACTCCGGACGCGGCCGGTCAAGCGGCATTTCCGGCAGATCCGGAACCGTCTTGAACTGGTCGAGCCAGAATTGTTCCGTAGCGCCCGACTTCTCCGGCTTCGGTGCGAAGTCGGTCGAATAGGTAGCAAAAGACAGGGCCGGTTCGAAGCTCGGCGCGTCGCCCTGTTGATAGGCGGCATAGGCGGTCGACAGCTCGTCCACGAAGACGTTGATCGACCAGCCGTCGCAGACGATGTGATGAGCGGTGAAGACCAAGACATGCTTGTCGTCACTAAGCTTTACGACGCTGGCCCGGGCCAGAGGACCATTTACGAGGTCGAAGGGCGTCAGCGCCTCGTCTTCGACGATCTGCCGCAGATCTGCTTCGCTGGCGCCATCGATCAGCGGCAGGTCGAGCTTGAAATCCGGAATGAAGTGGAAGAACTGGCCGCCACGGTCAAAACGGATGTGGAAGGCGTCGTGGCGGTCGACGACCGTGTCGACGGCTTTGCGGAACGCTTTCTCGTCGAAAGCGCCTTCGAGCTTCAACGAAAAGGACTCGTTGAATGAGCACGAGGCTTCGTCGCCGGCCTGGGCGGCGAGCCAGATTTCCGTCTGCGCCTCCGTCAGCGGTGCGGATTGAGGCCGCGGAGCACGCGCTACCACGGGTACTTTCGTTTCGGCCGCTGGGGTTGGCCTATCCTCGGCAGGCGCGAGGATGCCCACCGACTGCAAGGCGTCGAGACTGTCGCGGAAGGCCTTGGCGATGGTCTGGAAATCCTCTTCGCTATGGGCCGTGGTCAGGAAGCATGGATAGCCTTCCTGGATGTGGACGCCGTTCAGGCGCATTAGAGCGTAAAACAGAGATCCCAGCGAATCCTGGCCGCTGAAGTCGGCGGCGAACCAGCTCTTGTAGCCGTGAACGACATCGGCAATGCCGCGCCTGGCAAGCTCCGCCTTCATCTCCGCGACGAGCGCCTGGGTTCGTTCTGCTACCCGTCCATAAAGTTCCGCACCCTCACCCTTGATGTGATGCAGGACGGCATTTGCCGCCGCAAGCACCAGCGGGTGACGTACGAATGTGCCGGCAAAAAAAGTCGGGGCGGTCATGGGAACGGAGTCATCGCCGTAATTCCAATGGCCGCCGTCGAGAGCATCCATGAAACGCGCGCTTCCAACCAGAACTCCGATCGGCATGCCGCCGCCGACAACTTTGCCATAAGTCGCCATGTCGCCCTTGATGCCCCAAACCGCCTGCATGCCGCCGGGATCGACGCGGAAGCCGGTGACGACTTCATCGAAGACCAGGGCGAATTCAGATTTGGTGGCGACATCGCGCAGCTCACGAACGAATTCGATCGGCTGCAATTCGGGATGGCGGCTCTGGATAGGCTCAATGATAACGGCCGCGATCTCATCGGCATTGTTGCGGATGAAATCGAGGCTTTCCGGCGCGCCGTAGCGCAGAACCGTCATGTTGGATACCGAGGCCATCGGGATGCCGGACGCGATCGGCAAGGCGATCGGCCGGTCTGCCCGGTTGCGGCCCTTGACCAGCACTTCGTCAAACTGGCCGTGATAGTCGTTGGCGAAGACCACGATGCGGTCGCGGCCGGTGACGGCGCGGGCAAGACGCATGGCGGCCATGACAGCTTCCGAGCCGGTATTGCAGAAGGTGACCCGCTCATGGCCGGTCACCTCGGCGATCATGCCCGCGACGTCGCCGGCAAGCGGCGTCTGCGGACCGATGGCAAAGCCGATGTCTGCCTGGGCCTTGATTGCATCGATGACGAAATCCGGAGCATGACCGAAGGCGGTCTGGCCGAAGCCGTTGACGAGATCGACGTATTTGTTGCCGTCGACATCCCAGATGTGCGCGCCTTTGGAATGGTCGCAGACGATCGGGAAGACCATCTCCTTCCAGTCGGCGCGGAAGCCGGAAGCCGTGCGCGGGTCGGCAAGCCAGTGGCGATTAGCCTTGGTGAATGCCTTGGACTTGGGATTCTTCGCCTCATAGGCAGCGGTCAGGTCGGCGATGAAGGCCCGTTTTGCGTTGGACATTTCCGGCGCGAGGCTCTTTGCGCCCGGGCGATAGAGCTTGATGCGTTCGGTGCCGAATTCGGTTTCCGTTGCCTCCGTTGCCGGCTTGGCGGGGGCTGCAGCGGCAGGCGCGGGCGCGGGCGCGGGCGCGGGAGCAGCCGCGACGGCCGGTATCGGTTGCGCAAGGGCTGGTATCGCTGCAGCAGCGGGCGGGACAAGCGCCGTGCCGCCCTGCAGGATTAGCAATTGCTGGGCAAACAGCGACTGTGCGAGTTGGATCTGCGATTGCAGAACGGCTGCCAAATCGGGCGAAGCGCCTGATGCCATCGGCATCGGGGCAACCGGAAGCGTCATCGGAATTGCGACTGGTGAGGGTGCTACGGCTACCGGTGCGGCAGCAGCGAGAACCGGTGCCACCGGCGGTGCCGCAGCCGGCTTCACCGCATCCGGCGGCATCTGCTGGTCAAGATGCACTGCCAGATCAGCGACCGACGGAATGTTGCTGAGCAGCTCACGGAAAGAGAGTTTAACCTTGTATTCTTTCTCGATGCGCTGTGCGAACTGGCCCACGAACAGTGAGTCGAAACCGAGTTCGAGGAAAGTCACGGCCCGTTCGCTGGTTCCCAGGGTCTCCCCCGACATTTCGCTGAGCAGGGTCAACAGGGAGGTTTCAAGTGTGAGGACGCGATCGGAAAGGGAGAGTGGTGTTACGACGTTCATGGCGTTGTTCTCATCGACAAGGTTGACATCGGCTGCGAAAGAGGCAGCGGGCGCAGGAACTTCAGCGGGCAGAGCCGGTTGGCTCGACGCGCGGCGGGAGGATTGCGGCGCGTCGATCCAGTGGCGCTGGCGCTGGAACGGATAGGTCGGCAAAGCGAGGCGATGCTGGGCGCTGGCAGGCAGAGCCGGCCATTCCAGCGGGTAGCCGGCCATCCAGAGTTTGCCATGTGCTTCCGCCAGGGTCTCGGAAGCGGCAAAGGCACGGTCATGCTCGGGCAACGACTGCACGACGGCGACAAGGGCGTCGCGGGCAATCGTCTGCGCAGCAAAAACGGAGAGCGTTCGGCCGGGACCGACCTCGAGAAGCACCGGTTTCCGGCCACGGCAGAGCGTCATCAGCCCATCGGCAAAGTGAACCGCATCGCGGCAATGCGTCGCCCAATAATCCGGCGAGGTTCCGCGTTCGCCGGTCTGCCACTCGCCGGTGACGCAGGAAATATACGGTATGGTGGCGGTGCCGTACGTGGTCTTTGCCGTCTCTTCACGCAGGGCAATGACGGCCTCGTCCATCATCGCCGAATGGAAGGCATGGGAGGTATGCAGCCGGCTAAAGGCGATGCCGGCGGATTCGAGCACGGCGCAGACCGTGTCCATATCCTCGAACGGCCCCGAGATGACGGAGAGCTTTGGCGCGTTGATCGCAGCAATTTCGACCCTGCCGCGCAGATGCATGGAGACCGTTTCGGCGTCGGCGCGAACCGAGACCATCGCACCATGCGGCTGGTTCTGCATCAGCCGTCCGCGATTGGCGACCAGCCGCAAGCCGTCTTCGAAGGAGATGACGTTGGCGAGCGTTGCGGCGACGAATTCGCCGACGCTATGGCCGATCATCGCATAGGGCTTGACGCCGCGGCTCAACCACAGTCGCGCCAGCGCATATTCGACGAGATAGAGGCAAGGCTGGGCGATACGTGTTTCGCGCTGCTCGTCGGCCATCGACTGCGTCACAGGGCCGGTGTGGCAGATATAATCGCGCAGATCGACGCCGAGCGTCATCTTCAGGATCTCGGCGCCGCGATCGATCCAGCGGGCAAATTCCGGCTCCGAGCTGTAGAGACCAGCGCCCATGCCGGGATATTGAGCGCCCTGCCCCGGAAACATGAAGGCGACCGGCGGTTGATCGGCAGCGACACGCGGCTGGTAGCGCTCCGCCGTCAGGCGATCGATCGCTTCCTCCGTGGTGCTGGCGGCGATCGCAAGGCGATGATTGAACTCGCGCCGGCCGGCCTGCAGCGTGTGCGCCAATTGCGCCAAAGGCAGCCCAGGATTGTTGGCAAGATGGTCGGCGAGATTGGCGCGCATCGCCGACAAGGCGGCCGGATTGGATGCCGAAATCGGCAGAAGATATGGCCCTTCCTGTTCATCCGCGGGCTCGGCGCGATGCGCCGGCGCTTCTTCGACGATGACGTGAATGTTCGTGCCGCCGACACCGAATGCACTGACGCCGGCGCGGCGCGGACCTTCCGTTTCCGGCCAGTCGATCATTTCGGTCGGAATGTAAAAGGGGCTGGCATCAAGGTCGATGCGCGGGTTCGGTTTTTCGTAGTTGGGCATCGGCGGGATCTTCGCCTTACCGAGCGCCAGCGCCGTCTTGATGAGGCCGGTAACCCCGGCGGCGGCGTCGGTGTGGCCGATATTGCCCTTCACCGATCCCAGGGCACAGCTTGCCGGCGGCGGTGGATCGTCCGAAAAAGCGCCCTTGAGGCCGCTGAATTCGATGGGGTCGCCGAGCGGCGTCGCGGTGCCGTGGCATTCGACATAGCCGATCGTTGCGGGCGAGACGCCGGCATTCGCAAAGGCCGCGGAAATAGCTTCGGCCTGGCCCTCGACGCTGGGCGCGACGAAGCCGACCTTGTCGGAGCCATCATTGTTGACGCCATAGCCGCGGATGACCGCATAGATATGGTCGCCATCCCGGATTGCATCCTCTTGGCGCTTCAGAAGAACGACGCCGGCGCCGCTGGCGAAGACCGTGCCGGCGGCGTTCGCGTCGAAGGGACGGCAGGTCCCATCCGGCGAGGCCATGCCGCCTTCCTGATAGATGTAGCCGCGCCGTTGAGGAATGGTAATCGAAACGCCGCCGGCAAGCGCCATGTCGCAGCCATAGGTCAGCAGGTTCTGGCAGGCCTGAGACACGGCAAGAAGCGAGGTCGAGCAGGCCGATTGCACCGTAAAGGCAGGACCGCGCAGATTGAATTTATAAGCGATGCGTGTGGCAAGCGTGTCGTTGAGTGCGCCGACAAGCTGTTGGAAACAACCGATCTGATAGTTGGAGGTGAATTCCTCCGCCTTGGCGCGATCGCCCAGAACGTTGTTGATGAGGTAGGTCGGCATCGAGGAGCCGGCGAAGACGCCGATCATCCCCGGATAACGCTGCGGATCGTAGCCGCCATTTTCGAGCGCTTCCCAGCAGATTTCCAGGAAGACCCGATGCTGCGGATCGGTCAGCGCCGCCTCACGCGGATACATGCCGAAGAAATCGGCATCGAACATCTCGACATCGCGAAGATGCGGCCTGGCCGGTACAAAATTCGGCTGCGCGCGCTCTTCGTCGGTAAAGGCATCTTCGAGTTCTTCCGGCGAGAATTGCGAGAAGGCATTGCGCCCCTCGCAAATCAGTTGCCAAAGCGCCTCTACCGAAGGCGCTCCCGGAAAGCGACCGGACATGCCGATGATTGCGATACCGCCTGAACCCTGATTGTCCCAATCCTGATTGCTATCGAAATCACTTTCATCGCCATTGGCATGACCGGTGTCGTAATCTTTCGTCATGAAGAACTCCTGCGGAATTGGGACATGGTCTTTCTCTGGAGAGCGGCGCGCTGGGCGGCGGCGATCGCCCGCGTTGAACCCGAAGCCTTGCCGTCGATGTAGCGCGCCAGCTCGCGGATGGTCGGATGCTTGAACAAGGCAACGACGTCGACGGCACGTTCGAGCTCGGCCTCAAGGCCTGCATGGATCTCCATGAGCTGAAGCGAGGTTCCGCCGAGGTCGAAGAAGTTTCTGTCGAGATCGATTTTCGCCGTGCCCAGCGCATCCTGCCAGAGCCTCGTCAGAAGCGTCTCCGTCTGGCTCTTGGCGATCGCGTCCGGTGCAATCTCGATCGGCTCCATCGGCGGTGGCAGAAGCTTGGAGCGATCGACCTTGCCGGCCGGCGTCAGCGGGAAGGCATCGACGACCACCGCAGCGCTCGGGATCATGTAGGCCGGAAGTGCTGCACGCAGCCCTGCCATGACGCTCGGCACGAAATCCGGACCTGCGCTTCCCTGACGGGGGCACAGATAGGCGACAATGCGCTTTAGCGTCGGGCTTTGGACGTGGCAAAGGACGATACCGTCGGCAAGGCGTGGATCGCGTCTCAGCGTCGCCTCGATTTCATCGAGCTCGATACGCTTTCCATTGATCTTGATCTGCCGGTCGCGGCGTCCCTTGAAGGCCACCATGCCATCGGCATGCAGAACGGCGAGATCGCCCGTCAGATAGTACCGTTTCTGGCCGCTGTCGGTATTGATCGTCACGAATTTCTCGGCGGTCATGTCCGGACGTTTGAAATAGCCGATGGCCAGTCCGTCGCCCGATATTGCCAACTGCCCCTCGGTCCCGTGCGGAACCTCCCGCAATTCCTCGTCGAGAACGGCAATGCCGGTATGGGCGATCGCCCTGCCGATCGGCAATTCCGGCTCGGAAAAGTCCGCGGGCACTTCAAAGGCCGTGGCAAAAACCGTCGTTTCGGTCGGGCCATAGGCGTTCGTGAGCTTGCAGCCAGGATGACGGTCGAGAAAGCGGCGCGCATGAACCGCCGATCCGACATCGCCGCCGAACAGGACATGGCGAAGCTTCGGCAAATTGCCGTCCGCGTGGTCGGCAAACACGTTGAAGAGCCCTGTCGTCAGGAACATGATGCTGACGCCGGCTTCGCGTACCAGGTTGCTGAGTCGAGCGACGGAGAAGCTTGTGTCCGGCATGCCGACAAGCATGGCGCCGTTGAGCAATGCGCCCCAGATCTCGAGGGTCGCCGCGTCGAAGGCGATCGTTGCGGTGTGGAGAACCACATCATCCGGTTGAAAGTCGACATAGGTCTGATCGAGGACGACCCGGGCGATGCTGCGATGCGCGATTGCGGTGCCTTTCGGCCGGCCGGTCGAACCGGACGTGTACATGACATAGGCCAGATCGTCGCCGCCGATCTTGACGGAGGGCCTCGGCTGAGGCGGGCTGATCGTCATTTCCGCGATGATCGCGCTGGCCTCGATGACCCGGCCGCGCATGCTGGGAACGACGCTGATCTTATCGCCATAGGCCGAATCGACGAAGACCACCTTCGGCTCGCATTCGCCGATGACATAGTCGAGATGTTCGATCGGAAAGGCGGGATCGAGGGGAAGATAGGCGCCGCCGGCCTTGAGGATGGCAAGCTTGCAGACAATGGCATTGAGACTGCGTGGCAGGAACAGGCCGACGATATCGGCCTTGCGGATACCGAGCTTTACGAGGTAGGCCGCCAATGCGTCGGAGAGCCGATCTAGCTCGCGATAGCTGAGAGCCGTATCCCCGAAAACGACAGCGGTCGCGTGCGGCGCAGCCTGGGCCTGTTCACGCACCATGTCGTGAAGGCAACGGTCTCGGTTGTAGTGCATGGCTACGGCAGGGTTGGTTTTCTCTTCATCGTAATCGATCATCGCTGTGCTCCGGGCTACGTTTGCTGCCTGCGACGGCACGACATCTGTGCCTCATCGTCGTCAGCAGAATTTCACGCTGTCGGAAAATCACCAGTTGATCATTGGGATGACTGCCGTCCTCAACGAAAGTCTTAAGCCTTAGCCGACGTAGACATTTCGTCGGAAGCGACCGCCAAGGCAGCCGCGAGCTAGCCAAAAGCATTACGGGTAGAGGAAACCGAGCGCGCCGCGCGCGAAAAATACCCCGCATCCTAAAAGGAGGAGGTGTCATTCCGCGCTTAGGAAGGAATGCAGGCAAGAGTGTCGCTGCAGGCACAAAGCCTCGCTGTCAGGCGCCTATTTGAACTGATAGGCCCTGACATAGTCGACAAACATAAAGCTGGGATCCGGTGCGACCATTTTGGTGACGCTGTCGACGATGCCGAGATCCAAAAGAATATACATCGGCTGACGATGTTCCGGCAGGACTTTGGTCTTCCAAACGAACTTGCCGTCGAAATACATGCGTATGAAATCCGTATCGATTTTCACGCCGTAAGTGTGCATGTCCGTCGGGCTTGCCGTCTCAAAGACGTTGATGCGCGAAAAATCGGACTCATGTTTTCCGGCGCGATGCCAGACGTGCACGGTGGCGGAATAGGCGCCCGGCTTGTCACCATAATATTCTATGACATCGATTTCGGCCGTAGATTTCGAACGGTCTTTGCCGATCAGCCAGAAGGCGGGCCAGACGCCGGGGCCGTCCGGCAACCGGGCGCGCATTTCGAAGTAACCGTATTGCTGCGAAAAGCCGTTGCCCTTTGCATCCACGGAAGCGAGCAGACCGGAGCGCCACTCGCCCTTGCCGTCACGCGCCGCCGTGATGCGCAACATGCCGTCTTCCGTCTTGAAAGGGAAATCGCCCTTAGGGTCGGTAAAGCGCGCGCCGCCGAAATCGCCGTTCCAGGGCGTGTGCGCGATCCAGCGAGTGCCCGGCCCCCAGGGTGAAACGCTGAGACTATCGAAGTTGTCTTCGAAGGTGAGCGTCATCTTGCTGGTGTCGAGCGCGTCTCCCGTGTCGCCCGCTTGCGCGGCCACGTCGCTGCCGAGCAGCGCAAGCGTTGCACCGAAGCTGGCGCGGAGAAACCCGCGGCGGCCGACCGACCATGATGGTCTATGTTTGAACGAGGTGTGATCCATGCCCTGACGCTATCGCGGCAATGTCCATGCGGTACAGAACCCATTTCGGTTTATCCCGTACCCCAAAGGGCTTAAGCGTGGCGGAAATACAAGCCAGCCAGCACCATGATAGTTTTCGCTCTTGTGAAATAGACGATATTTCGGAGCGGACGGCTTATGAATTTCATGGGTTTAATAACGTTTGTCGTCGGCATTGCCATGCTGGCTGCGCCCGTTCGATGGTCGTTTACCGTCATGATCCTGTCCACGGTGTTCGGCGCGGCTGCGGCTTTCAGTGTGCCCGGCCTTGGCGGCGCATCGGTTCTGGTGCCTAGCCTCTTTCTGCTGTTCTTCGGCGTGCGCTTGTTCCTTGCCTATGGCGAAGGACCGATCTTTGCAGCTCTGGCGCCGCCGCGTCCCGGTTTCTGCCTTCTGGTGCTGACCGTCTTCGGACTGATGACAGCAGTCTTCTTTCCGCGCCTGTTTCAAGGCATGACGGAGACGATGACCGTCGAGCGCTCGGTAGGCGGGCGCAACTTCATTTCGCTCGTGCCCTTGAAGTTCTCGTCGAACAATATCACCCAGTCCGTCTATGCGATCGGTGGCCTTGTTTGCTTTGCAACCACTTTCGCCTTCATTCGGAAAGGCGGCACACCCACCAATTTGATCAACGGAATGCTGGTGGTCGCCAGCGTCAATCTCGGCTTCGCCCTTGCAGACATTATTACTTACTTCAGCCACACGGAATTCCTTCTCGGCTTCGTGCGAACCGCCAACTACGCGCTGCTGACCAATGCCGAAAAGGGCGGATTGAAGCGGATTTCCGGGACATTTCCGGAGGCGTCGGCCTTTGCCGATTTCACGCTGGTGCTCTTTGCGATGATCGCAAGCCTTTGGCTCAGCGGCGTTCGATCCCGCGCCACCGGCATCATTGCCGCCCTGCTTCTGCTGGCACTGATCCTCTCGACTTCGGCGACGGCGCTCGTCGGTCTCGGCGTGGTCTTGCCGGTTCTTTGTCTGCAATCGTTCCTGGCCTCTCGCAGCGAGCCGGGTACCGGGCGTCCCGTCATGATTGTCGCCATCATGGCCGCCATGCCGCTTGTCATTCTCTTCGTCTTGATCGCCATGCCCGATCTTGCCAACGGCTTGCACGACTTTCTCGATGAGATGCTGTTCTCGAAAGCCAACAGCCAGTCCGGGCGCGAACGCTTCATGTGGAATTCAATGGCCTACGAGACGTTTATCGACACCCAGGGCTTCGGCGCAGGTTTGGGCAGCGCGCGCGCTTCGAGCTTCAGCCTCGTGTTGCTGTCCAACCTCGGTATCCCTGGCGCGCTGATCTTTGCGCTCTTCGTGCTGCTGATTCTGAAAGCCGATACAAGACCCGGTCGTCTGGCGTACCCGGACGCGGCGGCCGTCGCCAGGGCCGCCAAGGCCGGCTTCATCACCGTGCTGGTGTCCGCGGCAACGTCAGGCACGGTCTATGATCTCGGATTGATGTTCTACATTCTCGCAGGCAGCGTCTCCGCTCTCACTGTTCCATCTCCGGTTCGCGTGAACGACGCACCGGCGGCGCGCATGCGGCAAATCGGTGTTGTGGGGAGATTAAAGTGAAGATCATCGTATTCAACGTCAAATACAGTGAAAACTTAGGAGACGGTCTCCTGGCGCAATGCGTCGAGGCAGGCCTCGTCAAGGAGGCCGGTCATGTCGAAGTGGAGACAATCGACCTGGCAGGGCGAAAGAGTTTCGGCACGGGCGCAAGCGGCCGGCGCCAGCAGGCCTTGAAGGTGCTCCACCGGCTGCCTCCCTTCGCACGACGCTGGGCGGTGGCCCATATCCTCGGGCGCACGCTGCGGAAATTGCGGGGCCAATGGGACGCCAAGATCGCTGCCGCGGATGCGGTGGTGATTGGCGGCGGCAATCTCTTTCAGGATGACGATCTGAACTTTCCCTTGAAGGTCGGCACGGTGCTTGATTGCGTCCGGCGCCATAATCGGCCGCTCGCGATCTATGCGGTCGGCGTCAGCAGTCATTGGTCGGCGCCGGCGGCGCGCCTGTTCGGACGACTGAAACAGACCAATCTCGTGCACCTCTCGGTGCGCGACAGCTTTGCCCAAGACAGTTGGCGCAAGCACTTTCCTGACGGACCGGAGGCGAAGATCGTTCACGATCCGGGATTGCTGACCCGCGCGCTCGTCGGCGATGATCCCAGCGCAATGTCGGCGAGGCATCACCCGACCATCGGCCTGTGCGTGACCGAACCGGTCATCCTGCAGCGACATGCGAGCCAGAAGGCCTCCGCCATTCCGCTGCAGGACATTGCCGAATATCGGGATCTCATTCGACTGTTGGTCCAGGATGGATACCGCATTTGCTTGTTCTGCAACGGTGCCAGCGAGGACCAGGTATTCGCCCAGCGAATAATGGATGAAGCCTCGATGCAGCGTCTCGCTAAATCCGGTGCGCTGCAGCTCGCGCCACGCCCGCGCATGCCGGAAGAACTGATCCGCATACTCGGATCGACCGATGTCATCCTCGCTCATAGGCTGCATGCCTGCATTGCCGCTTATTCTCTCGGGATTCCCCATGTCGGCCTGGGCTGGGACAAAAAGGTCGAGGGTTTCTTCCGCTCGGTTGGCCGGCAATCCTATTTCGCAAACGGCAGCGGAACGTCCGTGTCCGATATCGCCGTATTGTTAAAGGCGGCCGATTCGGAAGGAATCGAATCATTCCGCCATCGGGTCATTCTCGCCGAGGCTGAAGCGGGTATTGTCGATATGCGTCGGAATCTCACCCAGAGGGATCAGAATAATGTCGCCGAAATGTCATCCGTAATACGAAATGATCAGCGCGCGGCAGCGGCGAATTAATACCAAGAAATTCCGGGGTAATTACCATGTATAATGAGCGATGCTAGACAATTTAATCATGTGACAATCAAATTAATCGCCGCGCGATTTCGAAAAGAATCCACATAAGCAATATAGACTACGAGCCACATCGAAGGTTGCGTGCTATATACTCGCCATACGTAACGTGATATACCTTCCAGGACAGGTTAATTGTGACCGTCCCGATATGGTATTTGGTTCGGGGGCATGTATGACAACGCAAGTTTCCATAGGGCGTCTGCAGGCATTCAGTCCTGATTTGTATCGTCAGAAATCGGGGCTGACGGGCGGCATTCCACGCACATATGCTCCCGGTGAAACCATCTACGACTACGACGACAATACCCCTCGTCTTCTTTTTCTCGTCAGCGGATGGGCCGTTTCCAGCAAGATGCTGCCGAACGGCACGCGCATCGTGGTTGAGTTTGCCTTGCGTGGCGACATGATTTCTACGCCTTCCGTGGAAATGGCGCGCGAGACGGTGCAGGCTCTCTCCACAGTCACCGTCATGGAATTCCCAGATTTCACCTCACACGCGAGCCTGGATGTTTCTTCGCGGCTTTATCGCATCGTGCTCACGGAGATGATGCGGCGGCAGGCGCGCATGTCCGAGCGGCTCGCCAATATCGGCCGCCGCGACGCGCTGGAGCGCACCGGCCACCTGCTGCTCGAACTGGCCACCAGGCTTGGTCCTTCCCGGCTAAAACCGAACTTCGATGGGTTCGAATGCCCGCTCACCCAAGCCGATATCGGCGATGCGGTCGGTCTGTCGACCGTACATATCAACCGCGTTCTCAGGGATATGAGGATGGCTGGCCTTTTGTCATTCCGCAATGGCATCGTCGAATTTCTCGACCGCCAGAAGCTCACGGAACTCGTCGATTTCGATGAAACTTATTTCGCGCCGCATATGATCTAAAGTGCGGCGCGAGCGCACTCGTGTTGTTTCAAGTTGATAACAATCGTGAGGCGAATATTTTTAGAGTTTATTAACTTATGTTAATGTCCACATAAATAGAATCAGCGATTATCCTTCTTGTGATCAGGTAAACTACATTTCAAGGACAGGAGGAATGCTATGAATCAACACGAGGGTTATCAGTTTGATTCGGTATATCTACTCAGTCACTTCGAAATAATACCTATTCATATGAATTCGAAAGAATAGAGGCCAATGTGGAGTAAGGAGTAACGGCCATGGACAGACAGTCTTTAGCGAATGAGAAGTTTGGGACAGAAACAGCAACCCGTCTTATTTCAGTACGCTCGTCGGATTCATTACGGGCTTTCACCGCGACAGGCGCGGTCAGCACCGACGAATGTGAGGACTACCTTCTGCTCATCGATACACGCGCCTTAGACAGGGAATGCCTGTCGCGGAGCCTGACCGAGTATGACGAGAACATGAACATCGTCACCGTCGGATCGTTCGAGGAATGGCAGAAGCGCCGGATGCAGAACGAACCCTCTGCAATTCTTTTCATGATCGGCGGCCGCAAGGTTTCGGACGCGGATGTCTGCGAAAAAATCTCAGCCTTGGCGGAGAGATTCAAGGCAAGCCCTGTTATCGTCGGGGCTGAAAGCGACGAGCTTGCGCAACTTCTAAAAGCGCTGGAATGCGGCGCTCGCGGCTACATTCCGACCAGCGTCGGCATCAATGTCGCCGCCGAAGCCGTAGCGCTCGCTCGTGCAGGCGGCGTGTTTGTCCCGGCCAGCAGCATTCTCGCAGCCAAGGAGGTCATCGCTTCCGTGACCAGCGGAACACGCTGCGCCGACAGTCTGTTTACACCGCGTGAAGTCGTCGTCGCCGAAGCTCTTCGGCGTGGCAAGGCAAACAAGATCATCGCCTATGAAATGGACCTTTGCGAAAGCACGGTCAAAGTTCATATCCGCAACATCATGAAGAAACTGAATGCGACGAACCGGACGGAAGTCGCCTATAAGATCAGGGAATTTGTGAGATAATATGCACCTTCGTGTCAGCAAGCTTCGCCGGTGCCGCTTGAACGCGGCGCTGGCGAAATACGTTTTAACTTCGAATATTCTGCGTGCTTGAACCTGCAGGCTCGCTCCCGTTCTGAGGAATGGATTGCAGCAGCGTCTGCCGCGCCGAGGCAAGATGTGTACGGCACGCCCTGTCGATCCGATCCGGATCGCGGGATTGCAATGCCTCGATATAGTCGAGATGTTCGACGATGGCGCGCGCATTGCGCTCGCGGGCGAAAGCCTTGTTCCACTGATAGTGATAGTGAAAGACGATGGCGATCGCGTCGTAGAAATCGGCGATGAAGCGGTTGTTCGACGCGCGATGGATGAGAAGGTGGAAGCGCTCGTCGAGCTGCGAGAAATCGCGATAACGCTCGTCGAAATCATCCTGCAAGTCATAATGTTCCTGCTGGATGGCCGCCAGATCCGCCCAAGCCGAATGTCCTGCCGGCAAGCGCCCAAATTCGGCGGCCGAATGCAGTTCGAACATTTCGCGCACTTCGGCAAGCTCCAGAGCGAATTCGCTGGTAAAACCCTTCAGGATCCAGTGGCTGTTCGGCCGCTTTTCGATCAAACCGAAACGGCTGAAACGGATGAGGAATTCGCGCACGACCGAGGTTCCCGTGCCGATTTCGCGTGCCAGTTCCAGCTCGTTGATCTGCATGCCCGGCTGCGCTTCGTCGGAAAGGATGCGCAGCATGAAGCTGCGTTCGATGATGTCGTGCAGCGAATTGGTCTCTTCCTCGGGAAAGAAATCGGCTTCGGTCGGCTGGCGCAGCACGGTCTTTTGCCGCTTGTTCCAGCGGATGATGCCAGCGTCACTTAGACGCAGCAGAATAGCGCGCGCCGTGCTGCGGCTGATGCCGAGCTCGGCCGCGATTTCAGGTTCGGTCGGCAAGGCGGCGTCCGGCTTCAAGCCGGCAACGTAGCGATTGTACGCATCCTTGAAAAGCGTGTTTTGTCTCGCCATTTCCCCCTCTCGGAGCCGGCAGCTCTGCGTTGGCGGCGATGTCTGAACCATCCCCGGGTGGCGGCTAAATTCCCCGGATGCGCCGCGATCCCGTCCACACCTGTCGCGTACGACCTCCTCCCGGATTAGTGAGCGATTTCCTCGTTGACACCAAAATGTTTATTGTAGATAAAAAACAAAATCAATCGGCGATGACCCTCAAGCGGACGCCAAAAAACAAGATTGTTCAGGGAGAGCACGTTGAACAGCCAACCTTGGATCCTTCTGTCGGAAGGCGACAATGTCGCGGTGGCGACGGCGGCGATTGCGGCTGGGACGACGGTCACCAACGGGGTTTCGACACGAGACAAGATCGATCCCGGTCATAAGTTCGCCATTCGCGACATCGCCATGGGCATGCCTGTCGTGAAATACGGCCAGGCGATTGGCCGCGCGACGGCCGAGGTCAAGGCTGGCGATCATGTGCACAGCCATAATCTGCACTTCGAAAACGATCGCCTGGCGGCGACCACCAATGCGGCGCCGGAGGTAGCAACAGAGGCCGACAAGGCTCGCACGTTCATGGGCTTTCGCCGCGCCGACGGCCGGGCCGCGACGCGCAACTATATCGGCATCATTGCCAGCGTGAACTGTTCCACCACGGTTTGCCGTGCCATTGCGGAGGAGGCAAACCGGACGCTCCTGCCGCACAATGACGGTATCGACGGTTTCGTGCCAATCGTCCACGACCAGGGCTGCGGCATGAGCTCGACCGGTGACGGTATGCAGACGCTGCATCGCACGCTTGCGGGCTATACGCGTCATGTGAATTTCGGCGGCGTGCTGATGATTGGCCTCGGCTGCGAGGTCAACCAGCTCACGCTTTATGGCCAGAGCGGCGCCGGTGCCAGCAAGCGGCACTTCAACATTCAGGATGCCGGCGGTTCGCGCCGCGCCGTGGCGCTTGCCATGGGTGTGCTGAAGGAGATCGCCGAGGAAGTGGGTCAGGCCCGTCGCGAGCCGATCCCGATCAGCGAAATCATCGTCGGCCTGCAATGCGGCGGCTCCGATGGTTTTTCCGGCATCACCGCCAATCCGGCACTAGGAGCGGCCGCCGACCTGCTCGCCGCTGCCGGCGGCACGGTGATCCTGTCGGAAACCTCGGAAATCTATGGCGCCGAGCATTTGCTGCGCAGCCGTGCGATCAACGACGCGGTTGCCGCCAAGCTCGACGCGAAAATCGAGTGGTGGGAAAAATATGTCGCCATGCATGGCGCCTCGCTCGACAACAATCCCTCGCCCGGCAACAAGCGCGGCGGGCTGACGACCATTCTGGAAAAATCATTGGGCGCCGTTGCCAAGGGCGGGCGCTCACCGCTGACCGCCGTCTACAGCTACGCCGAACGGGTAACGGACCACGGGCTCGTTTTTATGGACACGCCCGGTTATGATCCAGTTTCAGCAACCGGCCAGGTGGCAGGCGGCGCGAATATGATTGCCTTCACGACCGGCCGCGGCAGTTGTTTCGGCTCCCGTCCGGCGCCTTCATTCAAGCTGTCGAGCAATTCGGCGCTTTACCAAAGCATGGAAGAGGACATGGATATCGACTGCGGCACCATTGCCACCGGCGTGGCGACGATATCGGGCAAGGGCCGCGAGATCTTCGAACTGATTATCGAGATCGCATCGGGCAAGAAGACAAAAAGCGAAGCCTTCGGCTATGGCGACAATGAATTCGTGCCTTGGCATCTCGGAGCAACGCTTTAGATAGGCAGTGCATGCCATGCCGCAGTGCCCGGGCTCTCCGATGACCCATGTACGGCGGAACCGACTGACCAATCATCACAAGGGAGAGGTGATGAAGAGGAGAAGAATCGGCAGGACAAGCCTGGAGGTCACCGAATTCAGTTTCGGGGCCGCAGCGCTCGGCGGTCTTTACCGCGCCTGCCCTCGCGACCAGGCCATGAACACCCTGCAAGCGGCATGGGATAGCGGCATCCGCTATTTCGATGTTGCGCCCTGGTATGGCTTCGGTCTCGGCGAACGCCGCGTCGGCGATTTTCTGCGCGACCAGCCGGAAGACAGTTATGTCCTTTCGACCAAGGTCGGCCGGCTGATGCGGCCTGTGGCGAGCGACAAGGTGCCGAACTACGGCTATGTCGACCCCCTGCCCTTCGATGCGGATTACGACTATTCCTACGACGGCATCATGCGGTCGGTCGACTTTAGCTATGCCCGCCTGGGGCTCAATCGGACCGACATCCTCTACGTTCACGATATCGGCGGCTACACCCACGGCAAGGCGCTGAACGAGCATTATCTTGGTCAGCTCCTGGGCTCCGGCCTGAAGGCATTGGAGGAGCTGAAATCGTCGGGAGCGATCAAGGCCTATGGCCTCGGCGTCAACGAGGTGCCTGTCTGTCTCGACGTCATGCGTGAAGCCGACATCGACTGCATTCTGCTTGCCGGTCGCTATACACTGCTCGACCGTTCGGCGGTGGCCGAGCTCCTGCCGCTCTGCGAGAAGAAGGGCACGTCGCTTGTGGTGGGCGGCGTCTTCAATTCCGGCATTCTCGCGACCGGTCCCCTCCCCGGCGCGCATTTCGATTATCTTCCGGCGACGGCGGATGTTTTGGCCAAGGTTCAGGCGATGGAGGATATCGCGCGCCGCCACGGCCTGCCGCTCGCCGCACCGGCAATGCAGTTTCCGCTTCGCCATCCGTCCGTCGCTTCGGTGCTGATCGGCACGGCGAAACCGGAAAGCCTTATCCGCAATATGCAGCTCGTGGAGCCTGAGCTCGCGGCAAGCCTTTACGAAGAATTCGAAGGATTGACCCTGGTCGCGCCGCCCTTGGGTGATGACGCCGTCCGGGTTTGAACAGAAAATAAGGAGCTATCGAGCTGTCGCGAAAAGGCGGCTTCGAAGAGGAGGAAAGCCTGTTTTGGCGTGGATGTTACGGCATGATCTCGAAACGTAAGTGAAACGGTTTCGGATAAGATCATGCGCAACAAACATCTCGCGATGCGTGAGCCCGTCAGGTGCTCACGATACCGTGCCGCAAGCGTTCAACGGCCGGTGTGCAGGAGCAGAGCGCGTTGAGAGGAGAAATCAATGAAAATCGCCAAATCCCTTCTGTCCCGCCGCACTTTTGCTGGCCTTGCCGGCGCGGCCATCATCGCAGTCGCCATGCCGGTGCAGTCCTTTGCTGCCGATGTGACCATTCCGATCATCGTCAAGGACACGACATCCTTCTACTGGCAGATCGTTCTTGCCGGCGCTCGCAAGGCGGGCAAGGATCTTGGCGTCAACGTGCCGGAACTCGGCGCGCAATCGGAATCCGACATCAACGGCCAGATCAGCATTCTCGAAAACGCCGTTGCCGGCAAACCGGCCGCCGTCGTGATCGCGCCAACCGAACGCAAAGCGCTTGGCAAGCCGGTGGATGAAGCCGCCAAATCCGTGCCGGTCGTCGGCATCGACTCGGCCGCCGATTCCAAAGCCTTCGTATCGTTCCTAACAACCGACAACACAGCCGGCGGCCGCATCGCTGCTGACGGTCTTGCCGCGGCGATCAAGGGCATGACCGGCAAGGAAGAAGGCGAAGTCGCCATCATCACCAGCCTGCCGGGCGTCGGCTCGCTCGACCAGCGCCGCCAGGGCTTCCTGGACGAGATCAAGAGCAAGTATCCGGGCCTCAAGGTTGTTGCTGACAAGTATGCCGATGGTCAGGCCACGACCGGCCTCAACATCATGACCGACCTGATCACGGCCAATCCGAAGCTCGTCGGCGTCTTCGCCTCGAACCTGATCATGGCGCAGGGCGTTGGCCAGGCGATTGCCGAAAACAAGCTTGGCGACAAGATCAAGGTCATCGGCTTCGACAATGATGACAAGACCGTCGGATTCCTGAAGTCCGGTGTTCTTGCCGGCCTCGTGGTGCAGGACCCCTATCGCATGGGTTATGACGGCATCAAGACCGCGCTCGCCGCCTCCAAGAAAGAAAAGGTCGAGGCCAACGTCGACACCGGTGCAAACCTCGTGACCAAGGAGAATATGAGCGATCCGAAGATCGACGCCCTGATCAATCCGAAGGTCAAGTAACCAGTTGAGGCCGCGCCTGGGAGACCAGGCGCGGCCTGTTTTCATTTCGGCTTCGTTTGGTCGGCTCCGCGCCGAGACGAACGGAGCGAATGCTCGCCTAAGGAGGAGACCCATGACGAACCTCGAAGAGATCAGTCATCGACACGATGACAATATCCGGACGGAAGCAAGCCGCGTTCCGGCGGGTTCGCCTATTCTCGAACTCAGGGGGCTACAGAAGCGCTATGGCTATGTCGAGGCGCTGAAACCCGCGACGATCACCTTCCTGGCGGGCGAGATCCACGCCATCGTCGGCGAAAACGGCGCCGGCAAGTCGACCCTTATCAAGCTCCTGACCGGCGTCATCACCAGAACGGCGGGCGAAATATTCTGGTGCGGCCATCCGGTCGGACTTTCCAATCCCAATGAAGCGATCGCGCGCGGCATCAATGCCGTGCATCAGGAGGTCGTTCTCTGCCCTCATCTGACCGTTGCAGCCAATCTTTTTCTCGGCGATGAGGTCAATCGCCTGGGGCTGATGCGCAAGAAGCAGATGGAGAAGATGGCGCAGACCGTGCTTGACGATCTCGGCTTCGGCCTGCCGGCGGCCGCGCTGCTCAGTTCGCTCACCATCGGCCAGCAGCAGCTCGTCGCCACTGCCCGCGCCGCGATGCGCGGCACCCAATTCCTGATCTTCGACGAGCCGACGGCCTACCTTACCCGCAAGGAATCGGCGCAGCTCTTCAAACTGATCCGCCGTCTCCAGAGCGAGGGCGTTACCATCGTCTATATCAGCCATCGCATGGAAGAGGTCTTCGAACTGGCGGACCGCGTCTCGGTCCTGCGCGACGGAACCCATGTCGGCACGCGTACGATCGGCGAGACCAACGAGGACGAGTTGATCAAGCTGATGATCAACCGCTCGATCGAGCAGATCTATCACAAGGAAGAGATTCCGATCGGGGAGACCATCCTGGAAGCCCGCGGCCTGTCCGGTCCCGGTTTTGAAAATATCTCACTGAGCGTGCGAGCCGGCGAGATCGTCGGCCTCTACGGATTGATCGGCGCTGGCCGCAGCGAATTCGCGCTCGGGCTTTATGGCCGTCAGCCGCTGTCGGCAGGCGAGATTTACTGGCAGGGTCGCAAGGTCAATATCCGCAGCGAGCGGGACGCCATGGACCTCGGCATTGCGCTGGCGCCGGAAAGCCGCCGCGACCAGGGACTCTGCCTCAATCTGCCGATCGGCCTCAACATCAACCTGCCGGTGTTCAAGCGGCTGAGCCAGGGGCCGATCATCAACAATAGCGGCGAAGCGGCCAATGCCGACAAGCAGATCCGCGATCTCAGCATCAAGACGCCGAGCCGGCGGGTTCTCGTTTCGGCCATGTCGGGCGGCAATCAGCAGAAGGTCGTTATTGGCAAGTGGCTCAGCCACGGCGCCAAGCTCTTCATTTTCGACGAGCCGACCGTCGGCGTCGACGTCGGTACCAAAGCGGAGATCTACCGGCTGTTTGCCAAGCTCTTGCGGGGCGGCGCGGGGATCATCGTCATCTCATCCTATCTGCCTGAGGTCTACGAACTCGCCGACCGGCTGCATGTTTTCCGCCGCGGCCAGCTCGTCGCGAGCCATGATTTTCACGCTGCCACGCATGAGGAAGTCCTCGGCGAGGCGATCGGCGTCTGAACGACACATAAGATAAGAAAGAGGGAGAACAACAATGGCCGTAAATACGACAGAAGGCCCAACAGTTGCACCGCGGCGCAAGATGAACATCCTCTTCAGCTTGACGCTGATCCTTCTTCTACTTGCTCTTTGGGTCGTCCTCGGCTTTTGGACGGACAAGTTCTGGACGCCGCTCAACATCACCAATCTGATGCGACAGGGCTCGATGACGGCGATCCTGGCTCTCGGTCAGACCTTCGTCATCATTACGGCGGGCATCGATCTGTCCGTCGGCGCCATCGTCGGCTTCTGCACCGTTATCATCGCGTGGCTGCTGCAGGCCGGATTTCCGGTTTCGGCCGCCATTCTCATAACCTTGCTGTTCGGCGTGCTGATCGGCGCATTCCATGCCTTCGGCATCGTGCGCATGGGCCTGCCGCCCTTCATCATCACGTTGGCGACGCTGACATCCCTGCGCGGCATCGGCCTGCTCATCACCAATGGCTCGACGATCAACATCGTCAACGACGAGTTCACCAATTTCGCCGTCGCCGATTTCCTGGGCATTCCGAGCCTCTTCTGGATGGTGATCCTGGTCGCGATACCGGCTTTCATTTTCCTGCATCTTAGCCGCTGGGGTCGCTATCTTTTTGCTGTCGGTTCGAACCGCGAGGCCGCGCGTCTCTCCGGCGTCAACGTCACCTGGATGATCTATCTCGCCTATATCCTGTCGGGCACCTGCGCCGCCTTCGTCGGCGTCCTGCTCGCCTCGCGCATCGCCATCGGCAATGCGACGCAGGCGGATGGCTGGGAATTGCAGGCCATCGCCTCCTCCGTCATCGGTGGCACCAGCCTTTTCGGCGCGGTCGGCTCCGTCTACGGTCCCCTGATCGGCGCCTTCATCCTCGCGACCATAAACAACGGCGCCAACCTCCTGAACCTGAACTCCTTCTGGCAACGCATCATCACCGGCGTATTGATCATCGTGATCGTCTATTTCGATCAGCTACGCCGCCGTCGTCTCTGAAGGCATTCGACAATAGTCGCGGAGGCCGCGACTTCGCCGATATCAGCCCCTTTTGGCAAACGACATGCGCCATCAGATCGGGACCAAGTTTGATCACAGGTCACGCGGGCGACGGGCGTGACCTTTGCCAGCTCAAGCTTCTCAACAGGTTGCGAAGAGGCTTTTCGACTGCTTCGTAAGCGCAGATACCGAGCAAAGTGCCGGAGATGACGCTGAGGAATGTCGCGACGTCGGAGGGCATCTGTGTGGATGCTACCACTTTTATGACCACCGAAATCGCCAGCGTGTGCCAGAGATAGATCGAATAGGAGCTGTTGCCGAGGTAGGTGAGCAGCGGAATATTTGGCAGCTTTCCGCTTCGTTCCAGCGATACGATGCCAAGCACCAGTGTGACGGCGAGTGGTCCGCAGGTCACTTCGTTGAAGTCGAGGCCGATAAGCTCGATGGCAGTAAATCCCGACAAAGCGGCAAGGACCAGGGCAAGACCGAGACCGGCGCCCGGTATGCTCCCGGCCAGCCACAACCGGCCGAGAACCGCGCCGGCCACGAACTCGAGGATGATCGGCTGCGCGTAGGTGAGCAGCAGAGAGGATTGCGGATTGAAGATGTTGCTGGCGATGACGAAGGCAAGGAAGATACCGGCCATGCTTACAAGCTGCAGACGGCGTGGCAAAAGCAACGTCGCGGCGAAGATGACGTAGAAGAACATTTCGAAATTCAACGTCCAGCCCTGCACGAGAACCGGCCAGATTTCGCCGTTGCTCGGCGAGCGCACGGGAATGAAAAACAGCGAGCCGAAGATATGGGCAGCCGTCAGCTTCATGCTCGGAAACAGGCCGGCGAGCGCACCGGCAATCATGATGCTGGTGACGATCCAGTAAGACGGGGCGATGCGCTGCAGGCGATCGAGTAAGAAGCGCATCGGCGTCACCGGACGGCGCTCGCTCATTGTCCACATGATGAAGCCGCTGATGACAAAAAAGACGTCGACGCCGGCCGCTCCGATGCGGAAAGGGTTGCCGGTGCGCTCAGCGGCGTGGAACAGGACCACGGCGAGAGCTGCAAAGCCGCGGAGATATTGAATGCCATAAAGAGTCTTCATCTGCTGATCCGCGACTCCCAGTTCCTCGATGGCGCAAACTCCATTCGATCGTCGGGAGCAAGCGGAACGAGCTTTGGCGCTCGCGTTTTCATCGTCAGCTTGCCTGCCGTGAAATAAAACAGGAAAGAGCCGATCTGATAGGGATTGAGAATGTCAATCTCCACGAAGGCACGAGTGAGAAGCAGCGTCGCAATGCCGAGCAGCACATAGGACTCATCATTTCTGATGTCGGTCAAAAACCGCTTGAGATGAACGATGACGCCGGTAAGCAGGATCGCGACCAGGAGGCTGACGCCGATCAGGCCGGTTTCTACGGTTGTTTCGATGAAGGTGTTGTGGAAATGGAAGCCGGTCCGAGAGGCGATGTAGAATTCATCCCACAACCGCTCCGGCTCCGAAAAACCCTGTACCCAATAGCCCTGATAACCGACGCCGAAGAAAGGACGCTGCGCGGCGGCTTCGATGCCTTGCTGCCATAGATAGGTGCGGCCTGTCAGTGTCGAATCCTTGCCGAAGGCTCCGAGCACAAGATCGACGCCGCCGAAATTGACACCGGCGACTGCGACCGCCAGACCGGTTATCGCCAAGACGATAAACAGCCTTTTTCGCTGCCGAGGCGACAGGAACAGGATCGCCCGCATGCCAATGCCTAGTGCGACGACCAACCCGGTGGTCAATACCGACGTCGCCGATTGCGAGGCGAGCAGGCAGTAGGCGGACAGCAGACCGGCAATGCCACCGCCCACCATCCAGATGCGGCGCTCGCCAAGAATGACGACGGCGGCAAAGGCGAAATATATGCCGAGCGAGGCATAGAAGCCGAGCTGGTTCTTTGAATCGAAGGCGCCGACGAAACTATATGTACTGTCGAGCGGGTCATAGGCGTAATAGCCGAATAGGATCGAATAGAGCAGCACGAGCACCGTACCGGCAATCGCGCCGCGCGTGAGCGTTCGGATATCGATCGTGCGCATGGCGATCAGTGCGCAGAAAATATGCGTCATGTACTGGATCGCCGCACGGGCCGTAACCGAGGGCGCCGCCGACCAAAAGATTGAGAGGCAGGTAAAGGCTCCGAAGGCGAACAGCCAGAGCTGCTTTTGGTAGTTCCCAAGCGTGCTGCGATAGCCGATCAGCACCAGCGGAAACCAGAGGCCATAATAGAGAAGGATGGAGACCTGCCCGAAGCGGGAGGAATAAGCGAAGACGAAAAAGGAGAGCGCAACGGCCACCGCCCCGTAGGTGGCGTTGTTCCCTGGACGAATGAAGGTCGATTTCGCGATCTGCATCGACCCTCCTTAACGCATGGCAAGCGCGCTGCTGACCTTGATGAGATCGCCCGGCAGGACCTGGGTGTTCTCTTGAGCCGGAATTTCCTTCGTCTGACCGTTGTCATCGCGCACGATCGTATAAGAGATGTTGACGCTCTGTCCGCTGGGATCAAGGTTGCTGGCATCGGCCGATTGCGCGACCGCTTCCTGCATCAAGGCCTGGCTGGTGGAGAGCTTAAGCTGCAGGGTTTCCAACTGGGTGTCCGTATCCTGCAAGTCCTGCGCAAGCGAGTTCTGCCAGTCGTTGCGCAGCGTATTTTCATCCTGGTTGGCTTTGCTGATGCTCTGCTTGGCGTTCAGCGATGCCGTGTCGGTATCCAGCAGATTGGTCTCCACGTCGGAAGCGCGCTGCTCGGCCGAGATCCTGCGGGATGCAAGTTCCAATCCTCTTTCCGCCAAACTCTCGACCTTGTCGCGGTCCGCTTTGGCAAGGTCGAGCTGGTGGCTCAGCGTGTCCGTCTTCTTCGCCAACGCCTCCACCTCGCTTTGCAGCAGCACTTTCAGGTCCGCCAGCGCCTGCAATTGCGTTTTCAGCCGCTCGCTGCGCGTTTTCATCAGGGCGTCTTCGCTGGCGAGCAGGTCGGCCGACTGCGGCAATTTCTGCAGCTCCGGCGGAACATCGATCTGATCTTTACCCGCGAGTTCCGCCAGCAGACGCGCCTTGCGCATCAGCAAGCGTCCGCGCTCCGCCATCAGGACGACGGCATCTCCCTTGGCATTGATGTAGTCACGAGCAAAGCGCTGGCCGGCATCGGCGCGCCGCAGCCCGCCGCCGAGGCTGACTGCCTTGAGAACGGTGAGGTTGGGCACAAAAGGAAATTGTCCGGGATTCTGAACCTCGCCGGTGAGATAGATGGGCCGGAATTGCGAAAGCTCGACGGAAGCCGAGGGCCGGTCGCGCAGGCCGAATTGTTTCTGCAGCCCGATGCCGATCGCTTCGGCAATTTCGTCCGTCGTCTTACCGCTTGCCGGCATATCACCGATGAAGGGAATGGAAACCGAGCCGGACGGGCCGACAGTGTAATCGCCAGAGATCGTCGACCAGTCGCGAACCGAGCCCTCCGCAGTCTGCCATTCGGCAACGCGAATGTGCAGCTTATCCATGACTCCCAAGTGATATCCAGGAAGATTATCGGCGTGCGCACTCCCCAACGGCATGCACAGGCTAAGAGCAATAAGAGCTGCGCAACGAAGAGGTGTGGCCGTGCCAACGGACTTACCAGGAGACTGAATTTCAATCATGCAGGATCTTCCCTGTTATTAGAGTGCAGCCCCGCATTCCGGGGAAACCGCAGGCGTCTCCCTGCGGTATCTGCGTTCGCCATCAGTAGCTGCCACGCGACAGGCAGACCGCAGGAATGGTTTTGGCGATGATGACAACGTCGCTGCTGAGCGACCAGTTCTTGACGTAGTGCGTGTCGAAAGCGACCCGGCTGGCGTAGGACACGTCGTTGCGACCGCTGACCTGCCAGAGGCCTGTCAGGCCAGGGCGGGATTGGAGGTAGTAGATCGCCGCATTTTCGTAGAGTTCCAGCTCGTCTTCGACGACGGGACGCGGCCCGACGACGCTCATTTCACCGCGAATGATATTGATGAGCTGCGGCAGCTCGTCGAGGCTCAGTTTGCGAAGCACGGCGCCGACAAGGGTGACGCGAGGATCATTCTGCAGTTTGCGTGTTGCACGCCATTCTTCCATTGCCCGGGGGTTGGCCTGCAGATAAGCCTTCAAAACCCTGTCGCCATCGACGACCATGGTACGGAACTTCAGGCAACGGAAGGTCTTGCCGTTATGTCCGATGCGGCGATGGCCGTAAAAAACGGGACCCCGATCCGAGAGCTTAACCAGGAGCATAAGCATAACGAAAATGGGGCTGATGAAAATCAGCGCCATTAATGCGGCGGTGACGTCGAACGTCCTTTTAAGGAATCCACCTGTCGGGGGAAAGACGTCGCTTTCCGGAGCGCTGAAAAAAGCCGATGTGGCCGATCTCGTCGCAGACTTCATAGAGATGACTCCATTCATGTTGGCGAATTGGTCGGAAATGTCTCGGGCGCCTAGTTAGGGCTATGCAGTGGGGAGTGTAGGTGGCGATTATGATTTTTTAAGCCAAATTTTTGTGGCGGCGCAAAATCGCGACAGGGTTTTACCCCGCGAGCGGTAGATTTCTTAGGTTTAGATATTTCTTATATAACAGGTGTACTAAAGAACGTATTGTATAAGCGGCCAGAAAAGCGCTAATTACGTGAAGGATCGAGATCAGAGAGAATGTTAACGGTTACATGGCCGGTTTATTCATGCGCTCTTTTTGAAACTACGCTTTGCGCACTCTTGAACGTTTATGCGCAAACTTGATTTTACGTGAAAAATATTGCGCTGCAACACCATATTGCAATGCACATGGTGGGCATCGCGATAGGCAAACTATGTAATAAAAGTTGATTGATTGGACTCAATTCGAGAACGTGCACGGCGACAAGGTATGCTCATAAGGGTTGCGAAAACTGTCACGCGACAACCCATGTGAGAAAGATGGAAAAAGAAAGACAAAATCGACTGCAATTGCACGTATTATGGAGGAGTAGTTTTAACGGGTGATGCGTTAAAGTCGTATTCGTTCCGTAATCGTAATGGATCGCCAGTCATTTGGTTGAATCTCAAGGATTCATTAAATATATTTGACTTGTGGGTCTATTTAGGGAGGTAAGACCTTGATCGCTCTTTTCCTGATGACTATGCGCCGGAGGTGACGTCATGTATGCGCCACGCGTTTTCATCAGCATGCTAGGTACGTTGGCTGTATTTGCCATTGCCACCTATTTTCTCACGCAATCAGTTTCGACCACCTTCATCGAAACGGTGATTTGTGCAGTGCTACTGCAGATCGGTTATTTTGTCGGTGTTCTATTCCTGGTCTGGAAGGAGCGGAGCGCGCGAGAGTCGTCGCTGAACCAAGACTTGGCTGCAATGCCGTTGCGCGATGACGATAAAATCACCGGCCTGCCCGCTTCAAATCTCAATCGCTCCGAGCCCTTCAATCCGTAAGGTCGCTGTAAGGCGGATCTTTTGGCGCTCGCATGGTTGCCGATGGCTGACGCCGTCCTAAGTCTCCGGCAGAATTCATGGAGGCTGATGTGACCGACAGTGCCGAAAACAATGTCTGTGTAATTATTGCCGCGAAGAATGCCAGCGACACCATTGGCCTTGCTGTCGCTTCCGCCCTCCGCGAGCCAGAGGTGGCTGAAGTCGTCGTCATTGACGACGGCTCGATAGACGGTACCTCCGCCTCCGCCAGCCTCGCCGACGATGGTAGTGGGCGGCTTACCATCCATGCATTCGAGGAAACCCGCGGCCCGGCCGCAGCACGCAACCACGCGATCGAGATCTCGCGTGCCCCCCTGATCAGCATCCTCGATGCCGACGATTTCTTCTTTCCAGGGCGATTCAAGCCTTTGCTCGCCAGCGATGATTGGGATTTCGTCGCCGACAACATAGCGTTCGTCAACGCCGATGCGGTTTCCGTCGCTCTTACAATGCTCGATCGTTTCGAGCCACAACCGCGCTTTCTCGATCTAATCGCCTTTGTCGAAGGTAATATCTCTAAGCCAGGGGTGCGACGCGGCGAGATCGGTTTTCTAAAGCCGCTGATGCGCCGGTCATTTTTGGACGCTCAAGACCTGCGTTATAACCAGGCCCTCCGTCTGGGAGAGGATTACGATCTCTACGTGCGGGCCCTAGCCAGCGGTGCGCGCTATAAGATCATTCATAGCTGCGGTTATGGCGCCGTGGTGCGCAGCAACTCGCTGAGCGGCCAGCATCGCACCGAAGATCTGCATAGGCTTTATGAAGCCGATCGGGCAATCCTCGCGGGCGGCGGCCTCTCCCCGGCCGACGCAGCCGCCATCCGCCGCCATGAGCAGCATGTTCGCGGCCGCTATGAGCTGCGTCGGTTTCTCGATATCAAGGGACAATCGGGCCTTGCGGCAGCGGCCTCTTATGCATTGGGCAACCCCGCAGCCATTCCGGCCATTGCCCGCGGCATTCTTGCCGACAAGACGGAACGTTTTCGCAAAGGCGCCGGGGTGCCGATTGCGCATTCTGGAGCGAACGGCCTGCGCTACCTGCTGCAGGCCGCTCCTGAGTAAATTTTTGTCGATATCAGAAATAGTCGCGCCGGACGCCTTCGATGACTTCAAAAAGGCGCTGCTTGCGATTGGCAAGTGCAGCGTCGGCGCTGAGTTGCGGTTTCGCCTTGCTCGCCTGCCAAAGCGCCAAGGCCGAGGGTACGGCAAGCGCCTGTTTCGCCATCGTCCTTAGGCGGGTCTGTTGCGGATCGACGAGTACCGCCGCCCCCCCGTGCCCGTCCTTCTCCAGCTCTTCGACGGCCTGCTCGTCACGTTCGAAACCAACGCCCCAGAACTTAGCACCCTTGGCGATCGCTTCTGCCCGGGTGGAAACCGGAATTTGTTTTGGCGCATAGGTTACGCCGAGAGAACGGGCCCAGTCGTTCCACTTGAAGCTGTTGATTGCGCGTGAGGTACTGACGGCAATCCACGGCACGCGGAAGGCGTCGGCAAGGATCGCGCCATGCATGGACTCCGCGACAATCAGCTCGGACGTTGCGATCTCGCGGATCACAGCCTTCGCCTCGCCGCGAGGGTCGAGACAGGAGAGCCCGACAGTCTTGCATATCTCCGGCCAGAGCCCGGCGGCCGCCGACTCCCAATGCGGAACGAAAGTGCGGCGATTGGTTTTCGGCAGGTTTTTGAATTCCGGCATTTCAGTTACCATCACTGCCGGATCGATGATGCCCATGTCCTGCGGAAGGCCAACTTTTTCCGCCGTCAGCGGGCCGCGCACGCTGCGGATATCCCATTTGGTCTTGTCGCCCATCTCCGGTAGCGAGCCGTAGCCGAAGCCGCTGCCGATCACGAGCTTATGACCGTCGAGCGGCAGGATCAGGGTGTTGAGAACGGTGCCAACCCCGACGAGCAGGGTTTCTCTATGCACGTCGCGCAAGCCCGGGAGCAAAAAATCCCAGAGCCAGAGATTGAGATCGTCACCGAAATTGCCATGGGTGGATTCCCAGTGGAACGGCTTCATACAGGTCTCCTTGGTAATTTCGCTATTAGCCGAACACGCGCTGGCTCTTTAGGAATGTGCGGCATGTCGGCTTTGCTGCGGTGCGAAAACTAGGGCGTAAATTTACTCACGGCAAGCTGCACCGCACTCTGCAATATCGCAGGATCGTGCCATGCCCACTTCATCAGCAGCCCAAATTGCGGCAATTGCCGCCGGCGTAGCTGCCCCACTTGGCTCCATATCGCCTGTTTTCGGGCGCGATTTTTGTAGGAACGAATTGATGCAATATCTTGGGGTCGCTGCAAAAACCGCTGCTCCAGCGTATCGAGCGCCGTCCAGGTGTTGAACTGCTGCCGCAGGAACTCCGGCGAGGCGCTGTCGATGCTGTGAAAAATATTCATTCCCTCCCCGCGCAGGGCACCAGCGTCTTCGCAGAGCAACACGCGCTTGGCAGCCAGTATGCAATCGCAAAAGAACAGCACATCCTCGGCCGCCAGCCGCAGCTTGGCCTCGAAACGGATTTTCTCAAACAACGACCGTCCGATCACCATGCAGGAAAGGTGCAAGAAGGCCCAGTCTTTCAGCATGACGCTAGCGACATCGGGAACTTCGATCAGCGAAGGACGAACCGAAAGGCGCGTGGCATCCGCCGATTTAACCAATTCCGCGATGCCGAAATGATAGGAAAATCCCTCACCGCCTTCGATCGAGTCCCAATAGCAATCGGCGTTATGGCGCGTCAGCGCCTCGAACGCGTTGCTGAGATGTAGCGGTGCCCATTCATCGTCGGAATCAAGGAAGGCGACAAAGCGGCTCGAAGCTGGCACATTGTCGAGGCCCGTGTTGCGGGCGCCGCCCGGTCCTGCATTGGCCTGACGGATCACTCTAATTCGCGCCCGATCTTCATCACTAAGCGATTGCAACTCGCTTTCCGCTCGCAGCGGCGATTCATCGTCGACGATGACAATATCGAAATCCTGAAATACCTGCTTGAATATGGACGTCAATGCACGCTGCAGAATGCCCGTCTGCCGCTGGTAGAAGGGAATAACTATTGTAATTGACGCCATTTTCTCGCCCTTGTGATTTCAACAAAGAATTTGCGGCCCCTTCGCAGGAGCGGGTTATGAATTTTTCGACATTTCCATCGCCGATTTTTCCGTCGGCTCCGAGAGACAGAATGTCGCCGTGGCCCCACAGTTAGCGCCCGTTCGATTACGAACAATGTCGAACAGTGTGTTTTATCAAAGACCCGCGCATTGCCTTGGGGGGTTTCGTGTCCCGCCTTTTAGAAACGGCGGACAATTAGCCTTTGTCGTTCGCTGCCGAGCGCCGCACTGCAGACGCTGGGGACGCTTATCTGCCCATTCGTAGAACTCGTCTGCTCACGCAGGATGTTCAGAGCAAAATAACAATCTGCAGGCGAGTCACCTTTTTCTGATTTTCTCAGTAAGATTGTATCATTGCCCTATTTTGATCACGATTGACCTCGGATTTCTGCCGCAGCGCAAAAAAATCCTCGGACGGTGGAAAAAAATTTAGTGCCGCTGCAGCGTGTAATTCCATGCCGCCTTCAGAATATGATACCTTTCTTAAATCCATTTAATACCAAATACCTATATGGGCACTAACCCAATTGGATTAGATGTGTTCCCATCAATTTTCATAGGAAGACGAGGGGCTTCCGGGTCGCACACCCCGGTTTTTTGCTGCATCGCCATATTTCCTTTCGAGAGATCGCCCTAGCTTACGTCTGCGGGCTCTAGTCTGCTCTGGTCGAAACGGCTGCAAGGGGGGAGCGGTCTGAAAAAGGGTGACAGATATCGTGAATGTGACTGCCAACGTGTCTTCGCGGATCAATCGCATGCGCATTGTGCCCATCTGGGGCACCATGTTTGTACATATCCCGTTCGATACCGATTCCAGCCCATTCAACGGCGCCTATGGCCCCTTTGACTGGTTTCGAATTTTCCTACGCGACAGCCTGTTTCGCGTGGGCTTTCTCCGCCTGCGCGCGATTTCCGGCGCCCTGCCCTCCTTTTGCGATCTACTGACCGGCAGCCGCACGCGGCCGCGCCTTGAAGTCCTGACCGCCGGTGGCCGGCGGGTGACCTCCTAGTAAACGAGTAAAGGTGACACATGACGAAACCGATCTTTCATGCGCTAAAACTCAGCCTCGTTTCCTTCGCCGTTTTGAGCAGCGGCCTTATTCCCTCTGCAGTTTTCGCACAGGAGGACCAGCCGAGCGGAAGGTCTTTCGTCGACAACTTCGACAAGATCGACAGTGCCCGGTGGTACATTTCGGATGGCTGGAACAACGGCCCGCACCAGAACTGCACCTGGTCCAAGAAGCAGATCGGTGTCGAGAACGGCATTCTGCAGCTTAAATTCATCCAGGCCAAAACCGGTGCCCGCGACTATGCCTGCGGCGAAATCCAGACGACGAAGACCTATGGCTACGGCACCTACGAAGCGCGTTATCGCACCGCAACAGGCTCTGGCCTTAATTCGGCTTTCTTCACCTATATCGGTCCGACCGACAAGAAACCGCATGATGAGATTGATTTCGAAGTCCTTGGCAAAAACCCCGCGCAGGTTCAGCTCAATCAATATGTCGGCGCCAAAGGCGGCAATGAAAAATATGTTCCGGTCGCCGGTGGTGCCGATCAAGGCTTCAACGATTACGCGTTCGTCTGGGAAAAGGACCGGCTGCGCTATTACGTGAACGGCCAGCTCGTTCGGGAGGTCACCGATCCTTCGAAAGTGCCGACACATGCCCAGAAGATCTTCTTCAGCCTCTGGGGCACGGACACGCTGAACGACTGGATGGGCAAGTTCGCCTATGGCGGCGGGCCGGCGACCATGCAGATCGATCGGGTTGCCTTCACGGCGGCGGGCGACAAGTGCCAATTCCCGGAATCGATCGCCTGCAAGCTCAACTGAGACGTTCCGGCTGCGAAGCGGATTCCTCAGCCGGAGCAATGAACCCGATGCAATACGAACGAAACGAGGCGCCCGGCTTCCCGCCAGGCACGAAAGCGAAAGTTTTCATGCTGCATATTCTTTATTTCGTCCATGATCTCGCCGATCCCGCCATTCGCAGGCGGGTGCTGATGCTGCAGGCGGGTGGGGCGAAGGTGACGCTGGCGGGCTTTCGGCGCGATGACAATACGCTGGCTGCCATTCACGGCATTGAACCGATCGAACTCGGCCGGACACGCGACGCCCATTTCGGGCAGCGTATCGCTGCCGTTGCCAAGTCGGCTCTGCAACTGCGCGGCCTGCTGCGCTCGGTCGAAAAGCCGGACGTCATCATTGGCCGCAACCTCGAAATGCTGGCCGTGGCTAACCGCGCCAAGTCCATTCTCGGCGGCGATATGCCCGTTGTCTATGAGTGCCTCGACATTCACCGGCTGCTGCTGCGCAAGGATGTCTTTGGCGGTGCTCTTCGTAGCGCGGAGCGTCATTTCGGTACGGATGCGGCGCTGCTGCTGACCAGTTCGCCGGCCTTCGTCGAGCATTATTTCCGCTCTCGTTCCGGTCTCGATTTGCCGATCGTCCTTCTCGAGAACAAGGTCATGGCAGTAGACGGCACCGGGGCTGAGATCGCCCTACCCCGCTTGCCGGGCAGCGGAGAGCCCTGGAAGATCGGCTGGTTCGGCGCGCTTCGCTGCCGCCAGTCACTAGAATTACTGGCTGACTTTTCACGCCGGATGGAAGGCCGCTTCGAGATCATCTTGCGTGGCCGGCCGGCCCATTCGGAGTTCAGTGATTTCGACGGGTTCGTGCGCAATGCGCCTTTCATGCACTTCGGCGGTCCTTACAAGAATCCCGAGGACCTCGCGGCGATCTACGGCGAGGTGCAATTCTCCTGGGCGATCGACTTTTTTGAAGAGGGACTGAATTCCAGTTGGCTATTGCCGAACCGCCTCTATGAAGGCGGCCTGCACGGCGCCGTGCCGATTGCCTTCGACGGTACCGAGACTGCACGGTTCCTGGCAAACCGGAAAATCGGGCTGACGCTCGAAAAGGCAAACGCTGCCAACTTGGTCGCTCTCCTGGGCGATATGAACAGTGAACGCTACCTCGCCGCCTTCAACGCCTTGGCCGCGCAGGACCGCAGGCAATGGATGACCGATCGCGCTGAATGCCGAGGATTGGTGCAGCGGCTGACCTCCCTTACCGGCGCCGGCCAGCAAAACGCCGAGTTACAGACCCTCCCAAAACTGCATCGCAATAGAGGTGGATTGCAATGAAGACCGGAATTCCCATGGATATGCGTTGTTTGATCGTTATCCCATGCCTCAACGAGGAGAAGCATATCGAGCCGCTGCTTGCCAAGCTCGGCCGTGCTCTGGACGAACTTGATGCCCGGATCGTGGTTGCCGATGGCGGCAGCACCGATAGAACCCGCGATATTGTGAGGGAGGTCGCGGCGGCCGATCCGCGCATTCTCCTGCTCGACAATCCGAAGCGGCTGCAAAGTGCTGCGATCAATCTTGCGGTCGAAACTTTGGGCGATGACTACGACTATCTCATCCGCATCGACGCCCATGGGGACTACCCCCGGGATTACTGCCAAATACTGGCGCAGGAAGCCGATGCGACCGGCGCGGATTCCGTTGTCGTCGCCATGCGCACCATGGGCTTCAGCGCTTTCCAGAAGGCAACCGCAGTGGCGCAAAATTCAAAGCTCGGCAATGGCGGCTCGAAGCATCGCGAAGGCGCCAAGGGGCATTGGGCCGATCACGGCCATCATGCGCTGATGCGCATCGCTGCGTTCCGCGCCGTCGGCGGCTACGACGAAGCCTTCAGCCATAACGAGGATGCGGAACTCGACTATCGTCTGCGCAAAGCCGGCTATTGCATCTGGCTCACCGACAAGACGGCGATGACCTATTATCCGCGTTCCAGCATTCCAACGCTCTTCCGGCAGTATCTCGGCTATGGCCGCGGCCGGGCGCGCAATATTCTTAAGCATCGCAGCATGCCGAGCATCCGCCAGATGCTGCCGCTGGCCGTGGTGCCGATTTTCGTCGGCGCCTTTCTGGCGATCCTCAATTGGATCGCGGTCGTTCCCATCAGCCTTTGGGCTTTCGCCTGCGTCGCCTACGGCTTCTGGATCGCTCTTGGAGAAAAGAACCCGTACGGACCGCTTGCCGCCATCTCGGCTATGGTCATGCATTTTGCGTGGTCGATGGGCTTCTGGATGGAAGTCCTTAGCTTCCGAGGACGCAGGGTGATATCATGACAGGGAACCGAGAGCGCCGGCCCGTGATTATCGATATCGCCGTCTGCACCTATCGTCGTCTCGAATTGGACCAGACGCTGTTGTCGCTGGCGGTTTTGACCGTGCCTGCCGACACTCTCGTCCGCATCATCATTGCGGATAATGACGTTACGCCGAGTGCGCGCGACCGGGTTGACGCCATGCGGTCGGCGGTGCCCTTCGAGATCACTTATGTACATTGCCCTGCGTCGAACATTTCGATCGCCCGCAATGCTTGCCTCGACCATGCTACCGGCGATTTCGTGGCTTTCATCGATGACGACGAGACAGCGTCGGAGGATTGGCTCTCGGAGTTGCTGGTTACCGCGGATGCCACCGGCGCTGACGCCGTTCTCGGCCCGGTGCGCGCCGTCTATCCGAACATTGCGCCGGGCTGGATGCGCCGTGGCGACTTCCATTCCACATTGCCGGTCTGGGTCTCTGGCGATATCCGTACCGGCTATACCTGCAATGCGCTGCTGCGACGCAATGCGCCGTCGCTTGCCGGCCGTCGCTTCGATCTCGCGCTGGGACGCAGCGGTGGCGAGGATACCGAATTCTTCACCCACATGCATCAGGCGGGCGGGCGAATTGCCTTTGCCAAGGACGCCCTGGTCTACGAACCGGTGCCGAACGGTAGGGCAACGCTCGCCTGGCTCACGAAGCGGCGTTTTCGCATGGGTCAGACGCATGGACGGATATTGCTGGAGACATCGGCTGGCCCTCGCCGGTGGAAGGCAATTGCGCTAGCCGCGACCAAATCCGGCTATTGCTTTGCAGCCGCTGCGCTTTTTGCCGCTCTGCCTTTGCAGCGCCATCGCTATGGCCTGCGCGGCATCATGCACGCCGGCGTCGTCAGCGGCCTGTTCGGTGTCCGAGAAATCGAACAATACGGAAGTTTGGAGAAAGCACCGCAATGACGGATTTCATCCCCGATGTCAGCTTCGTCATCGCAGCCTACAATGCCGAAGATACGCTGGAGCGCGCCATAGACAGCGCGCTCGCGCAGGGCGCCGTCAGCATGGAAGTCATCGTCGTCGACGATTGTTCCACCGACAACACGCCGACGATCGCAGGCAATCACACCGATCCGCGTGTACGGCTGGTTGCCATGCCCCGCAACGGCGGTCCCGCTGCGGCACGCAATGCCGGCTTGGACGCCGCTCGCGGTCGTTGGGTTGCCGTGCTCGATTCCGACGATGCGTTGCGCCCGGATCGTATGGCCCGGCTGATTGCGCGGGCCGAAAAGGCCGAGGCGCAGATCGTGGTCGACAATCTCGATATCATCAGAGGACAGGATGAGACTGCAGGCACCATGTTTCCCGAAGCCGTGCTTTCGCGCCTGCCGGTTCTGACGCTGGCAAAATTCATCTCGTCAAACATGATTTTCCGCTCGGAGCATAATTTCGGTTACATGAAACCCGTCTTTGAGCGGGCTTTCATCGAAAAACACCACCTGCGTTTCGACGAGACCCTCAGGATCGGTGAAGACTATATCTTTCTCGCCTCCGCATTGGCCAACGGCGGCGTCTGCGCCGTCGAACCTACGGCTGGTTATCTCTACTACATTCGTGAGGGCTCAATCTCGCGGGTGCTGAAGCGGCAAGACGTCGAGGCGATGATCGCTGCCGACCGGAAGTTTTTTGCTGAACATCCTTTCGGTGCCGCCGCTCTAGCCGCTCAACGGCGGCGCACGCGGAACCTGAAAGAAACACTGTCCTTCCTGATGCTTGTCGAAAGCATCAAGGACGGCGCCCTGCCGAACGCCCTGAAAATAGTCTGCCGCAACCCACGCGCAGTCCGTCATTTGCGCATGCCGATCGCAGCTCGCCTTCGTCGTCTTGCCGCCCCTCTTAGCGGCAGCGGTGAGGCAAGCGTCCTGCCGGCACCCGTTCTGCCGGCAGGCGGCGAAGTGGCTGCGACGCCTCAAATCTCCCCCTCCCTCCCTAGTTTGGGCGCAGGCCCTCACTCTAACAAAGGATAGAGCAATGGACCCTAAGCATCCTGTGAGAAAAGCGATCATTCCGGTTGCCGGCAACGGAACCCGTTTCCTGCCGGCCACCAAGGCGATGCCTAAGGAAATGCTGACGATCGTCGATCGTCCGGTAGTGCAATACGCTGTCGATGAGGCCATCGAAGCCGGCATCGAGCACATCGTCTTCGTCACAAGCCGCAACAAGTCGGCCATCGAAGATCATTTCGACGACACGCCGGAGCTTATCTCCTCGCTGCATAGGGCGGGCAAAACTAAGCAGGTCTCCGAACTGGAACGTCTTCTGCCGCGGGCTGGCTCCATCAGCTTCACCCGTCAGCAATCGCCGCTTGGTCTCGGCCATGCCGTATGGTGCGCCCGCGACCTGATCGGCAACGAGCCGTTCGCGCTGCTGCTTCCCGACATGGTCTGCCACGGCCTGCGCGGCTGCATGGCGGGGCTGATGGAGCTCTACGACGAAGTCGGCGGCAATATCGTCGCAGTCGAGGAATGTGCGCCAGAAGAGACATCGAAATACGGCATCATCGGCCGGGGCGCGCCGGTGCGACATGGCTTCAGCGTGACCAAAATGGTTGAGAAACCGCACCCGTCCGAGGCGCCTTCTAACTTTTACCTCAATGGGCGCTATATTCTCCAGCCTGAGATCTTCGACATTCTGGCCCGGCAGGAGCGCGGCGCCGGCAACGAGATCCAACTGACCGACGGCATGTTGCGCCTGTCTCAAACGCAGGACTTCCATGCCCAGGCCTATAGCGGACGGACTTTCGATTGCGGATCGAAGCAGGGCTTCATCGAGGCGAACGTCGCCTTCGCATTGGCACGCGCGGATATTGGCGGTCTCGTCTACGACTCGATCCGAAACCTGGTTCTCTCGCACGAAGCGCAGATGACCGCAGCTTAAGCCGCTTCATACTTTCGCCTGCGGCCTTGCTGGCCGCAGGCCAGAGCCGTCATTCATTCAGGCTTCTCCGACAAGGTGGTCGCCATGCATCAGAAGAATTTCACCGTCCACAGCGCTCTTCCAACTGAGGAGCAGGATGGTTTCATTGACCTAGACCGGCTGATGGCGGTCATCACCCGTCGCATCCGCACGATCATTGCCGGAGTGGCCATCTTCCTCGCACTGGCGGTCGCGTATCTGTTGACGGCGCCTTCGAGCTATACGTCGATGACGCAGATACTGCTCGATGAAAATATGACGAAATATGCGGAGGATCAGCCGCCGCCGGCAAGCAGTCAGCAAGCCGATATGGAAATCGCCAGCGCCGTCGAAATCCTAAAATCCAACGAGATGGCATTGCGCGTCGTCGATGCGGCCGGTCTTGTCAACAATGACGAGATCCTCAACCCGCCACAGTCGCCGCTGGCTCTGATCAAGTCCGGCGTAAAGCTGATCGTCAGCGCCTTTAAACCGGCAACGCCGCCGCTGACGCCCGATCAGGCGCGTGAAGCGCAACGTCAGCAAGTCGCCGCAGCATTGCAGACCGATCTGAAGGTGGAGCGCGTCACCCGCAGTTCCGTCGTCGCCGTATCGTTCGATTCAACCGATCCGCAATTGGCCGCCAAGGTCACGGCCGCCTATGCCGACGCCTATTTGACGGATCAGCTCAACGCCAATTTCGATGCGACCGAGCGGGCATCTGTCTGGCTGCAGGAGCGGCTGAACGATCTGCGCGAGCGTTCGCAACAGGCTGCGCTCGATGTCGAAAAATACAAGGCCGACAATGGTTTGACCTCGACCGGCGGCGAGCTGATGTCGGAGCAGCAGATTTCCGATCTTAACAAGCAACTGATCATCGCCCAGGCCGACACGGCCAGCGCCTCGGCACGTTACTATCAATATAAGTCGATCATCGACCAGGGGCCGGACAATGCGGTGAAAAACGCGACGATCTCGTCCAGCCAGACCGACAACAGCGTGCTGCAGGATCTGAAGACGCGCTATCTCAATGTGCAGAAGCGCGAGCAGGACGTCACGCAGAATTTCGGCGCCGATCATCCCCAGGCCGTCGCGCTTCGGGCGGAGCGCGAAGACATTACGCGGCAAATTTACCAGGAGCTCCAGCAACTGACGGCGAGCTACAAAAATGAGTTCGACGTTGCACAGTCGCGTGCCGTGTCGCTGCGCAATAGCATCGAAGGGGTGGTCGGCAAGAATTCCGAAGCCAATAAATCTCTGGTGCGATTGAATGAGCTCAACCAGAAAGCGACAGCCCTGAAGACGCTATACGAATCCTATCTCAGCCGCTATGAGGAGGCATCGCAGCAGCGTTCCTTCCCGATCGCCAAGGCGCGCGTCATCTCCGCCGCCGGCGTTCCGACCGCGCCGTCGAGCCCGAAGAAGACGCTCGTCATGGCGCTTTCGATCGTGCTCGGCTTGATGGCCGGTGGTGCCTTTGCCGCACTTCAGGAATTCCGCGATCGCTACTTCCGGGTGGAAAGCGATGTGCGCACGGCGCTCGGCCTCAAGTTCCTGGGTTATCTGCCGCTCCTCGGCCAACAGACATTCGACAAGAAGAAAAAGAGCCGCAGACAAAAGGCCGGGCCGGCAACCGCCGAAGAGGCCGAAAACGGCGTCGCTTTCGAGCGGATCATGCGTGTCTCGGTCGAGGCTCCGCGCTCGATATTCGCCGAAACCTTGCGCAATGCCAAGCTTGCCAGCGATGTCATGCTGCAGGGACGCGCCGACCGGGTGATCGGCGTCATCTCGGCGCTTCCCGGCGAAGGCAAGTCGACGACGGCCGCCAATTTTGCCGCCCTGCTCGCAAGCAGCGGCAAGCGCACGCTGCTGATCGACGCTGACTTGCGCAATCCCGGTTTGAGCCGGATGCTGAAGTCGCCGCCGCAGACCGGCCTTATCGAGGCGGCTCTCGGCGAAATACCCTGGGCAAGTGCGGTCAGGGTCGATCCGCGTACCAAGCTTGCCATTCTGCCGGTGGTCCTGCGCGATCATCTTCTGCACACCAGCGAACTCCTGTCTTCGCAGGGCATGCTGAACCTGATGGAAAGCGCGCGGAAGATGTTCGACTACATCGTCGTCGACCTTGCGCCGCTGGCACCGGTCATTGATGCCAAGGCGTTCGCGCCGCAGGTGGATGCGTTTTTGTTCGTAGCCGAATGGGGTGCGACGCCGACCAATCTCGTCAGGGACCTCTTGGAACAGGAGCCGCAGATCAATTCGCGCGTTCTCGGCGTCATCCTCAACAAGACGGACATGTCGGAACTGTCGCGCTACAGCGACTTCGGCGGCACGGAGCGCTACCGGCAGAAATACACCAGCTACTACACCGAGGAACGGCCGAAGGCAGAGATCGACGCCTAACCTTCCTATGTCTTCAACGTCCTGGCACCAGTGCGTGCCAGGACGTGTTCGCGCCAAATCGTGAAGATGCCCGCGGCAACGACGATAACCGCACCAATGACCGTATTAACACTGAGGGTCTCGCCGAAGATCGATATGCCGATGATCGCCGAGAAGACGAGCTGCAGATAGGTGAGCGGCTGAATGACCACCGCGTCGAGAAGATCATAGGCGCGAATGAGGAAATAGTGGCTCGACATGCCGGTAAGGCAGAGTACCCCCAGGAAAGCCCAGTCATACGGCGCAACCGGTGTCCAGAAGAACGGTCCGATACAGCTCATGGCCACAGCGCCGACGACGCCGGTGTAAAAGAAGCTCGTCATGGCGGGGTCGTCGCGGCTGACATAGCGGGTGATGACGACATAAAACGAAAACAACAGGGCACCGGCAAGCGGCACCAGGAAACGGACGTCGAAAAAGCCGCTTTCCGGCTTCAGGATCAGCAGAACGCCGATAAAGCCGATGCAGATTGCTAGCCAGCGGCGCCACCCCACCTTTTCGCCGAGGATCGGTACGGACAGCAATGCCACTATCAAAGGTCCGGATGAGAAGATTGCCTGCGAACGGGCAAGGCCGACAATGACGAAGGATGAAATGGCGACGACGATCTGCGAGGCGAGCAGCAGCCCACGCGCGACCTGCAGCCGCGGCCGTTTGGTGCGGATGGCGGCACGCAATCCGCCCGGAGAGCGTGACGCCATTGCGACGGCAAACAGCATGAATGCCCAATAACGGATCATTGCCACGAAGAGCGGCGGATAGGCACTGACCAGATGTTTGGAGATCCCGTCCTGTATGGCGAATATGCTGATCGCCAACAGCGTGAAGATATAACCGGCGGTATTGGATTTCATTTCGGCTCGAAGGAAAGATGGTATGCAGCCCGGAAGCGCCGACGCGACGCTGCCAATTCAACAGGTTGTGCGATCTTTCAATCATAGTTCCGCGCATGCCTCACTACACGAAATGTGTCGATCAGCTCTTTTGCGTGCTTTCCACGAATGCGGCGAAACCCTCGATGAAAGCGGCAAGGTTCTGCTTCACTTTCTCATCGACGATTTTGCCTTCCGCATCGAAAACGCTGCCGGCGCGCGAAACCATCAGCCGCCCGCCGAACCAGGGATCGGCGCCAAGTGTGCGAAATACGGGCAGCCAGGCATTCTGGCTGAGGATCGTGCCGAAATTGCCGGGCGAAGCGCCGAGAATGGCGACGGGTTTTGCCCGGAAGATACGGGGAATATCGCTGGACGGCCTGCTCATCCAGTCGACCGCGTTCTTGAAGACGCCGGGAAGCGAGTTGTTGTATTCCGGCGTGAACAGGATCAAGCCATCGGAAGCTGCGGCAAGCTCCTTAAGCTCACTCACTTTCTCCGGAACGCCTTCGGCCGCCTCGAGATCGCCATCGTAAAGCGGAACGCCATGGACGGTCCTGGCGATGAGTTCGACACCTGGTGGCGCCAGTTCGACGGCGGCGTGCAGCAATGCCGTGTTGAAAGAACCTTTGCGAAGGCTACCCGATATGCCCAGAATTTTCATGGCGTTCCCCTTAAATTGGATGGGGAGAAATTTATAGTTCGGCGCGATACGTCAAGGGCTGATGATCGTCTGGACGCTGTTCACGTGGCACGAGGCATTTTGGCAAGACGAATATCGCCGCCCCTCAAAGTGCAATAAACACGGTGCCGTTTTCGACCTTGACCGGATAGGTTTTGAGATTGATGCAGACCGGAGCGCCCTTGGCCTCGCCGGTTCTGTAGTCGAAGCGGCCGTTGTGCTTGGGACATTCGATGATGTTGTCCATCACCAGCCCGTCGGCAAGATGGACCTGCTCATGCGTGCAAAGGCCGTCGGTGGCAAAATAGTCGTCTTCCGGACTGCGATAGATGGCGAAGGTTTTGCCACCATGGTCGAAGCGCATGACGTCCTCCTCGTCGATCGCATCCGCCGCGCAGACTTCGATCCAATTGCCGCTCATTCCTGCCTCCCTGTATGTCGTTCTTATCTGCTGTTTGGCTTGGCCGCCGTTATTGCGCCGCTTGCGTCAGCGTATTGTGGAATTCCTCGCGATAGGGCCGCGCTGTCGCCGGCAGCTCTCGCTTCAGGAAATAATCCTCGTTGCGCAACTGCCGCAGGAAGGCCGGGATCATTTCGCGGTAGCCCGACCAGATCGAGGGATTGGGCTTCGGCAGATCGTGTTTGATCATCGCATGCAGCTTCGGCAGCGCATGATAGGGCACCATCGGGAACATGTGGTGCTCGACATGGTAGTTCATGTTCCAATAGATGAAGCGGCTGACCGGGTTCATCAGYACCG